>NZ_JBCNNF010000049.1:0-24329 GCF_039594555.1 Inquilinus sp.
CAGGTCCACCGCCTCCTTCGGATGCGCATGGGTCCAGGCCCAGCCCTTGGCCACGGCGCGCAGGAACTTCGCCAGCACCTCGGCATTCTGCGCCAGCGCCGCGTCGGTGGCGAAATAGACGTTGGAGTAGGAGGGCAGGCCGGTGTCCTTCATCATCAGGTCGATCCGGTCCGGCCCGATCACCGACAGCGCCTTGGTGTTGGTGATCCAGCCGGTGACGGCGTCGACCTGGCCGGCCACCAGCGGCGTCATGTCGAAGCCGATATTGGTGATGTCCAGCTGCGACGGGTCGATCTTGTTCTGTGCCAGGATGGCGTCCAGCACGAAGCGGGCGGTGGGCTGGATGCCGATGCGCTTGCCGATGATGTCCTTGACCGTGCGGATCGGCGCCTTGGGCAGGGAGTAGAAGGCGAAGGGACCGGAGCGGTAGCCGCAGGCGATCACCTTCACCGGCACGCCGGAGGCACGGGCCAGCAGCAGCTGCGCGGAATCGGAAAACTGGCCCAGCGCCGCCTGGCCAGTGACGACCGGGGGCACGGTGGCGGAGTTCGGGCCGCCGGGCGAGAACTCGACCTCCAGCCCCTCGGCCTGGAACAGCCCCTGCTTCAGCGCCACCACGTCGCCGATCTGGCCGTTGCTGATCAGCCAGTCGTATTTGATCACGACCTTGGCGGCCTCGGCCCGGCCGTCGGGGATCTTGAGCGCGATGCCGGCACCGAAGGCGGCGATCCCGGCCAGGACGGTGCGGCGGTCGAAGGCGGTCATGCGGTCCTCCCTCCAGCGGCTGGGCCTTCGACGTCGCCGACAGGGCCGCCGTCGAGCCAGGCGTAGATTTCCCACAGATTGTCGTCGGGATCGGTGAAATAGGCGCAGCGCGCATTCCACGGATAGTCGGCGGGCGGCCGCGTGAACGGCACGCCGAGCGCGCTGAGCTCGCGATAGACCGCGTCCACCGTGGCGGGCGACGGCAGCTCGGCCGCGGCGCAGGCCTTGTGCACCTGCGGCGGGGCGCGGCGGCCGGAGACGCCGGTGTGCTCGGCGATATGGCCGATCTCCCACAGCGCCAAGGTCAGCCCGGCGCCCTTGAAGTCGGCGAAGCCCGGGGCGCGGCGGCGCAGCCGGAAGCCCAGCTTGTCGATGTAGAAGGCGGCCGCCCGCTCGACATCCTCGACCAGGAAGCAGACATCGGTGATCGGGTGGGCCTGGGCGAAGGGCATAGCGGTCTCCGGACGGTCTCGCCCCGATCATGGCGCCGCCCGCCGCCGCCGCTCTTTCGCGATCCTGCGCATCTGTTGCTTGATCTTGCTCCGGCTGTCGCCGCGAAACCCGTTCCTTAACTGTCATTGCCGGGCTTGACCCGGCAATCCAGGGGCCGCCCGGAGCGGCATCGACATTCCCTGGATCCCCGGGTCAAGCCCGGGGATGACAGAGAAAAAGTGCCGCCACCGAGCCCGGTGCAAGTGAGTGTGCTTTTTCTTGACCAAATGTTCCTATTATGTTCTCATCTCGGAATGGCCGATGCCGACCCCACGACAGAGACCGCGCCCGCCGTCCGGCCGCTCTCGGATGACGACGCGATCCTGTCCGGGCTGATCGAGCTGGGCATGGTGATGTCCCGGGCGTTCCAGGCCGACGCCATCGCCGCCCTGCAGGCCGGCGACCTCGACCGCGCCGGCAAGGCCGAAGCCCATTTCAGCCGCCTCTTCCTCGGCATCCGCCGCGCCATCGCGCTGCGGGCCAGGCTGCGCCAGCAGCGGGACGAGGCTCGGCACGCCGCCGAGCGGGACCGGGACGACCGCGCGGCCCTGGCGGCCGGCCGCCGCCGCCGCGTCGCCCAGGGCGTCACCGGATCCATCGCCGCCGCGACCGCCGATGCCGAGACTCGAGAACAGCTGACGGCCGATCTCTGGGACCGGCTGGCCGGCGATCATGCCGACCGTCCCGACACCGCCGACAAGGCCCTGCCGATCGAAGCCCTGATCCGCAGCCTGTGCCGCGCCCTCGGCATCCCGCCCGACCGGGCCGCGATCGCCGCGGCCATCGCCGGGACCGACGAGGCCGCCGCCATGGATGCCAGAACGGCGGCCGCCGGACGGTTGCTCGCGAAGGGCTGGTTCCGCCCGCCGGGCGCGCCCGTCGCCGGCCGGCCTCCGCCGCGGCCGTCGGGACCGGACAGCAGCTGAGGACTTGGCGGCCGAACCCACAAGCCGTCATGGCGACCCCCGAAGAGGCGTGGCCATCCAGACCGTCACCGCCATGAGCGGCGGCTGAAAGACTGGATGGCCACGCTTCGCTCGCCATGACGAGTGGGAGAGCCAGATTCCGGAACCGTGTTTTGCCTCACCCCTCCACCCGATACCGTGCCGGGGTGGTGCCGGTGGCGCGGCGGAAGGCGGTGGAGAAATGGGCCTGGCTGGCGAAGCCGGCGCGGTAGGCGATCTCGGCCAGCGCCAGGTCGCGCCGCGCCAGCAGCGCCTTGGCCCGCTCGACCCGCCGCGCCAGCACGAACTGGTGCGGCGCCCGGCCGGTCGCGGCCTTGAAGGCGCGGCTGAAATGGAACGGGCTGAGGCTGGCCACCGCGGCCAGCTCCGCCAGGCTCAGATCGCCGTCCTCCAGCGCGTCCTCGATATGCTCCAGCACCCGGCGCAGCCGCTCCGGCGACAGCGCGTCGGGCCGCTCCGGCCGCGGCGCCGGGCGGTGGGACAGCAGGCGCAGGGTGCAGGCGGCGAAGGTCAGGCCCAGCTGCTCGGCCAGCAGCGGGTCTGTCCCCGCCGGCTGCCGCGCCAGCTCGGCCAGGGCCAGGGCGATGTGCACGGTGAGCGGGTCGACGGCGACCAGCATCTCGGAATCGTCGAAATCCGCCGGCCCGATCTCCTGGCCGATCCGGCGATAGGTCTCGGGCGGCTGGAAGATCGAGATGTAGTCGGCGCCGTCACCGTCGACGAACAGCGGCAGCCCGGCCGGCTGCACCCCCAGCGTCCAGGCCGGCCGCATCACCCGCCGCGTCGGCCCGTCACCGATCCGGAAGGCGTAGCGCCCATGGCCGCTGCGGTTCAACGACAGCCGGTGCAGTGCGCCGCAGGATTCCATCTGCCCGGCATCGCTGCGATAGCACTCCACCGTGATGTCCGGCCGTGCCGCTGCCGCGTAATCGTGCAGCGCCGGCCGGCTGATGGCGAAGACCGAAGGGTCGAAGCCGTCCATCCCATGCTCTCCCTGCCTCTGCGATCCGCGGCTCTGCCGGCCGCGATACCGCCGCCGTTCCTGCTCCGGAACGACGCAAGCAGCATGCCAGACGGGCGCGGGCAGGGCCATCGGCTCCGGCCCGCCCCGTCTGGCCCGGCTCAGCCCGATTTCGCCGCGAGCCGGCGGCGGTACTCAGTGACCGGCAGGCCGCCGACGCCCCAATTCTCCATCGGCACCTCCTCGATCACCACGAAGGTGGCGTCGAGCGGCTTGTTCAGCACGTCCAGCAGCAGCTGGCTGACGCCTTGGATCAGGGCGGCCTTCTCCTCCGCCGTCACCGCGGGACGGTCGGGCGAGGACCCTTCGCGGGTCACCTGGATGGTCACCATCGGCATCGCCGTTCTCCTCCGTCAGGGAAGGCGGCGGCACGGTGCCGCCGCCGATCCGTGGTTCTTACCAGCGGCCGGCGTTCTGGCCGCCATCGACATGCAGGATCTCGCCCGTCACGAAGCCGGCATTCTCCAGGAAGACGACCGCGTCGACGATGTCGCGGATCTCGCCCATCCGGCCGACCGGATGCAGCCTGCCCAGCGCCTCATGCGTCTCGGGGGCATGCATCGGCGTCTTGATGATGCCGGGGGACACGGCGTTCACCCGGATGCCCTTGCCCGCGTATTCGATCGCCAGCCCCTTGGTGGCGGAGTTCAGGCCGCCCTTGGTCAGCGACGCCAGCACCGCCGGCACGCCGGCGATCGGCTGGTCGACCAGGCTGGTGGTGATGTTGACGATATGGCCCGAGCCCTGCTTCAGCATCGCCGCGACGGCGTGCTGCGTGACGTGGAAGAAGCCGGCCAGGTTGACCGACAGGACCTTGGCGAAATCCGCCTCGGTATAGTCGGTGAACGGCTTGGCGACGAAGATGCCGGCATTGTTCACCAGCGTGTCGATCCGGCCGAAGCGGGCCAGGCCTTCCTCGACCACGCGGGCGGCGACGCGCGGGTCGGCGATGTCGCCCTCGACCGCGAGGATGTCCGGGTCGCCGCCCTGGCGGATGGAGCGGGAGTTGGCGACGACCTTGTAGTTCAGGTCGCGATAGGCCTTGACCAGGCCCGCGCCGATGCCCTGCGAGGCGCCGGTGATGATGGCGACCTTCCGTTCGGTTCCCATGATGTGCCTCTGAGATCGTGCAGCGGCCGGAGGGATGTCCGGTCGGCCGGGCCACTGCGGCGCCGGTGCCGATGTATTTACGGCCTGCTGCTGCGCGTTCGAATAGGCGTCATCCGGGAGAGACTGTTGCGTGAAGCGGAATGCCGGGTGCCCGGTCAGGCCTCGGGCGCCAGATGGGCGAACCGGGCCTTCAGCCGGGGCAATGCGAAGTCGACGAAGGCGCGGACCTTCGGCACCGACAGGCGGCCCTCCGGGGTGATGATGTGGACGGGCAGGGGCGCCGGCTCGGCATCGGCCAGAACGATCCTCAGTCGGCCGGCCTGGACCTCCTCCCCGACATGATAGGAGAAGAGCCGGGTGACGCCATGCCCCTCGGCGGCGGAGGCGATCGCGGCACGGACGCTGTTGACGATCAGCCGTGGCGCGAACTGCACGGTCCGGGCGCTGGTCGATCCCGGCGCCGGCGGGAAGCTCCAGGAGTCGATGCCGAAATGCGTCATCGAGACGATCCGGTGCCGGGCCAGGTCAGCGGGCTCGTCGATCCGCGGATGCTGCGCCAGATAGGCGGGCGCGGCCGCCACCACCCTGCGGACCTCGCCCACCCGCACCGCGACCAGGGTGGAATCCGGCAGGTGGGCGATGCGCAGCGCGGCGTCGATGCCCTCGTCGATCAGGCTGACCGGCCGGTCGAGCAGCAGCAGCCGGGCCGAGACGGCGGGATAGGCGTCGAGGAAGGCGTCCAGGATCGGGCGCAGCACGTCCTCGCCGCTGATCAGGGGCGCGGTCAGGGTCAGCAGGCCGCGCGGCGCCGCCCGCTCTCCGGCGGCCAGCATGTCGGCCTCCTCCAGGTCGGTCAGCACCCGTCGGCAGGCCGCGGCATAGCGCTCGCCCGCCTCGCTCAGCCGGATCGACCGGGTGGTGCGGTGCAGCAGTTGCACCCCGACATGGTTCTCCAGGAAGGCGATGGCCCGGCTGACGGCGGCGGGGGAGCGGCCGAGCCGCCGCCCGGCGCCGGCCAGGCTGCCCGTGTCCAGGGCCGAGACGAACACGCGCATGGCGTCGATCCGGTCCATCATTCTTCCCGGATGTGAAACATTGAAGGCCGAAGCCTAGGCATTCCGGCATTCGATGCAAAGGCCGGCGCTACGCCACTGCCTCGATCCGCACCTCGCGGCTCTTGGCACCCTCGGCGACGAGCGCCAGCAGCCGCTCGCCCTCCTCGGTCACCGCGGCGGCCTCCGGCTTCGACAGCGGCTCGAACATCTCGATGCGCAGCACCGCGGCGCCGCGCGCCTGGGTCGCCTTCCAGCGGCCCTGGACACGGCCGTCGACCAGCAGCACCGGCGGCATGAAATTGCCGTAGACCAGCGGCTTGTGGCGCTCCGCGATCACATGCTCGCGCTCGGCATGGCACAGCAGCAGATTGTCGTATTCCGGCAGGAAGCGCGGCGGCGCCGGCGCGTCGGGGCCGGGCCGCGGCGCGTCCGGCAGGTCGAACAGCTCGCGGCCGTCCTCGTCGCGCAGAGACACCAACTGCGGCCGCAGCGCATCGACCACGCCTTGCAGCCGAGTCAGGCCAGACCAGGTCTGCATGTCCTGCACGCTGGCCGGGCCGAAGGCGGCCAGATAGCGTAACAGCATGGGTTCGGGCGCCGTGTCGGTGCCCAATGGCTGGCGCAGCCAGCTTTCGGCCGTGCTGCACAGCGGCAGGCCGCCGATGCCCCAAAGGCCGCGCGGCGGCACCTGCACCAGCGGCGCCAGGTTGCGCATGGCGTAGGACAGGGCCTTGGCATCGCGGTCCGGCCAATGCTTCTGCAGCAGCCGGCCCATTTCCTCCACCGTGCGCGGCTTGTCGACCATCAGGCGCCGCCCGGCTGCCACCGCCGCCTCCAGATCCAGCCCGGCAAGCTGCTTGCCATAGGGCGTGCCGGTCATCAGCAGCCGCTCCTGCACCCCCTGCAGCACCGGGCGCAGCACTCGGCAGTCGCGCGCGGTGACGAGGTGGATGGTCGACCGCATCAGGGCGATACGCACCGCCTTGCGGTCGCGGATCAGCTGGGCCAGGTCCTCCAGCTCGAACCGCTCCAGCCGGCTCCACAGCCCGACATAGGGGGCGGTGGGAGACTGCGACTGCATCCCGACCAGCCGCTCGATCGCCTCGGCCGCACCGATGTTCCAGCGCTGCAGCAGCCCCTGTCGGGCCAGCAGCGTCCGGTTGCGGCCACGCCGGTCCAGCATTTCCCCCGAGCCCGCCTTCGCCATACGCCCCCCGATCCAACCCCGGCGCCACCCTGTCTCCGATCGGGGGCAGGGCGCAAGCCCCGGCGCGGGACGCGGCCGACCCCTCCGTCTGAGGGCTTGCATCCGGCCCGCCAAGGCGTGGACAATCAGGGGACCTATCCCGCCCGATACCCATGGAGGCCGCGATGGCCCTCGGACCGGACGACTGGGAAGTGCCCGTCCGGGCGCAGCCCGACCCCGACGACTACGCCTTCGATCTCGACCGCGCCCTCGACGCCGTGGTCGGCCTGACCGCCCGCGTCCCGCCCGACGCCTACACCGCCGGCACGCTGGGCACCGAGAGAGCCGGCAACGGCGTGGTGATCCGCGACGACGGCATCGTCCTGACCATCGGCTACCTGATCACCGAGGCCGAGGAGGTGTGGCTCACCACCAACAACGGCCGCGTGGTGCCCGGCCATGTGCTAGGCTATGACCAGAGCACCGGCTTCGGCCTGGTGCAGGCGCTGGGCCCGCTCGGCGTGCGGGCGCTCAAGCCCGGCTATCGCCGCGACGCCTCGCCGGGCACCGAGGTGGTGATCGCCGGCGCCGGCGGCCGCCGGCGGTCGCTGGCCGGGCGGATCGTGGCCCGCCAGGAATTCGCGGGATACTGGGAGTATGTGCTGGACGACGCGATCTTCACCGCGCCGGCCCATCCGCACTGGGGCGGCACGGCGGTGATCGGCCCGGGCGGCCACCTGCTGGGCATCGGCTCGCTGCAGATCCAGCACCAGTCGGAGGACGGACGGGTGCTGCCGCTGAACATGGTGGTGCCGATCGACCTGCTGCAGCCGATCTTCGACGACCTGAGCACGCTCGGCCGCGTCGACACGCCGCCGCGCCCCTGGCTGGGCCTGTTCGCGACCGAGGATGAGGGCCGGGTGGTGGTGGTCGGCTTCGCCGGCAACGGTCCGGCCCGTCGGGCGGGGCTGCGCGAGGGCGACGCCGTGCTCGCAGTGGACGGCGAGGCGGTGTCCGACCTGGCCGGCTTCTTCCGTGCCGTCTGGGCGCTGGGGGAGGCCGGGGTCGAGGTGCCGCTGACCCTGGACCGCGAAGGCGACGTGTTCGATGTCAGCATCCGTTCGGCCGACCGGGCCCGGTCGCTGAAATCGGCGAAGCTGCACTGAGGCGGCCGCCCGCCGCCGTCGCGGCGGGAGACGGATGAGGAGCCTTCACCGGCGGCGTCGGAATCCGCGTTTGTCGGAGGTGTTCGCGGACGGAAGGATCGGGCCGGATTCATCCGGAGACGACCATGCCGACCGACGCTTCCGATTCCATAGTGCTGATGCAGGCGGAGGAGGGGATCGCGACGATCACCCTCAACCGCCCCGACACGCTGAACGCCCTCGACGCCGCCACCATCGACCGGATGCAGCGGCTGCTGGACCGGATCGAAGCCGATGATGCCAGCCGTGCGGTGATCCTGACCGGGGCCGGGCGGGCCTTCAGCGCCGGCGCCGATATCCGCGAGATGCACGGCCGCCTGGCCGGCGGCGCCGACCGAGTGATGCGCGAGGTGGTGCGGCGCGGCCAGGAGCTGACCCGGCGGATCGAGGCCTTCCCGAAGCCGATCATCGCGGCCGTCAACGGCTTGGCCTTCGGCGGCGGCTGCGAGATCGTCGAGGCCTGCCCGCTGGCGATCGCGGTCGAGGGCGCGCAGTTCGCCAAGCCGGAGATCCGGCTGGGCTTCCCGCCGCCCTTCGGCGGGTCGCAGCGCCTGCCGCGGCTGGTCGGGCGCAAGCGGGCGCTGAAGCTGATCCTGACCGGCGACGCCATCGACGCGGCGGAGGCGCAGCGCATCGGGCTGATCAACGATGTGGTTCCGGCGGCCGGCCTGCTCGACGCGGCGCGGGGCCTGGCCGAGCGCATCATCGTCCACGCGCCGCGGTCGGTGTCCGCCTGCCTGGCCAGCGTCACCCGCGGCCTGAACCTGACGATCGACGAAGGGCTGGCGGTCGAGGCCGGGCATTTCGAGCGCCTGCTGGCCACCGGCGAGATCGCGGCCGGCACCCGCGCCTTCCTCGCCCGACCACGGACCCTAGCGCCGCGGGGCAAAACCGCGACAGAATAGAGGCGGACGACAGGGAGGAGGATCCCGTGACGGGGCAGGGCGAGGCCGCACTGGTCCTGGCCAAGCGCGCCGGCCTCTACCGCGAGGCGCTGCCGGCCCCGGCGCTGGCGTCGCATCTGCTGTGCCGGTGGGTCCATGCCCTTCCGCCGGGCCCGGCCGTGCCGGTCGCGGTGGTGCCGGATGGCTGCGTCGACCTGCTGTGGGTTGGCGGGCAGCTGGTGGTGGCCGGGCCTGATGTCACCGCCGCGCATCCCGTATTGCCGCCCGGCGATCCGGTCGTCGCGGTCCGTTTCCGGCCCGGCGCCGCCCTGCGCTGGCTCGGCCTGCCGATGTCCGAGATCGCCGGCCGCCAGTTCGACCTGTCGGAATTCGGCCGTCCCTGGGCGCGCGACCTGGCGGGGCGGATCGGCGAGGCGCGGACGACGGCGGAGCGGATGGCCCGGCTGGAGGCCGGGCTGGCGCGGGTGGCGCCGGGGATCGCGTTGCCAGCGCCGGAGATGGCGTTCGTCTTCCGCCGGCTCGGCCGCGGGCCGGAGGAGGCGGGGCTGGCGGCGCTGCGCGACCGGCTCGCCATCAGCGAGCGCAGCCTGCGCCGGCGCTGCCACGAGGCCTTCGGCTACGGCCCCAAGACGCTGGACCGGATCCTGCGCTTCCAGCGTTTCCTGCGGCTGGCAGCGGCGGGGGAGGAGGCGACGCTGTCCGGCCTCGCCGCCGCGGCCGGCTATGCCGACCAGGCCCATCTGACGCGGGAGGTGCGGCGCCTCTCCGGCCTGACCCCGGCCGCGGTCGTCGGCCAGCTCGCGGCCGGCCGGCTGCCCGACCGCGCCGCCGCCTGACTGGCCGTTCCGTTCAAGACGGGGCGGGCAGGGAATGGCAGGCTCAGGACCGGATCAGAGAGAAGGAAGCCCCATGGCCAGCCCCGGCAATGACCGCCGCATCGACTATATCGAGCTCACCGTCGCCGACATCGCCCGCTCGCGCGACTTCTACGGCCAGGCCTTCGGCTGGCGCTTCACCGACTACGGCCCGGCCTATTGCGAGTTCGACGACGGCCGGCTGAAGGGCGGCTTCGCCCAGGGCAGCCCGGCCGGCTCCGGCGGCCCGCTGGTGATCCTCTATGCCGAGGACCTCGCCGCCGTGCAGCAGCGGCTGGAGCAGGCGGGCGCCCGCATCGTCAAGCCGATCTTCAGCTTCCCCGGCGGCCGTCGGTTCCACTTCCAAGACCCGGACGGCTATGAGCTGGCGGTCTGGTCCGACCGGTAGGGCCTGAATGAAGGAAGGGGGCCAAGAGGCCCCCTTCCGGTCGTCCAGGATCCTTGCGGGATCCTCAGTTCACGACGATCTCGACCCGCCGGTTCTGCGGCTCGCGCACGCCGTCGGCGGTCGGGACCAGCGGATCGGCCTCGCCGACGCCACGGGTCACGATCTCGCTGTCGGCCACGCCGTCGGCCACCAGCTCGCGGCGGACCGCCTCGGCGCGGCGCACCGACAGGGCCTGGTTGTACTTGTCCGAGCCCGAGCGGTCGGTGTGGCCGGTCACGTCGATCCGGGTGCTCTTGCCCTGCAGCGCGTCGCTGGCGGCCGAGCCCACGATCTGCTTGGCCTCAGGCGTCAGCTTCGAGCTGTCGAAGTCGAAGAACACCAGGTAGCTCCGGGCCTGGTTGACCTGCTGCACCTGCTCCGGCGGCGGCGCCTGCTCGACATCGCCGAAGCTGTAGCGCAGGCCCACCAGGATGGTGTGGTTGTTGTTGTCGTCGCCCTTGATCCGGACGCCGTTGTCCTTGAACACCGGCCCCTGGGTGCCGAGGTAGCGGTATTCCAGGGTCGCGGCCATGTTCGGCGCGAAGTTGTAGGCCACGCCGGCGATGCCCTGATAGGCGAACTTCGCCTTCGTCGAGTCGAAGTACCGCCCGCCGCCGCTCGGGTTGAAGTCGGCATCCACCAGCGCCAAGCCGACGCCGCCGCCGATATAGGGCACGAAGGGCGACCCGAAGTCGAAGTCGTAGTAGCCGTTGGCCATCAGGCCATAGGTGGTCTGGTGGTTGTTGCCGTCGTGGCTGTTCTCCCGGATGCTGGCCTCGAGGTCGGTTCGGAAGCCGTTGCCGAAGCCGTAGCCGACATAGAGGTTGCCGGCCGGCCCGACATCGTAGCTGTCCCTGTTCAGGCCGTTGTCCTGGAGGAAGTTGGCGCCCGCCCCGGCGCCGACGTACAGGCCGCTCACCTGCTGGGCCATGGCCGGCGTCGCGGCGAGCAGTGCGGCCGCCCCCGCGGCGAAGACGATGCGTCTGGTCATTCCTGACTCCACGTTTCTCGCTTAGGATTCCGATCTCGAATCTCGTCCCGGAAACGGACAATATCGAGACATACGTCCCTGGATGTATGCCAAAATGGCGCGCAGCGACGATGTCGCGCCTTGAACTGACGCCGAAGCGTCATAATGGGCGGCCGGCAACGGAAAGTGGCGGAAAGCCAGGCGGGAGGCCACTTTTCCCGGTCCCGCGAGAGTGCGTGGCAATCACGCAACACCATCGCCGGATCGCTCGCCGGCAGCCTCCTGCGCCGCAGCGCGAACGGCAGGCGGGGCGACCGGTGCGGCGCCACTCTCGTTTGGAAATGTAAACGATTCCCCCTCAGCGCCGCGGCGGGGCGGTGCTGGCGCGGACGACCAGGCGGTAGGGCACGGTCACGCCGCGCTTCGGCCCGGCGGCACCCGCCAGCCGGTCGGCCAGCAGGCGCATCGCCTCGAAGCCCAGCTGCTTGGCCGGCTGGTCGATGGTGGTCAGCGGCGGGTCGGTGACCGCGGCGAAATAGATGTTGTCGAAGCCGACCACCGAGATGTCCTCCGGCACCCTCAAGCGCGCCTGCTTGATGGTGCGGATGGCGCCCATGGCGATCTCGTCGCTGCCGCAGAACACGGCGCTGGGCGGCTCGGGCAGCTCCAGCAGCTCGGCCATTTGCTCCGCCCCGGTGGCGATCGAGAACACGCCGTAGCGCACCAGCTCGGGCCGCGGCTCGATCCCGCCCTCGGCCAGCGCCTCGGCATAGCCGGCGAAACGCTTCGGCGTCGCCGTGGTGCCGGGGCTGCCGCCGATATGGCCGATGCGGCGGTGGCCCAGCTCGATCAGATGGCGCGTCGCGGCCAGCGCCCCCGCCTTGTTGTCGATCTCGACCACCGGCACGCCAGGGGCGGCGACGGGCTCGATCACCGCCACCAGCCGTTCCTGCAGCGCCGGAACCTTCAGCGGCTCGGGCATCCGGCCGCCCAGCAGCAGCATGCCGTCGACCGCGCCGGTCAGCAGCTGGCGGGCATGCTCCTCCGCCCGCGCCGGGTCGCCGGCGGTGTTGCCGATCAGCACATGGAAACCGGCCGCCACCGCCGCCTCCTCGGCCCCCAGCAGCACCGATGCGTGGAACGGGTTGGCGATGTTCGGCACCATTACGAACACCTGTCGCGCCTGCTGCAGGCGCAGGCTGCGGGCCATGCGGTTGACGACATAGCCGGTGTCGCGCACCGCCGCCTCGATCCGCTCGCGCGTTTCGCCGGTGACTCGTGGCGACCCCGCCAGGGCGCGGCTGACCGTCGCCACCGACACGCCGGCGATGCGGGCGATGTCGGCCATGCGCGGCCGCCCGTCCTCGGGCACCGGCGGCAGGCTGCGGCTTCGGCTCACGGCGCGGTCATGGAATACAGGGTCATGCCGCGACGATGCCCGGAACGGCGGCCCGGGCCAAGAGGGGCGATGCGGCGGTTCGACCAAGGGTGCATTGCGAATTGACAGGGCGCGCATTCCCCGGTTCACTTGTAACCAAATGGTTACTTCATGGAGCGGACCACCGTCCGCGCCATCAGCAGACGAACCAGGGAGGGGCGACGATGACGGCTGCGATCGGGCGGAGATCCGTGCTGGCGGGGGCTTTGGGGCTGGCCGGTGCATCCATGGTTCCGGCGGCCCGGGCCGAGGCGGAACGGCTGCGAATCGTCTGGTGGGGCAATGACGACCGCACCCGCCGCACGACCGAGGTGCTGAAGCTGTACCAGGCGAAGGGGCAGGGCGCCGAGTTGGTCGGTGAGGTCAGCAACGCCGAATACTTCCCCAAGCTGGCGACCCAGTTGGTCGGGCGCAGCGCCCCGGACATCTTCCAGCTCGAGCCGAACAGCTTCGCCGATTTCGTCCAGCGCGGCGCCACCCTGCCGCTCGACGAGTTTATGCCGAAGCCGATCGACACCGCTGGCATCCCGCGCGAGCTGCTGGATCTCTGCGCTCTCGACGGCAAGGTCTGGGGCATCCCACACGGCCTCAACTCCTTCGCCCTGATGTACGACACCGCCGTGTTCAAGGCGGCCGGAATCGCTCCGCCGGACGACAAGACCAGCTGGGACGACTATGCCGCGCGGATGGTCGAGCTGACCAAGGCGGCGGGCCGCGACCAGTACTGGGGCTCCTGCGACGGCAGCGGCTACAGCTACGCGTTCCAGGTCTGGCTGCGCCAGCGCGGCGCCGACCTGTTCACCGCCGACCGGACGCTCGGCTTCAACCAGGACCATGCGGCGGAGTGGTTCAGCTACTGGGACAAGATGCGCAAGGCCGGCGGCTGCGTGCCGGCCGACATCGCGGCGCTCAGCCCGGATTCGACCATCACCCAGATGCCGCTGATCCAGGGCAAAGCCGCGACCAGCCTGGCCTTCTCCAACCAGATCGTCGGCATGCAGTCGGCCACCACCGTGCCGTTGGCCCTGACGATGTTCCCGAATGGCGGTCCCGGCGCGAAGCCGGGGCAGTTCTACCGGCCGGCCTCGAGCTGGTCGATCTATGCCCGGTCGAAGGCGCCGGAGGCCGCGGCCGCCTTCATCGGCTTCTTCCTCATCGACCCCGAGGCCGCCAAGGTGCTGGGGGTGGAGCGCGGCGTGCCGATGAGCCCGGCGACGCGCGAGCTGATCCTGCCGACGCTGACGCCGGTGGAGCGGGCCACGGTCGACTACGTCAATTTCATCGCCGACAAGCTCGGCCCCTATCCGGCGCCGCCGCCCAAGGGGTCGCAGCAATTCGGCCGGGTGCTGAAGCGGGTGGCGGATACGGTCGCCTTCGGCACCGCCTCGATCACCGACGGCGCGGCCCAGCTGGTGGCCGATGCCGGCACCATCCTCTGACGAAGGCCTCGCGATGTCGGTCATGCCGGACCCTGCCACCGCCGCGCCCCACCCGGTGGAGGAGTTCGACTCCCACCCCTGGCGCTTCGAGGCCCATGCCACCGAGGCGCAGCGCCGCGCCCAGGCGGCCTTCGTCGCCGGGCTGGCGCAGCGCCTGCCGCTCGAGATCGGCGAGGCCTGCTACCTGTCGCCCCAGGCCTATATCTTCCCGGACAGCCTGACGCTGGGTGACCGCTGCGTCGTCGCTGCCGGGGTGCGCCTGCACGGCCAGCTGGTCGCCGGCGACCATTGCTCCTTCAACCTGCATTGCTCCGTGATCGGCCAGGTGCGTATGGGCTCCTGGGTCCGCATCGCGGCGGGGGCGATGATCGCGGGCTTCGACCATGTCTCGGACAATCCGGAGACGCCGATCGCGCAGCAGGGCGTGTCGACCAAGGGCATCGTGATCGGCGACGATGTCTGGATCGGCGCCAACGCCGTGGTTACCGACGGGGTGCGGATCGGCAGCCACTGCATCGTCGCGGCCGGGGCGGTGGTGACCCGCGACGTGCCGGATTATGCGCTGGTCGGCGGCAACCCGGCCCGGGTGATCCGCGATCGCCGCCGGCCGAAGGGCACGCCGCCGGCCGATGCGCTGCTGGATGAGGTGAAGGCCTTCGACGCGCGGATCGCGGCGGAGTGGCCGGCGATCCTCGCCGCGCAGACCGCCCCGCCAGGCCAGCCCTCCTGGTATCGCGACCCGCGCAATGCCGGCAACGCGCCGTTCCGGGCCGATTGCGACGCGATCCAGATCGCCGCGATGTTCGGCGCCGTGCCGCCGCCCTTCGGCCGAGAGGAGTGGATCGCCCGGCTGCAGGCGCTGCAGGACCCGGCGACCGGGCTGTGCTTCAACCCGGACACGCCGGATGCTGTGCGGCGCGACCCGCCGGCTGATCCCGGCGGCGACAACCTCTACAACATCCTCTGCGTCGGCTATGCGCTGGACTGCCTCGGCGCCGGCTTCCGGCATCCCATCGCCTGGGCCTCGCGGCTCGATGCGGCGACGCTGCAGCGGGCGCTGGACGGGCTGCCCTGGGCCGAACGCGGCTGGACCTCCGGCGCCTGGGTCGATGCGCTGGGCACGGCCTGCTATCTCAACGCCCGAGACTTCGGCGATCCCGGCCCGCTGGCCACGCTGATGGGCTGGGTGACGCTGCGGGCCGACGGCGCCACCGGGCTGTGGAGCGGCCCGGTGGGCGACGACTGGCTGCAGCCGGTGAACGGCTTCTACCGGCTGACCCGCGGCACCTATGCCCAGTTCGGCCTGCCGCTGCCCTATGCCGAGCGGACGATCGATTCCGTCCTGGCCCATCTCCGCCGCCATCGCGGGTTCGAGACCAGCGGCTTCAACGCCTGCAACGTGCTCGACGTGGTGCATCCGCTGATGCTGTGCGCCCGCCAGACCGCTTATCGCGCGGCCGAGATCGCGGAGGCGCTGCGCGGCCTGCTCGGCGCCGCGCTTCGGCACTACCAGCCGGGCCGCGGCTTCGCCTTCAGCCGCGGCGAGGAGCCGGGGCTGCAGGGAACGGAGATGTGGCTGTCGATCGTCGCCCTGATCCTGACCCATCTCGGCTTGGCCGACGCGGTGCGGTTCCGGCTGGTCGGGGTGCATCGCTGGGGCCCGGCGCTGCCGGGCGGCCGGATCCGCTGGCCGGGACGGTGAGGCTCACCCCCAGACGCCAGACACCGGGCGCGCCCGCTTAGCGCTCAGCTCCGCCTCCAGCCAGGCGCGGAACAGCTGCACCTTGCGCTGCCGGGCCTTGGCCTCGGTGGTGACGAACCAGTAGGCGATCTCGGTCGGCGCGGCGACGGGGAAGGGGCGCACCAACCTGCCGTCGGCCAGCGCATCGGCGGCGACCAGCTGCCAGGCCATGAACACGCCCTGGCCGGCCAGCGCCGCCTCCAGCGCCGGGATCGGGTCGGTGTAGGACGGGCCGGACAGGCGTGGCGGCGACGCGACACCGGCGGCGGCGAACCATTCGGCCCAGGAGATCAGCGAACCCTCATCGCGGATCACCGGCACCGATCCCAGGTCTGCCGGGCGCTTCAGGCGCTGCGCCAGGGCGGGGGCGCAGACCGGGAACACCGTCTGCGGCACCAGCTTCTCGGCCAGCACGCCCGGCCAGCCGCCGCGGCCCATGCGGATGGCGCAGTCGACGTCGCTTGCCGCAAGATCGATGGTCGCGGCGGTGGCGACAAAACGCAGCTCGATCTCCGGATGCGCGCCGGTGAAGCGCGCCAGCCGCGGCACCAGCCAGCGTGCGGCGAAGGCCGATCCGGCGGTGACCGTGAGGATGCCGGCGCGTTCGGCGGCCAGGGCGCCGATGGCGTCGGCCAGCATGCGGAAGCCAGCATCGAGCATCGGCTGGATGCGCTGCAAATCCGGGGTCGGCGCCAGCCCGCTCGGGCTGCGCTCGAACAGCAGCACGCCCAGCCGCGCCTCGGCCCGGCGGATGTGCTGGCTGACCGCGCCGGGCGTCACCCCCAGCTCCTTCGCCGCGGTCGACAGCGATCCGCCGCGTGCCACCACCGCGATGGCGCGCAGCGCGTTCAGCGGAATCGGGAAGGGCGAGGCCATGTCCCCTTCTTGATCGGAGCGGGGCGGGCTGTCCAGCGCCGCCGCGATCGGGCGGCAAGGGGTGTTGACTCATAAATATCTAGTTGGTTATATAACCATATGGTTCTTGAAGACTCACTCACCCTCAGATTCGCCGCGCTTGCCGATCCCACCCGGCGCGCCATCCTGCTCCGCCTGATGCAGGGCGAGGCGACGGTGTCGGAGCTGCAGGCCCCGTTCCGGATCAGCCAGCCCGCCATCTCCAAGCATCTCAAGGTGCTGGAGGGGGCAGGGCTCATCGAGCGGGGGCAGGCCGCACAGTCGCGGCCGCGGCGCCTCAACCACCAGGCTCTGAAGGAGACGGTCGAGTGGTTCGACCACTTCCGGAACCTCTGGAACGACAGCTTCGACCGCCTCGAGGAGCTGCTCGAGGCCAACAGCAAATCGCAGAAGGACGATCGATCATGAGAGCCGCGACCGCCGCCGATACCGAGTTCGTCATCACCCGCCTGTTCCAGGCGCCGCGCCCGCAGGTGTGGGAGGCCTGGACCAGGCCTGAGATCCTGGCGCGATGGTTCGGCCCGAAGGGCGTCACCAGCACGATCAAGACCTTCGACCTGCGCCCCGGCGGGATCATGCACGGGCGGATGGATTCGCCCGGCGGCAGCCCGATGTGGGTGAAGTTCGTCTATCGCGAGGTGGTTGAGCCCTCGCGCCTGGTCTGGGAGCATTCCTTCGCCGATGAGCAGGCCAATGTCGTCTCGTCGCCGTTCGGCGGGGCATGGCCGCTCAGAATCCTGTCGACCTTGACCCTCGCGGAGGAAAAGGGGGCCACCCGGCTGCATCTGGTGTGGACGCCGCTCGACGCCAGCGCGGAGGAGCGGCAGGCCTTTGCCGACATGACGGAGTCGATGACCGAAGGCTGGGGCGGCACCTTCGACAAGCTCGACGACCAGCTGGCCGGGCGCTGACCGGCCCGCCACGCCTATAGAGATTTTCTATAGGCGTGGTGAGACACTGTCCATCGTGGCCGCCGCGGCGCGGATCTATCTCTTGGAGAAGATCTGCCTGAGGAGGCCACGATGTTCTCCTTCCTCCGGCGCCGGGATGGCCGGCGCCGGCCCGACGGCGCCGAGGCGCTGCTGGCCATGACCCCACGCGAGCTGGCCGACCTGCCCTTCTGGGCCGAGCCGCTGCAGCCGGATTGCGCTGACGGCGTCCCGGCGCCGTGCCCGCTCACAGTCCGAACCGCGCCTCGGCGTCAGCCAGCGTAAGGGCAAGCAGCGGGCGCTTCCCGGCCAGCAGCGCCAGCGGCCCCTCCGGTGAAAACTCCCAGCCCGAGCCACCGAGGCGCGGCCGGCCTGTGGCGGCGGCGCGGGTGATCCGGACGCCGCCGGCCTCCGGCTGCAGCATACGCAGCGGCACCGGCAGGCGCAGGGGCAAGACACGTCCCGGCCGATCCGTGAAGGCCGCCACCAGCCCGTTCGCATCCGTCAGCGTCGTCCGTCCGCCGGCCGTCTCGAACCGGCCCAGCCGTTTCGGGATCGCCCACAGCGCCTGGCCGCCGGCCAGGGCGGCGGGGCTGTCGACCCAGGCGGCGATGATCGTGATCCCGATCCGGCGCCCCAGCCGCACCGGTACCGCCACCACCAGTTCGCCATAGGCCAGGTCGCCGCCCGGCTGCCACCCGGCCCGCACCGTCGCCAGCAATGCCGACCCGCCCCAGCCCAGCGGCTTGGCTCCTTCCGGCAGCGGCCCCGGCAGCGCCGCCCGCGGCACCCGCCACAGCGCCGCCTGCACCGTGCCGCGCAGCTTCCAGGGCGGGGAGGGGTAGGGGGCTTTGGTCATTCCGGGAGAGAGATTCCGAGATTTCAGCCGGCGAGTCCAAAACGCACTTGGATTGCGAAGTTCGTGATCGGCCCAACTAGGTATTGACGGAAACCGGCGGAAGGACGTCTATATCTAGACATCACGGGCGTCCGGGAATCCGGTGCGCCGAGTCATCGGCAAGGCCGGGGCTGTCCCCGCAACTGTAAGCGGAGAGCGTTTCCGTCGCTAGTCACTGGCCGGGCGACCGGCCGGGAAGGCGAGGCGGAGAGGCGATTCCCGCGAGCCAGGAGACCGAGCCCGTGATCGCGTTCAACGTCCTCGGGCGGGGTGTCCCGGTGGTGCGTCGGTCGGGTTGCGTCGGCATGCCGGCGCGGCGCCGGCGCCGCATCCTCGGCCCAGGCCCCTTACGATTATGGGGTTTGCCGATGTCAGTCCTCCTCGAATCCGACCGCGCCCTCGCCGGCGCGCCCGTCGCCCCCGCCACGCCGCGTGCAGCCGCCGAGCCGGCCTATCAGGTGATCCGCCGCAACGGCGCTGTCACCGCCTTCGACGAGAGCAAGATCTCGGTCGCCCTCACCAAGGCCTTCCTGGCGGTCGAGGGCTCGGGCGCCGCCGCGTCGCGCCGCGTCCATGACATCGTCGAGGGGCTGACCGCCCAGATCGTCGCCGCCCTGACCCGCCGCGCCGACCACGGCCGCACCTTCCACATCGAGGAGGTGCAGGACCAGGTCGAGCTGGCCCTGATGCGCGGCGAGCACCACAAGGTCGCCCGCGCCTATGTGCTGTATCGCGACGAGCGGTCGCGCGAACGCGCCGCCGCGGCGGCCAAGGTCGAGGCCCAGAACGGGATGTCCTCGGTGGCGCCGGTGCTGCATGTCACCGCGGCCGACGGCAGCCGCGCGCCGCTGGACCAGGCCCGCCTGTCCCGCCTGGTCGAGGAGGCCTGCGCCGGCCTGGCCGATGTCGATGCCGGCCCGGTCCTGGCCGAGACCCGGCGCAACCTTTATGACGGGATCAGCGAGGCCGAGCTCGCCCTGGCGCCGATCATGGCCGCCCGCACCCTGATCGAGACCGAGCCGAACTACAGCCAGGTCAGCGCCCGGCTGCTCTTGGACCTGCTGCGGCACGAGGCGCTGTCCTTCGTCTATGGCCGGCCGACCCGCGCCACCCATGCCGAGATGGCGCAGGGCTACGCCGAATACTTCCCGGCCTATGTGAAGAAGGGCATCGCGGTCGACCTGCTGGACCCGGAACTGGCCCGCTTCGACCTGAAGGTACTCGCCGCGGCCCTGAAGCCGGGGCGCGACCTGCAGTTCCAGTTCCTGGGCCTGCAGACCCTCTATGACCGCTACTTCCTGCAGACCGAGGGCATCCGCTTCGAGCTGCCGCAGGCCTTCTTCATGCGCGTCGCCATGGGGCTGGCCGTGCGCGAGATCGACCGCGAGGCGCGGGCGATCGAGTTCTACGACCTGATCTCCTCCTTCGACTTCATGTGCTCGACGCCGACGCTGTTCAACGCCGGCACGCCGCGGCCGCAGCTGTCCTCCTGCTTCCTGACCTCGGTGCCGGACGACCTCGACGGCATCTTCAAGTCGGTCAAGGACAACGCGCTGCTGTCGAAATATGCCGGCGGCCTCGGCAATTCCTGGACCCGGGTGCGCGGCCTGGGCGCCCATATCCGCGGCACCAACGGCCAGTCGCAGGGCATCGTCCCGTTCCTCAAGGTCGCCAACGACACCGCCATCGCGGTGAACCAGGGCGGCAAGCGCAAGGGCGCCGTCTGCGCCTATCTCGAGACCTGGCACGTCGACATCGAGGAATTCCTCGACCTGCGCAAGAATACCGGCGACGACCGGCGCCGCACCCATGACATGAACACCGCCAACTGGGTGCCGGATCTGTTCCTGGAGCGGGTGGAGGCCGACGGCCCCTGGACCCTGTTCTCGCCGGACGAGGCGCCCGATCTGCACGACCTGTACGGCCCGGCCTTCAAGACCGCCTACGAGGCCTATGAGACCAAGGCCGCGCGCGGCGAGATCCGCGTGCACAAGCAGGTCCGCGCGCTCGACCTGTGGCGCCGCATGCTGACCATGCTGTTCGAGACCGGCCACCCCTGGGTGACGTTCAAGGACCCATGCAACATCCGCTCGCCGCAAGGCCATGTCGGCGTCGTGCACTCCTCGAACCTGTGCACCGAGATCACGCTGAACACCTCGGATGACGAGGTCGCGGTCTGCAATCTCGGCTCGATCAACCTCGCCAACCACATCGGCGAGCGCGGCCTCGACCGGGCGCGGCTGCAGCGCACCATCCGCACCGCGATGCGGATGCTGGACAACGTCATCGACATCAATTTCTACACCATCCCGGAGGCGCGCCGGTCGAACCTCCGGCACCGCCCGGTCGGCCTCGGCATCATGGGCTTCCAGGATGCGCTGCAGGCCTTGCGCCTGCCGATCGCGTCCGACGCCGCGGTGCGCTTCGCCGATGAGAGCATGGAGGTGATCAGCTTCCACGCCATCGAGGCTTCGGTCGACCTGGCGGCGGAGCGCGGGCGCTACCCGTCCTTCGACGGGTCGCTGTGGAGCCGCGGCATCCTGCCGATCGATTCCGTCGAGCTGCTGGCCGAGGCGCGCGGCGGCGTGCTCGACCTCGACCGCTCCCGGACGCTCGACTGGGACGGCCTGCGCGAGCGGGTGCGCACGGTCGGCATGCGCAACTCCAACACCATGGCGATCGCGCCGACGGCGACGATCTCCAACATCTGCGGCGTCGCCCAGTCGATCGAGCCGGCGTTCCGCAACCTCTACGTCAAGGCGAACATGTCGGGCGACTTCACGGTGGTGAATCCCGGGCTGGTCCGCGACCTCAAGGCGCTCGGCCTGTGGGACGAGGTGATGATCTCGGACCTGAAGTATTTCGACGGCAGCCTCGGCGCCATCGACCGGGTGCCGGACGATCTCAAGGCGCTCTACGCCACCGCCTTCGAGATCGACGCCTCCTGGCTGGTCGAGGCGGCGGCGCGGCGCCAGAAGTGGATCGACCAGGCCCAGTCGCTGAACCTGTACATCGCCAACCCGAACGGCCGGAAGCTGGATACCCTCTACCGGCTGGCCTGGAAGCGCGGGCTGAAGACCACCTATTACCTGCGGGCGATGAGCGCGACCCATGTCGAGAAGTCGACGCTGAAGGGCACCGACGGGAAGCTCAACGCCGTCTCCGCCCCGGCGCCGGTCGCGGTGGCCGCTCCGGTCGCGGCTCCCGCCCCGGCGGCCCTGGCGGCCGACGAGCTGACGCTGACCGACGGCGCGCCGATGGTCTGCCCGATCGATGACCCGACCTGCGAGGCCTGCCAGTAAGGCGGCGCCTGATACCATTGCCACGGATGTCGTCAGGTGCAGGGCCGGGATGGTCCTGCACCTGATCTCTTTTGTCCGCGCGTGACAACGGCCGGCCTCAGCCTTCGTCAGACCTTCCTGAACCCGGTCCGCGTCATCCGTCCCCAGCCTTCGGCCTTGCGCAGCCAGCGCCACCAGCCGACCACCCGCCACCAGTTGTTGAGCTGGCGGTAGCCGAAATTCTCCGCCACCGCGGCGAGGGTGAGCACGGCGATGTCGCGCAGCCGCGGATAGCGGCGCAGCTGGATCTCCTCCAGCACCAGCGAGCCGACGCTGACGAAGACGCCGTAGACGAAGGTCAGCGCCGTGAAGGCGATCAGGTAATCGACGCTGAGCAGCCCGAGCGCGGCGAAGAGCGGGATCAGCACATAGCCCAGCACCTCGACCGGCGGGCCGATCACGTCGACCAGCAGCATCTGGCCGAAACCGATCGTGCCGACGGCGCCGTAGCGTGGCCGGAACAGCATGTCCTTGTGCTTGAAGAAGGTCTCCAGCGCGCCGCGCTGCCACCGGCTGCGCTGGCGCCCGAGCGTGCCGAGATCGCTCGGCGCCTCGGTCCAGCACACCGGCTCCGGCACGAAGACGACGCGGTAGTCGCGCTTGGCGTCCAGCAGGTGGCGGTGGATCTTGACGATGATCTCCAGGTCCTCGCCGACCGTGCCCAGGCTGTAGCCCCCGACCGCCACCGCCACGTTGCGGCGGAACAGGCCGAAGGCGCCGGAGACGATGGTCAGCGCCCGCATCCGGCTGAGCGCCAGCCGGGCCATCAGGAAGGCGCGCAGATATTCCACGGTCTGGAACAGCGGCAGGATCTGGCGCGGCAGCCCGACACGCACCACCCGGCCGGAGCGGACCTCGCAGCCATTGGCGATGCGGATCGACCCGCCCGACACCACGGTGCGGACCGGGTCCTCGATGAAGGGCTGGGCCACGCCCAGCAGGCTGTCCGCCTCGAGCAGGCTGTCCGCGTCCACGGCGCAGAACAGCGGGTTGCGCGAGACGACGATGCCGGCGTTCAGCGCGTCGGCCTTGCCGCCATTGGCCTTGTCCACGACCACCAGGTTCGGCTGCCGCGGCGTGCCGTAGAGGCCGCGGATCGGCTGATGCGGGATCGAATCCTCATAGGCGCGGGTGACCGGCACCAGCCCGAAGGCCTCGATCAGCCGCGCCATGGTGGCGTCCTTCGAGCCGTCGTTGATCACCACGATCTCGAAGCGCGGATATTGCAGCCCCAGCAGCGACCGCACATTCTCGACCACCGTCGCCTCCTCGTTATAGGCGGGGACCAGCAGCGAGATCGGCGGCGCGACATCGGCATAGGCGGCCCAGAGCGACGCGCCGCTCTCGACCGGCGGGGCCCGGCGCAGGGTCCAGAAGGCGACGATCAGCTCGACCAGATAGATCGCGGATTGGGCCAGGCCGGTGGCGATCACCAGCCACCCGACGATCGGGGCCACCACCAGGAGGACGGCTTCGGCGTCGGCGAGAAGTTCCGTCATCCCGCCCCCTGCATCAGGATCGCCTGGGCGATCAGCCCGGCCGGTCCCGGCTCCTCGGCCCGCCGGCGCAGGATCGCCAGCCCTGCCTCGCCCAGCCCGGCCAGGGCTTCGGCAGCCCGCATCCGGACCCACCACACCTCGTCGTGGAGCCGGCCCTCCAGATCGCCGGTCAGCTCGGTCAGCCCGATCGCGGCGGCGCAGCGCGCGGCCTGGGTCCGCACCTCCCAGGCAGGGTCGGCCAGCCCCCGTTGCACTGCCGGGGCGGCCGCGGGATGCGCCAGCTTGGCAAGGGTGCGGAACGCCTGTGCTCGGACATCGACCACCGGGTCTCCGGCCGCCGCCAGCACCACCGGCAGGGCCGTCAGCAGGCCGGCCTCGCCCAGCGCATCGAGCGCCAGCACGCGCTGGCGCACATCCGGCGCCGTGCCCGCCAGCCGCAGGAACAGCTCCGGCTGCTGCGACACCAGCCGGCGGAACACGCGTGCCGAGGTGCGGGACTCCAGCCCGCCCGCCTCGGCCAGAGACGCCAGCATCCGGTCGGCATCGACCGGCGCGTCGAGGTCGACCAGCACCTCCGCCGCGGCCAGTCGCATCGCGGCGCCACGTCCGCCCTCCACCACCTGCCGCAGCGTCCGCTCGGTCTCCGCCCCCGGGAACAGTCGCAGGCTGTGGATCGCCGCCACCGAATCCGCTCCCGCCGGACGGACCAGCCGGCGCCGGAGCACGGTGTCCAGGTCCAGCGACCGGACGAGGTCGACCAGGCGGCGCAGCCCGTCGCCGCGGATCAGCCGGTCGATCCGGACCAGCAGGTCGACGACGGAGTGCCGGTCGGCCTCCGTCAGCGCCCGCCGCATGGCGCTTTCGTCGATCTCGTTGCCGAGGAAGGCGAAGACCTTGCCCTGCAGCACCCCGACGGCGGCCCGGCCGCGACGCGCCCGAGCCTGCAGCAGCGCCCGGCGCAGGATCAGCACCGCCATCACCGCCAGCGCGGCTAGGGCCAGGGCGAGGGAGAGATACCAGATCGCGACCAGCATGGTCAGAACCGGGTCGTCAGGCCCAGCGTCACGCCGTAGCGCGTCGGGCCGTCCACCTGCTCCTCACCCTCTCCGGTCAGCGTCAGCCCGAGCTGGTCGTTCAGGTCGACGCCGAGTCC
>NZ_JBCNNF010000490.1:0-4796 GCF_039594555.1 Inquilinus sp.
GAGCGAGAAGCCGAGGAAGATCCCCGGGCCCGACCATCCGATCACGGTGACGCCGAACCCGGCCCGGGTGGTGGTGAAGGTCGCCGGCAAGGTCGTCGCCGACAGCGTCAGCGCGCTGACGCTGCGTGAGGCGAGCTATCCGCCGGTGCAGTACATCCCGCGCCAGGACGTGGACATGGCGGCGCTGCAGCGCACCGACCATGCCAGCTATTGCCCCTACAAGGGCGACGCCAGCTACTACAGCATCCCGGCCGGCGGCGGGCGGACCGTGAACGCGGTCTGGACCTACGAGACGCCCTATGACGCGGTCGCCGCGATCAAGGACCACGTCGCCTTCTATCCCGACCGCGTCGATTCGATCACCGAGCAGCCGGCCTGACGCCGGCCGCTGCTATCCACTTTGACGTCATCCCGGGCGCGGCGCAGCACGAAGTGGTGCGCTGCTGACCGGGATCTCCTCGATCATCGCGCCAAGATCCCGTGTCTGCGCAGCGGCACTTGGCGCCGCAGCCGCACGGGATGACGATGATGGGAAATCGCTATGGAAACAGCCCGGCCGCATCCGCCCGATGGCAGACGCAGCACAGCTTGTTGCCGTCCGGGTCACGGACATAGGCGCCGTAATAGCTGGGATGGTAGTGCGGCCGGGTGCCGGGCGCGCCTTCATCGACACCGCCCGCCGCCAGCGCAGCGCCATGAAACGCATCGACCTGGGCCCGCTCGCGCACGTTGAAGCCGATGGTGACGCCGTTGCCGAAGGTCGCCTTCTCGCCATTTATCGGGCGGCAGATCAGGAATTCCGGGCCGCTGTCGGCCTCCGGCACATAGCACAGCCAGCCGGCGACGCGGTCGTCCAGCTGGCAGCGCAGGCCGATCGCCGCCAGCACCTGGTCGTAGAACTGCTTGGCCCGGTCGATGTCGTTGGTGCCCACCGTGATGTGGCTGAACATGGCCCTCCCCGTGGCGCATGGCCGTCAGTGTCCCGCGCATCGGGCTCGCCAGCCGACGCGACGGGGTTTGGTCCAGCATAGCCCCCGACGCCGTCCGAACAAAGCGGCAACACCCGGGAAATTCCTTCCAATTCTGATTTGAACGCCGCCGCCTAGGCCGGAACCGGCCTCCCACGGCCGCTATTGATGCCCATAGCCAAGACAGAACCGCCCTGCCCCGGAACGCCGCCGCGGAGGATGAAGATGGACACGATCGGCCCGCTGACCCAGCAGATCCACAACGACCTTCTCGCCCTGATCGGCGAGCGCTCCGAGGACTATACCGCCGAGGCCGGCGGCGATCCGCAGGCCGTCAGCGGCGCGCTGATCGGCGCCCTGGCCTTCCTGACCGGGCAGATGATCGCGGCCGCCGCCGAGGCCGACAGCGTCGCCCCGCTGCTGGAACGCGCCAGCGCCAATATGCGCGTCGGCGCCGAGGCCGGCGTCGCGCCAGTCCAGACGATCGACACCGGCGTCACCCTGCACTGATCCGGGCGTACCAGCCGGTCACGGAGCAGCCGCAGCGACGAAGCGCGGATCGATCAGCGCGGCGGCGTCGACCTCGCCCCGCAGCAGCCCGGCGGCGCGGGCCGCCCTCTCCACATCCGCGATCACGTGCCGGACGAAGGCTCCGGTCAATTCGGCCCTGTTGTCCGGCAGGGAGTAGAAGGTGACCCCGTCGAAGGCGGTCGTCAGCCCTTCCGGTGTCGCCCGCACCGCCCGGGCAATGATGGCGCGGCCGCCCGCCATGTCCCGCCGATAGTCGTCATACGCCGCCTGCCAAGCGCGCAGCAGCGCCGCGACCTGGCCCGGCCGCTGCTGCACCACCGCGTCGCGCACCACGAAGACGTCCGAGATCAGGCCGGGATCCTCCGCCGCCGTGTACAGCACCTTGACCCTCGGGTCGACCAGCCGGGCCAGCGATAGATAGGGCTCGTAGGTCACCGCCGCCGGCGTCCGGTCCACAGTCACGGCGGTGGCGGCGTCCAGGGCCGGCATCGGCACGGAGACGATGTCGGCCAGCCCCATGTCGTTGCGCGCCAGGGCATAGCTCAGCAGCACGTGGCTGGTGCTGCCCTCCTCATAGGCCACCGCCCGGCCCCTGAGGTCGGCGACCGCCGCGATGCCCGGGCCGGCGATGATGGCGTCGGCCGCCATGCTGACGTCGAGCACGGCGACGATCCGGATCGGCACCCCCGCCGCCGCCAGCACCAGCGCCGTGTGGGTGGCGACGCTGGCGCCGTCGAGACGGCCATCAGCCAGTGCCTGCCGGATCTCCCGGTCCTCGGTGAAGGTCGCGATCTCGACATCCGGCAGGCCCTCGGCCCGGAACAGGTCCTTCGCCGCCGCGACATGCCACAGCCCGTAGCCCAGCCAGGGCTGAATTCCCATCCGGAAGTCGCCGGCCTCCGGTCGGGCCGGGACCGCCTGCGCCGCCGCCGGCCCGGCCCAGGCCAGGAGGACAGCCAGAATCGCCCAGCGCGCCCTGCCGCACCCCTTCATCGCCCCTTCCCCACCGCCGACGGCGCGCCGCCGGCTGGCCATGCTGTTCTTATCGAAGGACAATTCATAGAGTGGCGGCGGGCGGAGTCAATCGACGGCCCCGGCAGGGCCGGCATCTTTTCCTGGAGCGGTCGACACCATGGACGATACCGAGACGGTCACGCTGTGGCGCCCGGTGGGGCCGGAGGAGTTGCGCCTGATCCGCGAGGCCGGGATGCGCGCCTTCCCGCCGCGCCTGCCGGACCAGCCGATCTTCTACCCGGTTCTGTCCGAGGACTACGCCGTGAAGATCGCCCGCGACTGGAACGTGCCGGCCAGCGGCGCCGGCTATGTCACCCGCTTCCAGGTACGACGCGAATATCTCGACCGCCATCCGGTGCAGGAGGCCGGCGGCCGCAGCCATCTCGAATACTGGATCCCGGCCGAGGACCTGCCGGCCTTCAACGCCGCCATCGTCGGCGAGATCGAGGTGACGGCGGAGTTCACTTGATCGCGGAACCCAGCCCCGCATTCCGACCGCTTGCCAATCGTCTCCCCGGCGGTTAACCATAGGACATGGTCACGTCTCGCTCCCTGCGAATTAGCCACTAGGCCCCGGGCCGGCCGCGCCGGCTCCCCCGGGGTCTTCGTCCGTGTGCTGTTCGCATTCCCTGGGAGACGATGATGACCATGACCCGCGACGACGCGCAGGTCCTCTTTCACGTGGTCGGCATGGCCGACACCAACCTGCTGCCCCGCCTGCTCGAGCATTTCTGCCTGCGCGATGTCGTGCCCGAGCGCGTCTCGGCCGAGCGGCAAGGCGACGAGATGCGCGTGACCATCGCCGTGCGCCGCGACGACTGCCCGGAATGGGAGATGGTGGCCCGCAAGCTGGGCCAGATCTTCGTGGTCCGGAGCGCGCTGGCCTCGCTCGCCGAACCGGCCTTGCAGTCCGCCGCCGGATAGCGTGGTATCGGGACGGCCGCCCCGGTCCGCCCGCGCGGGCCATCCCCGATCCCGTCACGCCCCGGCCGCCCGATGACCCCGTCCCCGCGCCAACCCGTGCTGATCGCGCTGCTGGTCGCCGGCGCCTTCTTCATGGAGAATCTGGACGCCACCGTGATCGTCACGGCGCTGCCGGACATGGCGGCATCCTTCGGCATCCGGGCGGTGGATCTGAATGTCGGGCTGTCGGCCTATCTGCTGACCCTGGCCGTGTTCATCCCGGCCAGCGGCTGGGTGGCCGACCGGTTCGGCGCCCGCTCGGTCTTCGCCAGCGCCATCGTCGTCTTCACCCTGGCCTCGGCCCTGTGCGCCGCGGCCGACAGCCTGTGGAGCTTCACCGCCGCGCGCATCCTGCAGGGCGTCGGCGGTGCCATGATGGTGCCGGTCGGCCGGCTGGTGGTGCTGCGCAACACCGCCAAGCAGGACCTGATGCGGGCCATCGCCTACATCACCTGGCCGGCCCTGGCGGCGCCGGTGCTGGGCCCGCCGGTGGGCGGGCTGATCACCAGCATCGCCTCCTGGCGCTGGATCTTCCTGCTGAACCTGCCGCTCGGCGCCATCGCCCTGGTGCTGGCGCTGCGGCTGATCCCGAACGACCGCGAGGACCGGCGCGTGCCCTTCGACGGGCTGGGCTTCGTCCTGACCGGCATCGCCTGCCTGGCGCTGATGCTGGGGCTGGACCTGGTCGGGCACCAGCAGATCCCCTGGGCCACCGTCGGGCTGCTGCTGGCCGCCGCCCTGCTGCTGGGCGGCTGGGCGGTGCGCCAGGCCCGGCGCCACCCGCACCCGCTGGTCGGGCTGGCGGCGCTGGCGATCCACACCTACCGTGTCACCGTGCGCGGCGGGTCGCTGTTCCGGGCGGTGGTCAGCGCCGTGCCGTTCCTGCTGCCGCTGATGTTCCAGCTCGGCTTCGGGCTGGACCCGGTGCAGTCCGGCCTGCTGGTGCTGGCGCTGTTCGCCGGCAATCTCGGCATGAAGCCGATGACCAGCTGGGTGCTGCGCCGCTTCGGCTTCCGCACCGCCCTCCTGGCCAATGGCGCGGTGCTGGCGGCGACCCTGTTCGCCAGCGCCCTGCTGACTCCTTCGACGCCCGCCGCGCTGACCGCGGCGCTGCTGGTGGTCAGCGGCGCCGCCCGGTCGATGCAGTTCACCAGCCTGAACACCCTGGCCTTCGTCGACGTGCCGAAGCCGGAGATGAGTGCCGCCAACACCCTGTTCAGCGTCACCCAGCAGATCTCAATGGGGCTGGGCGTGGCGCTGGGCGCCATCGCGCTGCGGGCGGCGGAGGCGTCGGGCCTGGCCGGCGGCTCGACCGTGGCC
>NZ_JBCNNF010000491.1:0-4757 GCF_039594555.1 Inquilinus sp.
GCACTACGCCACCTACACGGCGGAGGTGTACCGCGCCGGCATCGACAACACGCCGCGCGGCCAGTGGGAGGCGGCGAAGGCCTGCAACCTGACGGCGGGGCAGAGCTGGCGGCATGTGATCCTGCCGCAGGCGATCCCGCCGATGATCCCGGCTTTGGCCAACTACTTCATCGCCATGTTCAAGGAGACGCCGCTGCTCTCCGCCATCACGGTCTTGGAGCTGATGAACCAGGCCCGCAGCGTCGCCAACTTCAACTACCGCTACCTGGAGCCGATGACGCTGGTCGGCGCCTTCTTCCTCGTCATCAGCCTGATCGCCGTGGCCGGCCTCCGCTTCCTGGAGCGCCGCTTCCGGCCGCTGCGCTGAGCCGGAGCCCGACATGATCGAGATCGAACGGTCCGCCTTGCCGCTCAGCTTCGACGACCGGCCGCTGCCGAAGCGGGTCGGCCTCGTCGCCCTGGCGACCGACCACACCAGCGAGCCGGATTTCCGCCGGATGGTGGCGAGCGACCGCATCGGCATCTATGTCGCCCGCATAGCCTATGCCAACCCGACCACACCGGAGAATCTGCGCCGGATGCAGCCGCGCCTCAGCGAAGGCGCCGGGCTGATCCTGCCGGAGGAGGAACTGGACCTCGTCTGCTACTCCTGCACCTCGGCCTCGGTGGTGATGGGCGACGACGCGGTCGAGGAGGCGATCCGCGAGGCCAAGCCGGGCGTCACCGTGGTCACCCCGCCGCTGGCCGCACGCCGCGCTCTCGATGCGCTCGGCGCCCGCCGGATCGCGGTGCTGACTCCCTATACGGTCGAGACCAGCCGGCCGATGGCGTCGTACTTCGCCAGCCACGGCTATGACATCGCCCGCTTCACCTGCCTCGGCCTCGACGACGACCGCGAGATGGCGCGGATCAGCCTGCCGTCGATCGTGGCGGCGGCCGAGGCGGCGATGGCGCCGGACGCCGAGGCGCTGTTCATCTCCTGCACCGCCCTGCGCGCCGCCAGCGTGGTGGCGGAGATCGAGCGGCGGATCGGCAAGCCGGTGGTGACCAGCAACCTCGCCACCGCCTGGATGGCCCTGCGCCTTTGCGGCGACGACCGCCCCCGGCCGGATCTCGGCCGGCTGATGGCGCTGTGAGGGGCGGGGGGATGAGGACGGGCACATCTCATTTGAGTCCCCCCTCCCCCCGCGGGAGGGGGGTAGGGGGAGGGGGGTCCCTCCGCCAGAATCGGCCGCGGCCTATTGGGACTCCGAGGCCAATGCCCATCGCATTCGCGCGCAGACGCGCGCAGACCCCTCCCCCTACCCCCCTCCCGCAAGGGGAGGGGGGACTAAAGAGGGCACGGTGCAGGGTGGCCGTCGATCTTTTCCCCTCTCCTTGGGGAGAGGGAGGGGCCCGCGCGCGAAGCGCGTGGGAGGGTGAGGGGGAGCGGTGTCGATGACCCAGGCCGTCACCCTCGGCACCATCCGCGCCGCCGCCGAGCGCATCGCCGGGGAGGTGGTGCGGACGCCGCTCGTCCGTTCGACCACCCTGTCCGAGCGCGCCGGCGTGCCGGTGTTCCTGAAGCTGGAGACCCGGCAGACCACCGGCAGCTTCAAGCTGCGCGGCGCCACCAACGCCGTGCTGTCGCTGCCGCCCGAGGCGCGGCGCGTCGGCATCGCCGCGGCCTCGACCGGCAATCACGGCCGCGGCCTGGCCTATGCCGCCGCCCGCCAGGGCCTGCGCTGCGTCGTCTGCATGTCCGCTTTGGTGCCGGAGAACAAGGTCGCCGCGATCCGCGCGCTCGGCGCCGAGATCCGCATCGTCGGCCGGTCCCAGGACGACGCGCAGGAAGAGGTCGACCGACTGGTGGCACAGGAGGGCCTCACCGCCATCCCGCCCTTCGACCATCCCGACGTGATCGCCGGCCAAGGCACCATCGGCCTCGAGATCGTTGCTGACCTGCCGGACGTGGCGCAGGTGGTGGTGCCGCTGTCGGGCGGTGGCCTGTTCGGCGGCATCGCCGCCGCGGTCAAGGGGCTGCGGCCGCAGGCCCGGATGGTCGGCGTGTCGATGGCGCGCGGCCCGGCCATGCATGACAGCCTTGCCGCCGGCCGGCCGGTCGCGGTTGAGGAGCTGCCGACGCTGGCGGATTCGCTCGGCGGCGGCATCGGCCTCGACAACCGCCACACCTTCGCCCTGGCCCGCGACCTGCTGGACGAGGCCGTGCTGCTGACCGAGGCCGAGATCGCCGCCGCGATCGACCACGCCTATGCGGCGGAGCAGGAGATCGTCGAAGGCGGCGGCGCCGTCGGCATCGGCGCGCTCCTGGCCGGCAAGCTCACCGTATCCGGCCCGACCGTCCTGGTGGTCTCGGGCCGCAACATCGACATGGCGCTGCACCGCAAGATCGTCAGCGGCGCCTGGGAGGAGACACCGTGCCCCGCATGACCATCGTGACGGAGGCGGAGCTGCGCCGCGCCGTCCCGCTCGACCGCGACGCCGTCGCCTGCGTCGAGGACGCGTTCCTGGCGCTGGCGACCAGGGATGTGGCGATGCCGCCGATCCTGCGCCTCGACATCCCCGAGCATCGCGGCGAGGTCGACGTCAAGACCGCCTATGTCCCAGGGCTCGACGGCTTCGCCATCAAGATCAGCCCTGGCTTCTTCGACAACCCGAAGCTGGGCCTGCCCAGCACCAACGGGCTGATGGTGCTGTTCAGCGCCCGCACCGGGCTGGTCGACGCTGTGTTCCTGGACAACGGCTACCTGACCGATGTCCGCACCGCCGCCGCCGGGGCGGTGGCGGCCAAGCACCTCTCGCGCCCGGACTCGCGGGTGGCGGCGATCTTCGGCGCCGGGGTGCAGGCGCGGTTGCAGCTCAGGGCCCTGACCCTGGTGCGGCCGATCGCCGAGGCGCGGATCTGGGCCCGCAACTTCGATCGAGCACAGGCCCTGGCAACTAGGCTGTCGGACGAGCTGGGCCTCGCCGTCCATGCCGAGGCGGCGCCGGAGGCGGCGGCCGACGGTGCCGACATCATCGTCACCACCACCCCGGCGGCTGAGCCGATCCTACGCGCCGAGTGGCTGGCACCCGGCCAGCACGTCACCGCCATGGGCTCGGACGCCGAGCACAAGAACGAGCTGGATCCGGCGATCCTCGCCAAGGCGGATCTCTACGTCGCCGACAGCCTGGCGCAGGTGCGGCGGCTGGGCGAACTGCACCACGCGATCGCCGCCGGCACCGTCACGGCCGACGCGGTCTTCCCGGAGCTCGGCGCCGTCATCGCCGGCACGGCACCCGGCCGGCCCTCCGCCGCCGCCGTCACCGTCGCGGACCTGACCGGCACCGGCGTCCAGGACACCGCCATCGCCACCCTGGCCCGCGGCCGCGTCGCCGCCGCCGGGGTCGGCACCCCCTTCGAAAGCTGAAAGGCACAGCATGTCCGTAGAGCTCAACTTCAGCCGCGAGGAGTATGCCGCGCGGCTCGCCAAGACCCGCGCCGCCATGGCTCGCCGAGGGATCGACCTGCTGTGGGTCAGCGATCCGTCGAACATGGCCTGGCTGACCGGCTATGACGGCTGGTCCTTCTATGTCCACCAGGGCGTGCTGGTGCCGCCGGAGGGCGAGCCGATCTGGTACGGCCGCGGCCAGGACGCCAACGGCGCCAAGCGCACCGCCTATCTAGCCCATGACAACATCATCGGCTATCCCGACCACTACGTGCAGTCGACCGAGCGGCACCCGATGGACCGGCTGGCGCAGATCATCGACTCGCGCGGCTGGGGCCGGCTGTCGATCGGCGTCGAGATGGACAATTACTGGTTCTCGGCCGCCGCCTTCGCCTCGCTGCAGCGCCATTTGCCCAATGCCCGCTTCGCCGACGCCACCGCGCTGGTGAACTGGCAGCGCGCGGTGAAGAGCCCGCAGGAGCTGGACTACATGCGCCGCGCCGCCCGCATCGTCGAGGCGATGCACAAGCGGATCCTGGAGAAGGTCGAGCCCGGCCTGCGCAAGAACGACCTGGTGGCCGAGATCTACGATGCCGGCACCCGCGGGGTCGACGGCTTCGGCGGCGACTATCCGGCGATCGTGCCGCTGCTGCCCTCGGGCGCCGACGCCTCAGCCCCGCACCTGACCTGGGACGACAAGCCGATGCGGTCGGGGGAGGGCACCTTCTTCGAGATCGCCGGCTGCTACAAGCGCTACCACTGCCCGCTGTCGCGCACCGTGTTCCTGGGCAAGCCGACCCAGGCCTTCCTCGACGCCGAGAAGGCGGTGCTGGAGGGAATGGAAGCGGGGCTGGGCGCGGCGCGGCCGGGCAATACCTGCGAGGACATCGCCAACGCCTTCTTCGCCGTCCTGAAGAAGTACGGCATCGTCAAGGACAACCGCACCGGCTACCCGATCGGTCTCAGCTACCCGCCCGACTGGGGCGAGCGCACCATGAGCCTGCGCCCCGGCGACCGCACGGTGCTGGAGCCCGGCATGACCTTCCACTTCATGACCGGGCTGTGGCTGGAGGAGATGGGGTTGGAGATCACCGAGAGCATCGCCATCACCGACAGCGGCGTCGAGATCCTGGCCGACGTGCCGCGCCAACTCTTCGTCAAGCCATGACGGAGCTTCCGCCCTCGCCGATCGTCCCCTCGGTCGATTTCGATCGCGACGGGGTGCAGCACGGCACGCTGCGCCTGCCCTACAGCCGGGACGATTCTGCCTGGGGCTCGGTAATGATACATACGCGCGCATACCGCGGGCCGACGCTGTTCTCGAAG
>NZ_JBCNNF010000492.1:0-4755 GCF_039594555.1 Inquilinus sp.
CGAGGCGCTGGCGCAGGAGATGCGGCGCGACCCGCGCGTGATCCTGATGGGCGAGGACGTCTCCGGCGGCTCCGGCGCGCCGGGCGAGCAGGATGCCTGGGGCGGGCCGCTGGGCGTCACCAAGGGCCTGTACAAGGAGTTCGGGCCCAATCGGGTGCTGGACACGCCGATCACCGAGAGCGCCTTCATCGGCGCCGCCGCCGGCGCGGCCGCCAGCGGGCTGCGCCCCGTCGCCGAGCTGATGTTCGTCGACTTCATGGGCGTCTGCTTCGACCAGATCTTCAACCAGGCCGCCAAGTTCCGCTACATGTTCGGCGGCAAGGCGGTGACGCCGCTGACCATCCGCACCATGTACGGCGCCGGCTTCCGCGCTGCGGCCCAGCACAGCCAATGCCTGTACCCGGTGTTCACCCACATCCCCGGGCTGAAATGCGTCATCCCGTCCTCGCCCTATGAGGCGAAGGGCCTGCTGATCCAGGCGATCCGCGACGACGACCCGGTGATCTTCTTCGAGCACAAGGTGCTGTACGACATGGAGGAGGAGGTGCCGGACGAGCCCTACACCATCCCCTTCGGCGAGGCGAACCTGGTGCGCGAGGGCGAGGACGTCACCATCGTCGCCATCGGCCGCATGGTGCAGATGGCCAAGGCTGCCGCCGACGCCCTGGCGAAGGAGGGCGTCGACTGCACCATCATCGACCCGCGCACGACCTCCCCGCTCGACATGGACACGATCCTGGAGAGCGTGGAGGAGACCGGACGGCTGGTGGTGGTGGACGAGGCCAGCCCGCGCTGCAACATGGCCACCGACATCTCGGCCCAGGTCGTGGACCAGGCCTTCGGTGCCTTGAAGGCACCGATCAAGATGGTGTCGCCGCCGCATGTGCCGGTGCCGTTTGCGGCGGGGCTGGAGGATCTGTACATCCCCAACGCCGACAAGGTGGCGGCGGCGGTGCGCACGGTAATGGGCGCGCCGCACCGGCGGGAGGCCGCGGAATGACGGGCACGATCCACCCGATCACCATGCCGAAATGGGGCCTGGCGATGACCGAAGGCATGCTCGCCGCCTGGACGGCGGAGGAGGGGGCGCGGATCGAGCCGGGCACCGAGATCGTCGACATCGAGACCAGCAAGATCACCAACGCGCTGGAATCGTCGGTCGCCGGCACGCTGCGCCGGCGGGTGGCGGAAGAGGGCCAGACCCTGCCGGTCGGCGCCCTGCTCGGCGTGGTGGTCGAGGGCGAGGTGGACGAGTCGGAGCTCGACCGCTTCATCGCCGCCTTCCAGGCCGAGGCGGCGGCCGCGGCGGAGAGCGCCGCCCCGCCGCCCGAGCCCAAGGTGATCCAGGCCGGCGGCCGTCCGGTCCGGGTGCTGGTGACGGGGGAGGGTGACGGCACGCCGGTGCTGCTGATCCACGGCTTCGGCGGCGACCTCAACAACTGGCTGTTCACCCAGCCGGCGCTGACCGGCCGCCCGGTCCATGCCATCGACCTGCCGGGCCATGGCGGATCCGGCAAGGATGTCGGGGCCGGCGACATCGCGACGTTCTCCCGGGCGGTGCTGGCCTATCTCGACGCCGCCGGCATCGCCAAGGCGCATCTGGTCGGCCATTCCATGGGCGGCGCCGTCGCCCTGGCCACGGCGCTGGACGCGCCGGACCGGGTGGCGTCGGCGACGCTGATCTCCTCCGCCGGGCTCGGGGCGGAAGTGAACGCCGGCTATATCGAAGGCTTCATCGGCGCGCAGAAGCGCAAGGACCTGAAGCCCTATCTTGAGGCGCTGTTCACCGATCCCGAGCTGGTCACCCGCGACCTGGTCGAGGACGTGCTGAAGTACAAGCGCCTGGACGGGGTCGAGGCGGCACTGCGGACGATCGCCGGCGCCATCTTCCCCGGCGGCCGCCAGGCCATGGTGATGCGCGATCGCCTCGCCTCGGCCAAGGTGCCGGTCCAGGTGATCTGGGGCACGGCCGATGCCATCGTGCCGGCCGTCCATGCCGACGGGCTGCCGGAATCGGTTGCCGTATACCGCTTCGCCGGCAAGGGCCACATGGTCCATATGGAGGAAGCGGCCGAGGTGAACCGGCTGCTCTCGACCTTCATCGGAAACGGCTAGGCGCCGCTCGGGGCCAGGATCTCCCGGCTGTCGGCAGCCGGGAGATCACGCCGCGACCTAGAGCACGAAGTCGCCGGCCGCCAGGGTGATCGCCCCGGTCAGGCCGATGCTGAAATCGGCGGTGCCGTCGCCGTTGACGTCGCCGCTGACCACGGTGGTGCCGCCGACGACCTCCGCCCGCAGCTCGCCGGCATGGTGGCCGAAGGCGGCGGAGCCGATGAAGGTGAAGGCCTGGTTGCCGGCTGCCGTGGTGTTCGCGTCGATGCCGGAGAGGTCGATCCGGTCCCCCTGGGCCTGGCTGAAATCGGCGATCCGGTCGGCATTGGCGCCGAGGCAGCTGTCGCCGATCGCGGTGTAGACGAAGCGGTCCGCCCCGGCATCGCCGACCAGCGTGTCGGCGCCGCCGCGCCCGGTGAGCACGTCGTTGCCGTCAAGGCCGCGCAGGGCGTTGGCGCCGGCATCGCCCGACAGCGTGTCGGCCAGGGTCGAGCCGACGATGTTCTCCACCGCCACCAGCACGTCGCCCTCGGCCTCGCCGCCGCTGGCCTGCACCCCGGGCAGGAGATCGATGGTCACGCCGGCCGTGCTGTTCGAGTAGTAGGCGGTGTCGATGCCCGCCCCGCCATCCAGCCGGTCCGCCCCGGCGCCGCCGGTGAGGACATCGTTGCCGGCATCTCCGGTCAGGATATCGTCCCCGGTCCGGCCCTGAAGGTTGTCGTCGCCGCCGAGCCCGCGCAGGGTGTTGGCGCCGCCATCGCCCTGCAGCGTGTCGGCCAGGGCCGAGCCGAGCACGTTTTCGAAGCCGGTGAAGACGTCGCCCACGGCATCGCTGCCGGCGCCGAGCCCGATGCCGAGCACCAGGTCGATCCGCACCCCGGCGGTACTGTTGGTGTAGTACAGCGTGTCGATGCCGTCGCCGCCGTCGAGCGTGTCGCCGCCCAGGCCGCCCTCGATCGAATCGTTGCCGGCCCCACCGCGCAGAGTATCCGCTCCTTCATGGCCTCGAAGGTCGTCATTGCCGACGCCGCCGTCGAGCGTATCGTCTCCCGCGAGGCCGAGGAGAACATCATTGCCGCTGCCGCCCGTCAGGACATTTTTGGATGCCGACCCGGTCAGGGAGTCATTGGCGTCCGTGCCCTGGATATTCTCGACATCGGCCATGATGTGATCGCCCTCGGCTTCGCCGCCATGGCCGACACCGCCGATCGCGACAGTCACGCCGATCGCGCCGCCATAGACCACGGTGTCGTAATCCATCCCGCCATACAGGATGTCCGCCCCGGCCCCGCCGTTGAGCACGTCGTCGCCATAGCCCCCGACCAGCGTGTCGTTGCCCAGCCCGCCATTCAGCACGTCATTGTTGGTAAAGCCGTCGAGGACACTGTCGAGTGCGTTCCCCGTCACCTGGTCGTCGTAGCGCGAGGCTGTGACGTTCTCGAAGTCCGCGGTGAACGTGTCCCCCTCCGCATCGCCTCCCGACGCGGTCTGCGCCGCGAGGTCGATGTGCACGCCGACGCCGGCGAGGGAATTGCCGCCATAGTCGAGCCGATCCACGCCGGCGCCACCGCTCAGCTGGTCGGCGCCGGCGCCCCCGGAAACGATGTCGTTGCCGTCGCCGCCCGAAACTTGGTCATTGCCCTCGCGTCCGGCCAGGATATCGTCGCCGGTGCCCCCCTCAAGCGTGTCCCCGAAGCTCGTCCCGCCGAGCTGGTCACTCCCGCCGCGCCCCTGGTACTGGACACCGGCGGTCAGATAGAGGGTTGCCGCGTTGATGAAGTCGTTGCCGTCGGTCCCGACGATGCCCTCGATGCTGTTCAGGTCCAGGTCGACGCCATGCGTGATATAGACGCCCACCGTGCCGTTGAAGACCGCGGTGTCGAAGCCGTCGCCGCCATTCAGCACGGCAAGGTTGTCGTCTGTGGCAATGAGGGTGTCATTGCCGGCACCGCCGGTGAGGGTATCGTGGCCGCCCAGGCCGGTCAGAATGTCGTCGCCATTGCCGCCGGTCAGGAGATTGTCCGCGGTTGATCCCGTGAGGCTGTCATTGCCGGCTGTGCCGGTGATGTTCTCGATATCGCCGGCGACGGTGTCGCCTTCCGCTTCTCCGCCATAGGCGACGTCGCCGATCACCACCGTCACGCCTGCCGCGCCGCCATAGACGATGGTGTCGATGCCGGCGCCGCCGATCAGAACATCCGCTCCGGTCCCGCCGTTCAGCGTGTCCGCCCCATCTCCTCCGTTCAGCGTGTCGTTTCCAGCCGCTCCGGACAGGGTGTCGTTCCCGCCCAGCCCGCTCGCACTGTCATTGTCCGGGGTGCCGGCGAACACGTCGTCGCCGCTGGTGCCGATGAAGGTCGCCATGAATCCCTCCCTGAAATGATTGTCGGCCGGACTCCCACGGACGGCCGCATATCCTGCAATGCGCGTAGGATGCCCCCTGTGGGACCAAGGTCTCAAGCCCCGCTTGCGGCCCTCGGCCCCTCCCGCTAGCTTCTGTCCTGCGTGCAAGACGCATCCGGTCCGCGGGAAGGGCAGCGCCCACTTGCCGAAGAGCTGCGCTTCCAGCGTCGATCCTTCTTTCTGCCCGTTGATGCGGATGCCGGGCGTGTGAAAGGAGGAGCGTCATGCCCCATCCCTATG
>NZ_JBCNNF010000493.1:0-4720 GCF_039594555.1 Inquilinus sp.
GTAGAGGATGTCGACCTTGACGTGCTCGCCCTTCAGCAGCGTATAGCCCGCGGCCAGCAGGAACACCGCCGAGAACAGGTACCATTGCAGCTCCAGCCAGGCGTTGGAGCTGAGCGAGAAGGCCTTCCGCAGGATGGCATTGCCGGCGCTGACCAGGATCGCGACCAGGACGAGCCATGACACGGTTCGTCCCACCCAGCCATTGACAGCGTCGATGACGCGGCTGGCGCCCAGCAATGCTCCCATGGAACCTCCCCCGGTTTCTTGTCTCTTCGTGCGCAGCTGATTGGATCGGTGCAATTCGCTGTTGCGAAATATCAGCTTTCGCCCCCGAGACCAACCGGCGATTGGGGCGTCACGAATTGATCGTCATCCCGTGCGCGCTGCGGTGCGAAGTACGCCGCGCAGACACGGGATCTCCGCGCCATCCCGTCACGAGATCCCGGTTCTGCGGCGCACCACTTCGTGCTGCGCCGCGCCCGGGATGACGACAGTGCCTGGGAGAGGGGCGGCTCAGCCGTCCTGGTCGAGCGTCGTCCAGCCGCTGTCGGTCAGGGCTTCCAGCGGCTGGAAGCGGGCCTTGTAGGCCATCTTCTGGCTCTGCGCGATCCAGTAGCCGAGATAGACGTGGTCGAGGCCGGTCTGTCGAGCCTCCTCGACCAGGGCCAGGATCACATAGGTGCCCAGGCCGCGTTGCGGCACGTCGGGGTCGTAGAAGCTGTAGACGGCGGACAGCCCGTCCTCCAGCACGTCGACCAGCGCCGCCGCGCGCAGCGTGCCGGCCGGGTCGCGGAACTCGATCAGCGCGGCGCTGCCGCTGCCTTCCTCGATCATGCTGCCGTAATCGGCGCGCGACATCCGCGCCATGTCGCTGTCGCCGTGGCGGTGCCGCTGATAGCGCAGGAACAGCGCGAACTGCTCGTCCGTGCCGACCGGCAGCACCGAGCGGCGAGCGAGGTCGAGATTGGCCGCCCAGGCCCGGCGCATGCTGCGGCCGGGGGCGAAGCGCGCCACCGGGATGCGCACCGGCACACAGGCGCGGCAGCCGGGGCAGACCGGGCGGTAGACGATGTCGTGGCTGCGCCGGAACCCGGCCTGCGACAGGGTGGTGTTCAGCGACCGTGCGTCGCCGCCGTTCAGCCGGGTGAACAGCTTGCGCTCGACACGGCCGGGGATATAGGGGCAGGGCAGGGGGCCCGACCGGTAGAAATGCTGCAGACGACCGAGCTTGCCGTCGATGACGGACATCAAAGGCTCCTGGGCCGAGGCACTGACCTCATACCCATACTGCACCACAGTGACGGATCGCGGGCAAGCGACTCGGACGCCATGTCGTCACGTCCGGGTATGCAGAAGAATCCACCGCGGCTTCATGTCAACCGCAGGATCGTGTCGACCGTCTCCGCGACCGGCCGGCGGGTGTCGATCTCGTGGTCTGCGGATTGGCGCAGCAGCGGCTCGACCAGCGCCACCAGCTCGGCCGCCCTGCGCCGCTCCTCCGCGGTCCGGCCATAGCCGTCCGTGCGCGCCGCCATCCGCTCCAGCAGCGTCTCGACCGGGGCGGAGAGCAGGATGACAAGGTCGATCCGCGGCAGGAACCGGCCCATGGTCTCGGAGGTGCCGCTGAGGAACAGCGTGCGCTGTCGGGGCGTCGCCAGCAGCGCCTCCAGACGGTCCGCCCGCCACACCCAGTCCTTGCCTTCGCCTGGGGTCAGGTCGTCACCAGGGGCTGCATCGGCCCATTCCGACCATTCCGGCGTATCGAGGTCGCGGGTGTCGTGGCCGCGCGCCGCCAGCTCGCGGATCACCGCGGTCTTCCCGCTGCCGGACATGCCGGTGATCAGGACGGTTTTCATGCGGTCTTCCTAGCACACCCCCGGCGCCGGAATCGCGGCTCGCGCGGGAACTAGAGCTTCGGGCCGAGATGGACGCCCATCAGCGCCTCTGCCGCCTTGCGACGGCCTTGGCGCAGCTTGCGCCAGATGCGAGGCAGGATGTCCGTCACAGTGAACTCCGGCCTGTCCTTGGTGCGGATACGCCGGAGGACCCAGGCGGTCGCGCCTGCGATACGCAGCGGGGCCGCAAGCCTCGGGTGCCGGATCTGTGCCATGCGGCGCTGGTACTGCAGTTTCGGGATCAGGCGCTGACGCGTGATGAGGGGAATGGTGACACCGAGCACGCCGTGCAGGGTGAGCGCCTGCGTCTCCAGAGCGTTGCGCCACAGCCGGCCAGGCAAGGCTGCGCGCAGGTAGACCCAGTCGATTCCACCGGGCATCGCCGATAGCGCCGCGAGATCGCATAGATGCCGAAGATCGATGCATCCGCGCCAGTAGTCCCCTTCCTTGATCTGGTCGTGCAGGATTAGGTTCAGGGCTTGCAGGGTCGGTGAAGGCAACAGGGCGGTCGCGCCGTCCCGGTGCTGTTCGAGAAGGCATGCCGTGACCTCCCCGATGCCGTATTCGGCGATGACGCCGGCGCGGGCGTGCAGTTCCACAACGCCCGGATCCTGAGGGCGCCAGAGGCCATGTTGGCCCGTCGCCTGCCGATAGCCCAGCGCCGTCAGCGATACTTCCGCTGTCGCCCTGTCGAATTCCTCGATCAGAAGGTCGAGGTCGCTCATCATGCGGTTGCCGATGGCGCTGTCCGGCGCCGTGAACAGCGTGATCGCACCTTTCAACAGGATCGGCCGAATTCCTGCACGATTGAAGGCTGCCACAGCCTCCTGAAGCTGGGCGCGGAGCCGCAGATTGCGTTCCCGGTTCCGGCCATGGATGAAACGGAGATATTGGCGCACATCCGCGGGTAGTTCATCGATACGGCCGGAAGTCGTGAAGGCGGAAAGCAGGGCCGGCGTCAGCCAGCTCCGGTTGGCGAGTTCGATCACGGCGGTCCAAAGCCGGGGGTCGGGTGGTACGCCCCGGAGTGCGCCGAGCAGCGCGTCGAACGCGCCGCCGGGGTTCATCTGCAGGTTCGAAGCAGCGTCTGGACCGCTCCATCGAGGTCAGAGAAGTCCAGTGCGTGGCACTCCGCATTGCCCAGGGATCGGGCGAGAAGCCTGAATGCGGCCGTGGAAAGGCGTCCTTGGGGGGCCGAGGCCTCGGCCAGGATGAGCCGGATGGCAGCGACCCTGTCGAGCGGTGTCAGGACGGGGAAGGCACTTCGTCCGCGCCGGAGCACGACGACCCAGCCGATCGGCAGTGCGGTCGAGACTGGGAGGTGATCGGGTGGCAGATAGCGCACATCCTGCCCGTCGGGCCGCCGGAATGCCGGCAGCCCCATCAGATCGGGCCGGCATCGCGACACCATGGCCCAAGCTCCCGATTTGATCGCGGCGGCAAAGGGCACGCCCGCCACCTCGCCGTCCTCCGTCAAAAGAGCGATGTCGTCGCCGCCATAGCCGAACCCGGCCTGCACGAGTGCCATCGCCAGCGTGGTCTTGCCGACTCCCGGTGTGCCGCAGAGCAGAAGCATCCTGCCATCCCGCGCCAGGGCCGCGGCATGGATCGCGAGTGGGTGTCGTCCGCGGGCGAGCAACTCGGCCGTCAGCAGCGCCTTCACGGCCGGCACGATTTCGTCTGCGGTACAGACCGTGTCCCAGGACGCCGTGTCGCCTTCGACACCGACGAGGCGAATCCTGTCACCGTCGACTTCGAGCGCAAGCGACACATCGGCCGGACCGGCCGCGACGGCTTCGAGATGGGCGAAGGTCGGGGCGACGAGCCGCCGCAAGGACGACCTGCCGTAACGCAGGCAGATGTTCAGTCCGGCGATCCGAAGATTTTGGATTCGATCATCATCAGCGCCGGGCCACGCTCCGTCCGTGTCCATCCTGTCGAAAAGGCCGAGCCGCCGCCATTCATCCAGCATGTTTCGGACATGGCATCCAGCCGCATCCTGCGAGAAGCCGAGGCCGACCAGCCCCTCTGCCGCCGCGTCCGGCGTCGCCCCATCCTGCAGCCGGCACCAGATATAGGCGGCGGCGTCATTCAGCTCATAGACTTCCTGTCGTCTCTCGCTGAACAGCACCTGCCGCTCGCCGACCAGGACGAAGACGGTGTTGGCGGCACCAAACACCAACAAAATGGTCCACCCCGCTTCTACCTGTTGCAGAACCTCTCAGGATGGAGGCTGCGTCTGCGCTGCTCAGGCCAAGTGCTCTTGCGGCAAGGAGTCTGCTCTCCACTGCACCTGCAACAAAGCTTCCTCTGAGAACAAGATCTCGGGGCCCCGCTGTTCTTGCCGTAAGTTTGAGCCATTCAAATCATTTATTTCTAAAGGATCACATACTAATAAGACATTTAGGCGCTCGCCCCGCTGGTCAATGCACTTGTGAGCGCGCTGTGACCGAGAACAAGCCCGTCCACGGCGAGACTTGCGCCTGTGGTAGCCGTCCTTCTGGTAAGCTTGAGACTCATCAACTATGCTCAAAATAGCAAGATATGCTAACCTTTCCCGTAGCCTCCTGCACCTGTGAGAAGGCTGAGGCTGTTGAGTCCGCTCTCGAGCAGGACTTCACCACTCGCGCCTAAATTGTTTCACTAATTCACTTGCTGATTGATGACCCGTGCATTACTGGGCTTTGCTTGAGTTGCATTTCTCGTGGTTTTGGGAAGGCTGGCGTTTGGGGAGATTTATACCTAGGTTTAATTTGTATTATTCATACCATAGTCTGATTAAGATTCCTGATATGGGATCTATCCATGAGTTATGAAATATCATC
>NZ_JBCNNF010000494.1:0-4717 GCF_039594555.1 Inquilinus sp.
GGACAGCCGCCTCCCCCGCCGCCTTGCTCTCGCCGTAGACGGAGAGCGGCGCGATCGGGTCGTCCTCGCGCCACGGCCGGTCGCCGTCGCCGCGGAAGACGTAGTCGGTCGAGATGTGCAGCAGCGCTGCCCCGGCCACGGCGCAGGCCCGGGCGATCACGCCCGGCGCGGTCGCGTTCACGGCGAAGGCCTGGTCGCGCTCGGCCTCGGCCTTGTCGACCGCCGTGTAGGCGGCGCAGTTGGCGACGAAGTCCACCCCGCGCACGGCCTCGGCCACCGCGGCGGCGTCGGTGATGTCGACCTCCGACCGGGCGAAGGCCCGCACGGCGAGCCCCTGCGCCCGCGCCAGTTCAACCAGCTCACGCCCGACCTGGCCGCCGGCGCCGAAGATCGCCAGAGTCATGCCGCGGTCCCGAGGCCGATGCGGCTGCGCTCGCCCGCCCGGGCGCACCAGGCGCGGTTGGCGATGTACCAGGCCACCGTCTCGCGCAGCCCCTGCTCCAGGCTGTGCTGCGGCCGCCAGCCCAGCTCGGCCTCGGCCTTGCTCGGATCGATGGCATAGCGGGCGTCGTGGCCCGGGCGGTCGGTGACGTGGGTGATCAGGCTTTCATAGGGCTGCGCCGCCGGCTGCAGCTCGTCCAGGATACGGCAGATCTGGCGCACCAGGTCGATGTTGGTCCGCTCCGACCGGCTGCCGATCAGGTAGGTCTCGCCCGGCCGCCCCTTGGCCATGATCGCCCGCAGGCCTGCGGCATGGTCGTCGACATGGATCCAGTCGCGGACATTCTCGCCCTTGCCGTAGATCGGCAGTTTCTTGCCCTCGAGCGCGTTGAGGGTGACAACCGGGATCAGCTTCTCCGGATACTGGTAAGGCCCGTAATTGTTCGAGCAGTTCGACACCATCACCGGCAGGCCGTAGGTGCGGTGCCAAGCCCGGGCCAGGTGGTCGGAGCCCGCCTTGCTGGAGGAGTAGGGCGAGTTCGGCTGGTACGGGCTGGTCTCGGCGAACAGGCCGGTCGCGTCCAGCTCGCCATAGACCTCGTCGGTCGAGACATGCAGGAAGCGGAAGGAATTGCCCGCGGGCAGGCCGCGCCAGTATTTCACCGCCGCATCCAGCAGGCTGGCGGTGCCCATGACATTGGTGCGGACGAAGGCCAGCGGGTCATCGATCGACCGGTCGACATGGCTTTCGGCAGCGAGGTGGTAGACCCGCTCCGGCCGGTGCTCGGCGAACAGCGCCCGCATCGCGTCGACGTCGCAGATGTCGGCCTGGGCGAAGCGGTGCCGGCCAGTGGCGTCGAGGCCGGCGAGATTGTCCAGGTTGCCGGCATAGGTCAGCTTGTCGATGGTGACGACGGTCTCGCCGTCGGCCACGAGCTGGCGGACGAGGGCCGAACCGATGAAGCCGGCGCCGCCGGTGACGAAGATGGTCATGCTGCACCGTATTCGAAATGGGCGGGCGCGTCGGCCAGGCGTGGCCAGTTGCGGTCGCGGTCGTTGACCGTCATCTCCGCCGGCGGGATCGGCCAGTCGATGCCCAGCGCCGGGTCGTCCCAGCGGAGGCCGCCCTCCGCCTGCGGCGCGTAGCCGGCGGTGACCTTGTAGACCACCTCGGTGTCGGGCTCGAGCGTGACATAGCCATGGGCGAAGCCGGCCGGAACCCACAGCCGGGCCGGCTCGGCCGCGGTCAGGGTCACGCCCACCGACCGGCCGAAGGTCGGCGACCCGCGACGGATGTCGACGGCGACGTCGAAGATCGCGCCGCGGATCACGCCGATCAGCTTGCCCTGGGCGTGCGGCGCGGTCTGGTAGTGCAGGCCGCGCATCGTGCCGGCGGCGGCGCTGCTGGCCTGGTTGTCCTGGACGAAGTTCATCGGCAGCCCGGCCTCGGTGAATTTCTGCAGGTTCCAGGTCTCGAAGAACCGGCCCCGCTCGTCCCCGAACACGCGCAGCTTGACCAGCTTCACGTCCGGCAGTCCGGTCTCAACCACTTGCACCAAGGTTGCGCCTCACATCCGATCGACCAAAAGGCTGGGCGCATGCCGGCCCGGACAGCATTCCCCGGCTGGTCGCTGCGTGTCCTTGAAATCACCGCGGGGCCAGCGCGGTCGTTCTTCTGCCATCATTAGATGACAAATCCAAGGCGAACGAGCGGAGAGTTTTGTTGCGGCGCCTGTTTCGATTTCCCGCGGCCGCTCGACGGCCGGCATCGTTGTCTTTGGGGTTTCGGCTGCGCTACCAGGGGCCATCTTTCGGAAGGGCGGATTGCATCGTGAAGCAGAACGGGTCGGCGGTTTCCCATCAGGACGGCTCGGGCGCCGGGATCCTGGTCAACACCCGCATCCTGCACGCCAAGGTCTCGGGCGCGCAGCGCTATCTGAACGAGATCCTGTCCCGCCTGGGCCCGCATGAGGCGATCGCGCCAGCCTCGGTCGCGACCGGCATGCGCGGCCACCTTTGGGAGCAGGGGCGCTTGGCCGTGCACCGCCCCCGCTCGGTGCTGTGGAGCCCGGCGAACACCGGCCCGGTGCTGCGCCGGCGGCAGGTGGTGACGATCCACGACATGTCGCCGGTCGACCATCCGGAATGGTTCACCCCGCGCTTCGCCGCCTGGTACAAGATGATCGTGCTGCGGGTGGCGCGGCGGGCAGCGCGCGTGATGACGGTGTCGCACTTCTCGGCTGGTCGCATCGCCGCGCTGTCGGGCCGGCCGCTCGACAGCATCGACGTCGCCCATCTCGGGGCCGATCCCCGCTTCTACGGCGCCTCCCCGGAGGCGGCGAGGGCCCGCTACGATCTGGTCGACCGTCCCTACGTCCTGATCATCGGCACGCTGGAGCCGCGCAAGAACCTGCGCCGGGCGATCGAGGCCTGGCGGATCGCACAGCCGAAGCTGGGCCCGGACGTCGTCCTCGCCATCGGCGGCGGCCTGAGCAACCAGCGCATCTTCAAGGAGGCGGCGCTGGGCCAGGACGTGCCGAATGTCCGGCTACTCGGCTATGTCGACGACGACCTGCTGCCCGGCCTCTATGCCGGCGCCTCGGCCTTCCTCTACCCCTCGGTCTATGAGGGTTTCGGGTTGCCGCCGCTGGAGGCGCTGGCCGCCGGCGCCCCGGTGGTGACCAGCCGCGACACGGCGATGGCCGAAATCGTCGGGCCGGCGGCGATCCTGATCGACCCGCACGACCCGAAGGCGATCGCCGAAGGGGTCATCCAGGCCGTCACGGACACCGCCGCGACGCGGGCCCTCCGCGACGCCGGCTGGGCGCGGGCCCGAGGCTTCACCTGGGACAGCTGCACCGAGGGCCTGCGTCGTGCGCTACGGGCGGCGGCCGAGGAGTAGCATCGTCCGATCACCCGACAGTACCGAGCATCCGCGGCTTGTTCAAAGATTTCAGGATTGATATCATTTGACTTTCAAAAAGGGGGCTTGGCAATGAAACAAAAAATTAAAGAAATGGCCCGATCGTCTCTCGTGCCACTGCTGTATCGGTATCCACCGACATGCCTGGCCCCGGAGCGACTGTATCTATATCTCCATTATCTGGTCGAATGCAAAGACGTCCCAGGGGACATTGTGGAAATCGGCTGCAACCTCGGAGGAACGGCGGCCGTTGCCCGCAACATGACCCGGCGGCTGGGGATCAATAAGCGGTATCTTTGCTACGACACCTTCGACGGCTTCATAGAACAGCAGTTCACAAACGATGTGGGACTGGGAACGCCGACCCGCAACCGGCACATGTTCTCGGGCAATTCGCAGAAGCTGGTCGCGAAGATCCTGCGGCGCCACAAGGCTGACGATGTCGCCTTGATCCAGGGCGATATCACCACCATCCCGGACAGCAAGCTTCCGGAATCCTGCTCGGTCGTGCTGCTCGATATCGACCTGGCGGAACCGACTTACCACGCGCTGAAGCGGTTCTGGCCCCGGCTGGCTCCGGGTGGCGTCATCCTGGTGGATGACTGCCCGGAATCGACCGACTGGAAGGCCCGGATCGGCTACAGCCGGTTCTGCCAGGAAGCCGGCCTGGCCGAGCAATATCGCCACGGCATGGGCGTGCTGGTCGGCGCCGCATCACACTGATGCTTCTCCGGCCTGGCGCCTCGCCGAGGTGGGCCGCCAGGCCGGAGCCGCCCCCGTCAGGGCACGGAGACGGAGGCGCTGCGGTGCGAATCGTCGCCGGCGAAGACGAGCTGGTAGGGCCCGCCTTCGGCACCGCCTTTCGGCTCGATCCTGAAGGCGCCGGATGAATCGGTCCTGGCCTCGCCCACCGCGCCCCATTGCGGCGCCAGGGCCAGCGCCTTGCGGCCGACCTCCTTGCCCTGGTCGTTGAGGAAGAGAACCTGCACCGACACGGCGTTGCCGGTCGGACCCACGACCTCATAGGGCACGCTCAGCTTGAACGGGGCGCCCGGCGAGACCGGCATGGCGCTGCCGTTGCTGGCCAGCTTCTGGCCCTGCGCGACCCGGATGCGCACGGCGTCGCCGCCGCCTTCCGAGCGCAGCGACATCGCCCCCTGCGGGCTGTTGCCGCGCAGGCTGCGCAGATCCATCACCGCCGCCGGCCCCCCGGCCTCGAAACGCGGCGGACGGACCAGGACATCGGCATCGCCGCTGCAGCCGCCGCATTCGGTGTTGGCGCGCCAGGCGATCATCATCTTGGCGGCGTTCCGCGGGACCGTGCCCTCCACGCTCTGCTCGAACTGCCCGCCC
>NZ_JBCNNF010000495.1:0-4706 GCF_039594555.1 Inquilinus sp.
GCCCGGAAATCTCACACCCCCTACGCCCTGCGTCGTCTTGCGGTGAGTCGGATGCGGGGGCGGGACGCGAAAAGCGTATAGGGACATACGGTTGAGCGGCCCGCCCCCGCAGGCGGCCACCGCAAGACGACCCTTCGGGCCGGTTGAAAATGCCGACAGGGTGCGTCGAACGGCTTGCCCGATGCAAAGGCATCGCGCTGCGCCGCTCTCCTGCCCCGTCGGCATTTTGAACCGGCGCAGGACGCAGGGGGTGTGAGATATCCGGGCTGGACGCCCGGCTTGACGTCGGCCCCGCCGCCGGTTATCGCTGACGATGTCCATGAACGGCCCGGAAAGGAGGGTTAGAACGATGGCTGCCATTGTCCGCGCGCTCCGCGCCTCCCCTCGCCGCGCCGCCGTTCCGACCATCTGACATCCAGGGTCCCTCGGCCGGCGCCTGACAGGCTTCCCGATCGAGGATCTCCCATTGATCGATCATTACGGCTGGAGCCCGGCGCTCCAGCATGCGTTCCATCCCCATGCCGCCCGTGGCCTGAGCCCGGCGCGCGTGATCGTGCAGCAGCGCGGCGCTTATCACCTGGTCACCCCGCTGGGCGAGATGACCGGGCAGCTCTCCGGCCGCTTCGCCCATGAGGCGCTGGAGGGCGACTATCCCGTGGCCGGCGACTGGGTGGCCGCTGCCCTGCGTCCCGACGAGGGCAGCGCCACCATCCACGCCGTGCTGCCGCGGCGCAGCGCCTTCACCCGCAAGGCCGCCGGGCCCGGCCGCCCGATGGGCCAGGTGGTGGCCGCCAATGTCGAGGTCGCCTTTCTGGCCGCCTCGCTGAACGCCGACCTGAACCCCCGGCGCATCGAACGCTATCTGGCCACGGCGTGGGAGAGCGGCGCCTCCCCCGTCGTGGTGCTGACCAAGGCCGATCTGTGCGACGACCGCGACGGCCCGCTGGCCGAGATCGAGGCCGTGGCGCTGGGCGTGCCGGTCCACGTCGTCTCCGCGGTCACCGGCGAGGGCGTCGAGGCTCTGCGGGACTGCTTCGCACCGGGCCAGACAGCGGTGCTGCTGGGCAGCTCCGGCGTCGGCAAATCCAGCTTGGTCAACGCTTTGGCCGGGGTGGAGCTGATGGCGACGGGCGCGATCCGCGAGGACGACGCCCGCGGCCGCCACACCACCACCCATCGCGAGCTGGTACTGCTGCCGAATGGCCGGCTGGTGCTGGACACGCCGGGCATGCGCGAGCTGGGGCTGTGGGAGGCCGGGGACGGCGTCGCCGCGGCCTTCGCCGACATCGAGGTGCTGGCGGCGGAGTGCCGCTTCGCCGATTGCGGCCATGGCAGCGAGCCCGGCTGCGCCGTGCGCGCCGCGCTGGAGGATGGCAGCCTGGACCCGGAGCGCTGGCGCAGCTGGGGCAAGCTGCAGCGCGAGCTGGCGCATCTCGAGCGCAAGGAGGACCCGCTGGCCCGGGAGCGGGCACGCAAGGTCTGGATCCAGCGGCACAAGCAGTACCGCGCCGGCAAGAAGCGGGGGGAGTGGGGATGAGGCCGGGCTGCAAACCGCCCATTCATCCTCCCCCTCCCCTCGTCCCCCTCCCACAAGGGGAGGGGGAGAGTGGAAAGGCTGGGCGGGTGAGAGACTGTCGGGGGCAAACAGCGGCTCAGCCGCTGCCGTCGGGCTTGAGCTTCCAGGGCGGGCGGTCGAGGCGGGTGCCGGTGACGGTGTCCCACCAATAGGGCGGTCCGTCGGGCCGGCCGTCCTTGGCGGCCTGGAAGCGCTGGTACCGGCCGCTGCCGGGCCCCAGGATCGGCCACCAGGGCGCCTTCGGCTCGTCGCCCTCCATCAGCGCGTCCATGGTCGGGAAGGCGGCATAAGGCCCGGTCGGCTCGTCCTCCGCCGGCCGGTCGGGATCGGCCGGCTCCAGCACCAGGTCCGGCCGGATGTCCATCTCCCGGCACAGGCGGATGACGATCTCCTCGATCGGGTGGCCGGCCAGGAGCAGGGCGGCGTCGATGCCGTCATCCTCGATCAGCCGCTCCCACATCCAGGACGTGGCCTTCTCCAGATCCCCGCCATAGAGGCTGCCGTTGGCGGCGATCGAGCGGGTGACGAGGCCCGCCACCTGGCGGCGGCGGCGCGCCGTCTCCGCGGCCCGGTCGCGGGCCTGGGCGGCCGCCTTGTCGGCCATCTCCTGCCGGTCGCGGATCAGGCGAAACTTGAGCGCCAAGGTGCGGCGGAGGCCGCGGGCGGCGCGGTCGAAGGCGAGGCCGAAATCCTTGGCCTGGGCGGCGTCGCCGGCCCGGGTGGCGGCCAGCAGGCTTTGATGCGTCGCCTCGGCCTGCTCCATCGCCATCTCGGCCAGTCGGTCGAGCATGCGCCCGGCCCGCTCCGCCTCGGCCGGATCTATGGTCGGCGGAGCGGGTTGAGGGGTCGGGACGGAATGCGCCTTGTTCATAGAACGTATCATGAACGAGAATCGGCCGGGCCGCGCAATGAACATTGTGTTTGCTTGAGCCGATCGCCCCGGCGACTTGACCGGGAAGCCTATGACGCCGGCTTCGCCACGGCCCGGCCCAGGCGCGCATCCAGGCTGAAGCTGCCCGCGCCGAAGCTGGCGACCTGCAGCAGACCGCCGGTGATGGCGATGTTCTTCAGGAAGTGGATCATCTGGTTCTGGTCGGCGAAATCGTTGTGGAACGCCAGGGCCGCCACCACCGTGAACACCGCCAGCACCAGGGCGACCATGCGGGTCTGGAAGCCGACGACCAGCAGCAGGCCGCCGCCGATCTCGACGATCAGCGCGATGGCATAGCCCAGCTGGGGTGCCGGCAGGCCGACCGAGCCGATATAGCCGATGATGGCGTCCGGCGCCGCGATCTTGGACAGGCCGCTGAGCAGGAACAGGATGGCAATCAGCAGCCGGCCGAAGGCCGGGGGCCAGGAGGTCGAAGGGGTCATGGAACGGTCTTTCTGCCGCAGGAAGGGAGGATGGTCGCGGGACTCTATGACCAGTTCATATTTCGAGAAATCCTGATAATCCTGAACGATCTTTTCAGGATCTCAGAAATGCCCAGCCCCGGTACGCCCACCCTCGACCAGCTCCAGGTGCTTCTCACCGTGGTCGAGGCCGGCAGCTTCGCCGCGGCGGCGCGGCGCCTGAACCGCGCCACCTCCGCCGTCACCTATGCGATCGACAATCTCGAGGCCCAGTTGGGCCTGGCGCTGTTCGACCGGGTGGCGACGCGGAAGCCCAGCCTGACCCCGGCCGGCCGCGCGGTGCTGACCGAGGCCCAGGCCGTGGCCCAGGGTGTCGACCTGCTGCGTGCCCGGGTGCGGGGCCTGCTGGAGGGGCTGGAGCCCGAGGTCTCGCTGGTCGTCGACGTCATGCTGCCGACGGCACGCCTGGTCGACGCGCTGCAGGCGTTCCAGGCGGCATTCCCGAGCGTGCCGCTGCGGCTGCACGTCGAAGGGCTGGGCGCGGTGGCGCAGCTGGTGCTGGACGGCACCGCCATGGTCGGCATCGCCGGCCCGCTGACCGTCGGCACCGGACTGGAACGGATCTGGATCGGCGGTGTGCAGCTGGTGCCGGTCGCCGCCCCGTTCCACCCGCTGGCCGGCCTCCGCGGCTCTGCCGTCGCGGCGGCGCGCGACCACATCCAGCTGGTGCTGACCGACCGGTCGCCGCTGACCCGAGGCCACGATTTCGGCGTGTTCGCCCGGACGACGTGGCGGCTGGCCGATCTCGGGGCCAAGCACGCCCTGCTGCTGGCCGGGGTTGGCTGGGGCAGCATGCCCGAACCGGTCGTGCGCGGCGATATCGAGGCCGGCCGGCTGGTCGAGCTCGACCTCGGCGACTGGCGCGCCGCGGTCTACACGCTGAGCGCGATCCACCGCGGCGACACGCCGCCGGGCCCCGCGACCCGCTGGCTGATCGAACGCTTCGCCAGCCAGGGGTGACCGCGCCTCAGACCGGGTTCGAGATCTCGATCAGGTTCCGGTCGGGATCGCGGAGATAGACCGAGCGGATCGGCCCGGTGGCCCCACTGCGGGGCACCGGGCCTTCCTCGAGGACGATGCCGAGCCGCTGGAGATAGGCCATCACCTCCTCCAGCGGCGTCGCGGCGATGAAGCAGAGATCGGCCGAGCCCGGCGTCGGCCGCAGCGCCTTCGGCTCGAACTCGCGGCCGGCCTGGTGCAGGTTGATCTTCTGGGTGCCGAAGCGCAGGGCCTTCCTTCCCTGACCGAAGGTCTCGACCGTCATGCCCAGCGCGCGGGCGTAGAAGTCGCAGGTCGCCTCGATGCTGGCCACGGTCAGCACCAGGTGGTCGAGATGGTCGATGCGGATCATGCCGTCCTTCTCCTCGATTGCCGGGATGATAGGACGGCGTGCCGCTCAGTCCCAGCGCCCGTCCCGGCGGAAGCGGTCGCCGCCGACCTCCAGGGTTCCGTCGGCGACGGTGCCGGTGGCGGTGAAGCCGGAATCGTCGGCGAAGAAGATCCGGCCCGGGCCGCGGATCTCCCACCTGCCGGTATAGGCGCTGCGCCGGGCGCCGCGCGCCTCGTCATAGCGGCCGCCGGCCAGCAGCTCGAGCCGGATATGGCCGTTCTCGGTGATCCACATGCCGACGAGGTCGGCTTCGGAGAGTTCGGTGCGTGTCATGTCGGTGGCCTGCGGTGTGGGACTCGAGGATCGGGCATCGGCGTCCGGTGCGGC
>NZ_JBCNNF010000496.1:0-4639 GCF_039594555.1 Inquilinus sp.
TCGCCGCCGCGACCATGCCGTCGACCGCTTCGGACCGGGACACGTCGACGGCCCGGGCCAGTGTGCGATCGGCCGGCAGGCTGTCGGCGACCCGGCGGACGCGCTCTTCCTCCCGGTCGACCAGCATCACGGCGGCGCCCTCTTCGGACAGGCGCCGCGCCGTCGCCTCGCCGATGCCGGATCCGGCGCCGGTCACGATCGCCACCTTGCCCTGAAACCGCTGCATCTCGCCCGACCTCCCGATTGTCAGAAGAACACCGCCCGGCCGGTGTCCGGAGCGATCTCACCGGGCGCGGCGTGGATCAGGATCCGGCCCTGCCGTTCGGCCCCATCCCGATGGCAGGTCAGGATCAGCTCGATCGCGCCTTCGCCGCCCAGCAGGTCCTGGTCCCAATGCATCCAGGCAGTCTCGACGGCGTCGACCCCGCCGGGAAAGGCCAGGTCCAGCAGGGCCTCGCGATGCCGCGACATCGCGCTGACCAGATCCTCGCCCTGGATGACGATGGGATCGCCGGCCGGGTTCGTGACTTGCCAGGTCTGCATCGGATCGCTCCTTTCTGCTCCAGCTGTCTCAGCGCTCGTCCTGGGCCTCCGGCATGGCCTTCAGGTCGTCCTTGGTCAGGTCGGTCGCGACCTCGTCCGCCGTCGCCTCGGCCAGCCGCAGCTTGTCGCTCGAGATCTTCACCTGCTTGAGCGACAGGCCGAGGACCTGGTCGACGCCGACCACGACATAGCGGATCGCGCCGCCGCGGGAATCGAAGGCGAAGTCGGAGATCGTGCCGATGCTATGGCCCGCCGTATCGGTCACGTTGGCGCCGATCAGGCTGCTGCCGAGCAGCTCGGAAGACGGGTGGGCGACGGGGGCCTGCTGGGTCTGGGACGGAAAGCCCGGCGCGACCGGCTGGGGCTGGGCCCATGCCGCGGAGGCGAGGCAAGCGGTGATGACGAGGGCCAGCGGCGTGATGCGCTTCATGCGATCTCTCCGGTCAGAACATCGGCCTGCCGCCGGTGACCGCCAGGACCGCACCGGTGATGTAGCTCGCCTCGTTCGAGGCCAGCAGGACGTAGGCGGGTGCCAGTTCGGCGGGCTGCGCCGGCCGGCCCAGCGGCGTGTTGCCGCCGAAGCTCTCGACCTTCTCCTCGGGCATGGTGGACGGGATTAGCGGCGTCCAGACCGGCCCGGGGGCGACGGCGTTGACGCGGATGCCCTTCTCGGCCAGCAGCTTCGCCAGACCGATGGTGAAGTTGGCGATCGCGCCCTTGGTGGTGGCATAGGCCAGCAGCGACGGCGACGGGTCCTTGGCGTTGATCGATGTGGTGTTGACGATGGCGCTGCCCGGCTTCATGTGCGGCACCGCCGCCTTGGCCAGGTAGAACTGGCTGTGGATGTTGGTGCGGAAGGTGAGGTCCCATTCCTCGGCGCTGATCTGGTCGAGGCTGTCAAAGGTCATCTGGTGGGCGGCGTTGTTGACCAGGATGTCCAGGTCGCCGAGCTCGCTCACCGCCCGGTCGACCAGGCTCCGGCAATGCGCCTCGTCGGCAACATCGCCGGCCACCGAGACGACGCGCCGGCCGGCCTGCTCCACCCAGCGCGCGGTCTCGCGCGCATCCTCATGTTCGTTGAGGTAGGAGATCAGGACGTCCGCCCCCTCGCGGGCGAAGGCGATGGCGACGGCACGGCCGATGCCGGAATCCCCGCCGGTGATGAGCGCGACCTTGCCCTGCAGCCGGCCGCTGCCGCGATAGCTGCCCTCGCCGTGATCCGGCGGGGGGCTCATCGGCTTCGTCAGGCCTGGCGTGTCCTGCTGCTGCCTGGGCAGCGGCGGTTCCGGACGGGCGTTCTGCTGATCTGGCATCGTCATCTCCGTATCGCCATCGGTCGGGCGGCTGCCGGATGTCTCTGTGGGACAATGGCGTCCGGCGCAGGGCGGTTCCGGCGGGCCACGGCCGGCCAGCTCTCATGAAAAGGAGCCGCTGCGGTCCGCCGGATATCCGCTTCGGGATACGGTGTGACGATTGCTTCAGATGGGCGCCTCGGGGCCGGCACCCGGACTCGGGCGCCGGTCGAGGCAGGCCGTGGGACGACCGGTCACCGGGTCTTGGTCACCGCGGCGTAGCTGGCCTTGGGCTGCAGCACGAGGCCGGAGACGGTGTCGCGATGCGCCGCCACCAGCGTCTGCTGGAACAGCAGGACGAAGGGACCCTCGGCCTGCACCTCGCGCTGCAGCCGGCCGTAGAGGGCGGCGCGCTTGGCCGTGTCCGGCTCGCGCAGCGCCTCGGTCACGGTCTGGTTCCAGCCGGCATCCTGCCAGCGGTTGCGCCAGGCCAGCGTCTTCGGCGCATCGGCGTCGTTGACGTCGCGGTCGAAGGCGAAGGCGTCAGCGTTGCTGTGCGGGTCGCGATAATCCGGCACCCAGGTACCGATATAGATGTCGTGCTGCCGGGCCCGGTATTTGGTGATGGTTTGCTTGCCGTCGCCGGGCAGGATCTCCAGCTTGACGCCGGCCTTGGCGAAGCTGGCCTGCAGCGCCTGGGCGATGTCGGCAAGGGGGGCGACGTTGCGCACATCGATGGTGACGGCAAAGCCGTCGCCCAGCCCGGCGCGGGCCAGCAGCGCCTTGGCCCGGTCGACATCCAGCCGGTAGGGCGCGTCGTCGACGGCGCCGAGATAGCCCGTCGGCAGGACGCTCTGGCGCGTGGTCCAGGTGCCGCTCAGCAGGCTGTCCTGGATGCCCTGGTAGTCGACCAGCCATTTCAGCGCCTCGCGCACCTCGGGCTTCGCCAGGTTCGGATTGCCCTGGTTCAGGCCGAGATAGAGCAGCGCGTCGCCGGCCTCGGTCTGCAGTGCGACGCCGGGTGCGTCCTTCAGCGCCAGGATCTGGTCGCGGGTCAGGTCGCGGGCATAGTCGACATCGCCCTTCTCCAGCAGCAGCCGCTGGCTCGCCGGCTCCGGCACATGCAGGAACACGAGGTGCGGCGTCTTCGGCCCGGTGTGCTGCCACTTCGGATTGCCCTCCAGCACCACCCGCTCATTCGGCACCCAGCGCTGCAGCGCGTAGGGGCCGCTGCCGGCGCTGTGCGCCTTAAGCCAGCCATTGCCCAGGTCCTCCTTGGCCTCGTTCGCCTGCACCGTCTTGGCGTCGACCACTGAGGCGACGCCCGCCGTCAAGGTGTTGAGGAAGAAGGTCGGCGCCACCGCATGGTCGATGCGGATCTCCAGCGTCCGGTCGTCGACGGCGTGGATCCGGTCGGCGGCATTGTCGGCGGTGAAGCCGAACTGGGTCAGGATGAAGGCGGGCGACTTGTCCAGACGCACCGCGCGCTGCAGCGACCAAGCGGCGTCCTGCGCCGTCACCGGGTTGCCGCTGGCAAAGGCCTGGTCCGGCTTCAGCGTGAAGCGCCAGGTCAGCCCGTCATCGGCGATCGACCAGGATTCGGCCAGATCGCCGACGATGGTCGGGTCGGCGGCGCTGCGATACCCCACCAGCTGATCGTACAAATTCTGCGTCACCTCGCCGACGCCGGGCTCGAACGCCTCGGCCGGGTCCAGCGAGATGAACTGGTCGATCTGCTTGGCCACCACGATGGTGTCGCGCGGCGTGCCGGCGCCGGCCGGGCCGAAGGCAGGCAGGAGCAGCAGGGCGCCGAGCAGCGGCGCCGTCAGGCGTCTCATGGGATTCTCCCGGTCTGAGGTGAGCAGATTTAGTACTGATGTTTGATGGTAAATTTATAATCTATTGACAGTAGAATGTGTATTTAATGAGATAACAACATGAATCTTCGGTCCATGGCAGCCGCCCTGGATCCGCCCGCACGTCATCCCGGGATGAACGGCATGAGCTATCTCCTGAGTCTGCTCGACAAGAGCCCGATCGCGGACGGTGAGGGGGCGGCGGAGGCGCTGGCCCGCACCGTCGACCTGGCACGGCGGGCGGAGCGGTGGGGCTTCCACCGCTTCTGGGTGGCCGAGCACCACGACACGCCGCGGCTCGCCAGTCCCTCGCCCGAGGTGCTGATCGCCTATCTGCTGGCCCACACCTCGCAGATCCGCGTCGGGTCCGGCGGGGTGATGCTTCAGCACTACAGCCCCTACAAGGTGGCCGAGAACTTCAACCTGCTGGCGGCCCTGGCGCCGGGGCGGGTCGATCTCGGGGTCGGCAAGGCGCCCGGCGGTCTGCCGCTGTCGACCCGGGCGCTGCAGGCGGCGGTGGACCCGGCGCGCAAGCCGTCCTTCGCCGAGCAGCTGGCCCAGCTCGACGCCTTCCTCGACGACACGGTGGCCGCGGCCGACCCGCTGGCTGGCGTCGTCGCCACGCCGCGGCCGGCGGTGAAGGCCGAGCGCTTCCTACTGGGCGCCAGCGTCGAGAGCGCGCAGCTGGCGGCGGCCGAGGGCTGGTCCTATGTCCATGCCGGGCACCTGAACGGCGACCCGGCCCTGCTGGAGCGGGTCTTCGCCGCCTATCGCGCGGTCAGCGCCGGCTGGGCCCCGCTGCTCGCCGTCGCGGTGATCGCGGCCGAGACCGAGGCGCGGGCCGAGCGGCTTGCCGCCAATCTCCGTATGTTCAAGGTGCATGTCGACACGGGCCAGAGCGTAACGGTCGGCAGCGTCGCCCAGGCCGAGGAATTCGTCCGCCAGGCC
>NZ_JBCNNF010000497.1:0-4618 GCF_039594555.1 Inquilinus sp.
TGGCCCGGCTGGCGCACCGCCTCAGCAGCTCCGCCGGCGCGCTGGGGCTGATCCGCCTGGCCCGCCAGGCCAGCGCGATCGAGGCCGGCGCCAATGCCGACATGCCGATCGACGGGCTGGCGGAGATGGCCGCCGCGCTGGCGCCGCTGCGCCGGTGCTCGATCGAGGCCCTGATGGCGGAGATCCGGCGGCCGGCGGCTCAGCCGCGGGCGTCGGTGCGGACGCCCAGCTTGTAGCCGACCCCGGTCACGGTGACGATCACCGGCGGCCCGCCGGCGGGGGCCTGCAGCTTGCGGCGGAGCCGGGCAACCAGCGCGTCGACCGTGCGGTCGCCGACCTCCGTGTCGCGGTTGCTGACCACCTCGACCAGGTAGTCGCGGCTGAGCGGCCGGCCATTGGCCTGCACCAGCGCCGCCAGCAGGTCGAACTCGCCCCGGGTCACGCGCACCGGCGTGCCGTCCCGGGTCGTCAGCTCGCGCCGCGTCTGGTCCAGCAGCCAGGATTCGAAGGTGATGACGGTGTTGCTGTGGCGGGCGGCATCGCGCTCCAGCCCGCGGCGGCGCAGCAGCGCCCGCGACCGGGCCAGCAGCTCGCGCAGCTTCACCGGCTTGGTGACATAGTCGTCGCCGGCCAGTTCAAGCCCGACGACGCGGTCGACCTCGCTGTCCTTCTGGGTGACGAAGATGATGCCGACGGCGCTGGTGGACCGGATCTCGCGCGCCAGCTCGAAGCCGTCGCCGTCCGGCAGCTGGATGTCGATGAACAGCAGGTCGGCCGGGGCCCGCTTCAGGGCGCGGCGGCATTCGGCGCCGGTCGCCGCCTCCTCGACATCGAACCCCTCATCGGCGAAGTAGCGCGCGATCATCGAGCGGGTGACCGGGTCGTCCTCCACCACGATCAGGCGATCCCGTCTGCCGGCGCCGCCCGGTCCGTCCGTCGTGCGAATATTCATCAAGAACCCTGCCCTGCGCCGCAGCCGTTCCTTGTCGAGGCGCCACCCGGATGAATGCGAACGGCCGTTCAAATCTGGTTTACATCCCGCGCCGCACAAGATGCTACACGAAGTCAGAGGATTCGGCATCCGATGGTGTCACCGTGGCAGGAAACAGCCATGGGGCGGAGCAGGATTCAATAGCTTTTTCCTAAAATCCTTTTGAACGGGACGGATTCGGTCCGACCCCTATCCGACCGGCCAGGAGGCGAACATGTCCGACCAGCAGGCGACCTACCCGCATGTCCCGATCGGCGAGATGCTGCAGCGGATCCGCCGGGACAACGCCGGACACGGCACCAAGCACGTCGTCATCCTGGGCGCCGGCATCGCCGGGCTGGTGGCGGCCTTTGAGCTGCAGCAGCTCGGCCACGCGGTCACCATCCTGGAGGGCAGCGAGCGCATCGGCGGCCGGATCCTGACCCACCATTTCAAGGACGGCAGCTACAACGAGCTGGGGGCGATGCGCGTCCCGGCCACGCATGACTACACCCACCACTACATCGACCAGGCCGGGCTGACGGGGAAGCTGATCCCGTTCGTCAACAGCGTCGACCAGAACTTCCTCGACATCCACGAGGTGGTCTGCCGGGTGAGCGAGAGCCGCAGCCGGATCTATCCGCGCTACGGCCTGCCGGAGACTCCGCCCTCCTCCCACGGCGCCTATCCGCAGGATCCGGGCGGCGCCATCTTCGGTTGGGTGCTGGAGAACGCCATCGCGCCGCTGACGCCGTTCGAGCTGGACAGCCTGTTCAAGGGCGAGATGACCACCGACCGGCTGCGCTATCTCGACAGCCTGTCGCTCGGCGCCTTCCTCGATACGGTGCTGCCGGCGCAGGTCAAGCAGCTGGTCGGCGCCTATACCAGCCTCGCCGTCTGGTTCGAGAAGGCGGTGACGATGTTCATCCGCGACACCATCGTCGGCACCGGCAACAACCTGACCACGCTGCACGGCGGCATGAGCCAGTTGCCCGACACGCTGGGCGGGATGCTGAAGCCGGGCACCGTGCTGTTGCAGCACGAGGTCACGCGCATCCGCATCGCCTCCGAGACCAGCGTCGAGATCGGCTATGTCGGGCCGGAAGGACCACAGACGCTGGCCGCGGATTATGTGCTGTGCACCCTGCCCTTTGGCGTGATGCGCCGGATGGCGCTGGACGGGTTCAGCTACGCCAAGCGCCTGTCGATCAGCCAGATGGCCTACGCCGCGTCGAGCAAGGTCATCCTCGACTGCCGCGAGCGCTTCTGGGAGTCCCGCTACGGCATCTATGGCGGCGGCTCGATCTCCGACGGGCTGCAGCGCCAGACCTACTATCCGATGGACCATCTGAAGGTCGAGCGCGGCCCGCTACCGCCGCGGCCCTGGTCGAACCCGCACACCGGCCCGGCGCATGACGAGCGCACCGGCCCGGCGCCGAACGCCGATGCCTCGATGCCGGGCGCGCTGCTCGGCGCCTATTGCTGGGGGTCGGACGCGCTGCGCCTGGGGCTGATGGAGCCGGCGGCGCAGGTCGAGGCGGTGCGCCGCGGCATCGCCCGCTTCCATCCGGAGATCATGGACGACAACCTGGTGGTCGATTCTGCATCGATCTGCTGGCAGTCGCACAAATGGTCGGCGGGGGCCTTCGCCTTCCTGCTGCCCGGGCAGCTCGGCACCATCTTCCTCGACGGCAAGAAGCCGGAGGGCCGGGTGTTCTTCGCCGGCGAGCACTGCTCGCTGGACCAGGCCTGGATCCAGGGATCGCTGATCGCCTCGCTCGAGGCGGTCGACCAGATCGTGAGCATCTGACGCGGCCGCCATCGCGGCCGGGCAACCATCCTTGCAGACGGAGGGATGATCATGGGTGCGGAACCCGAGGGCGTCATCGACTGTGCCATCATCGGCGGCGGCATGGGCGGCGTATACAGCGGCTGGCGGCTGGCCACCGCGCCGGATTCGAAGATTCCGGCGGCCGGCATCCACCTGTTCGAGATGAGCGACCGGATCGGCGGCCGCCTCGACACGGTGCGCCTGCCCGGCATGCCGCATGTGCCGGCCGAGCTGGGCGGCATGCGGATCATGACCTCGCAGCTGCTGGTCATGGGGCTGGTGCAGCAGCTGGGCTTCGAGACCGTCAAGTTCCCGATGGGCGGGCCGGAGAACCTGGCCTATCTGCGCGCCCACCGCTTCCCGGTCCGCGACTACGCCGATCCCGACACGGTGCCATACTGGCTGACCGAACAGGAAAAGGGCAAGTCGCCGTCGGCGCTGGTGGTGCAGGCGATCGAGACCATCATCCCCGGCGCCACCAAGATGAGCAGCGCGGAGCTGCGCGAAGCCTGCGCCAAGGCCACGCTGAACGGCTTCCCGCTGCGCAATCACGGCTTCTGGCAGGTGCTGCTGAACCTGCTGAGCGTCGAGGCCTACAACCTCGCCCTCGCCGGCGGCGGCTTCAACACGGTGCTGACCAACTGGAACGCCGCCGAGGCCATCCCCTGGTACATGGAGGACTGGTCGATCCCGGCGACGCAGACGCCCTATGTCCATCTGCCCGAGGGCTACGAGGCCCTGCCCCGGCGCCTGTGCGACGAGTTCGAGGCCGCCGGTGGCCGCGTCCATCTGCGGCGCGAGTTGATCGCCTTCAGCCGGCGCGAGGACGGGCTGTACGCCCTGACCATGCATGACCATGGCCTTGGCGATGACCATGTCCTCCTCGCCCGCCGACTGATCCTGGCGATGCCGCGCCGGTCGCTGGACCGCATCGCCGAGCATCCGCTGGACCGGGCGGGCCCCAGCGAGTTCTTCGCCAAGCCCGGCGTGGCCGAGCTGCTGGCCACCGTCACCGGCCACGCCCTGTACAAATTTGCCCTCGGCTATCCGGAGCCCTGGTGGCACCAGCTGGGCCTGACCTCGGGCGATTCCGTCACCGATCTGCCGCTGCGCCAGATCTACTATTTCGAGACCGAGGGCGAGATGCCCGGCGGCGACCCGCGCAACACCAACTCGCTGCTGGTCGCGGCCTATACCGACGGCATCTCGGTCGATTACTGGGAGGGCGTGCGGCACAGCGGGCCCCGCTTCGAGGGCCGCGCCAACCCCTTCGTCGAAGGCCTGCCGCGGCTGCCCGACATCTACGACGTCAGCGCGCTGATGGTGGCCGAGGCGCACCGCCAGCTGAAGGAGGTGCATGGGGTGACCGACGCGCCGGAGCCCTATGTCGCCGCGTTCCGCGACTGGGGCGACGACCCCTATGGCGGCGGCTGGCATTCCTGGAATATCGGCGTCGACACCGCGGCGGTCATGCCATGCATCGTCAAGCCGGTGGCCGACGAGGAGGTCTACATCTGCGGCGAGTCCTATTCGACCTATCAGGGCTGGGTCGAGGGTGCGCTGCAGACCGCCGAGATGATGCTGACCGCGCATTTCGGCCTGGCCGCTCCCGATGCCAGCCTGGCCTCCGCCGCCTGAATACCCGACTCCCGCCGCCAAGAGACCCCGACCATGCTACAGCAGAGCACGACCTACTACCGCACAGTGACCGACCGGACGGTGTCGCAGCTGCTGCTGGACTACCTGAAGCTGGAGAATGTCCGCTACCTGTTCGGCATCCCCGGCGGCGGCATCATGTACCTCCTCAACGAGCTGCG
>NZ_JBCNNF010000498.1:0-4568 GCF_039594555.1 Inquilinus sp.
CCGAAGGCCGCGCCTGCCTGACCCTGGCGGTGGTGCACGACCCCGAGCACAGCGACTTCACCCCCGACCTGTCGCATCCGATGCGCGAGCTGTGGCGCTTCCCCTGGGAGCGCGGCGAGGCGACACCGGCCGGCCGGGCCCATCGCGCCGCCGGGCACGGCCCGGACCGCCGGACCGAGCAGCCCTTTGTCGGGATGGAGGTCGACGGCGTGCTGGCGGATGGCGACGGCGAGGTCGAGCCGGCCCTGCCCTTCTTCCGCGATGACCGGGCCGCGGTGATCACCGGCCGGCCGGAATCGGAGCGGGCGCGCATCGCCGCCTGGCTGGCGAGCCACGGGCATGCCGGGATGGCGCTGGAATGCCGCCCCGACAGCCTGTCCGGCCCCGCCTTGGTCGCCCGCTACAAGGCCGAAACGGCGACCCGGATCGGCTGCACCCATTTCGTCGAGAGCGAGCCGCAGCAGGCCATCCTGATCGCGGCCCTGGCGCCGCATCTGATCGTGACCTGGTGGTCTGCCGAGCGCGGCCGGCCCTTCACCGTCGGCGCAGCGCCGGGTGCCGGCGCCCTGCCCGATCCTGCGCCCCTGCAATTTCGTTGACGGGAGTCCGGCGCTGCCTATGATGCGGCCCCGCGCGGGCGTGGCGGAATTGGCAGACGCGCTGGACTCAAAATCCAGTTCTGGTGACAGAGTGTCGGTTCGACCCCGACCGCCCGCACCAGCCTTCCGGACCTCAGGGATCCGGGAGCATCAGGTACCAGAACAGGGCCACCTCGGCCCGCAGCGCTGGGAAGGTGCGGTACTGGTACGCGTCGTAACCGCCCAGCACGAAACCATGGCGCCGGTAGAAGCGGCAGGCCGCGACGTTGTTCGACTGGGTTTCCAGCCGGATGCCCGGCAGGTCCCTCTCGCGCGCCCATTGCACCGCCCGGTCCATCAGCCGCACCGCCAAGCCGGCCCCTCGGGCCGCCCGGTCGACCGCAATATCGTCGACCGACGCGTAGCCGTTCCAGCTTTCCGAGATGAGGATATAGCCGACCACCCGGCCGCCCTCCCGTGCCACGGCCAGCAGCCGGTCGGGGCCGATCCCGGCGAAGTCGTCAGCGTCGAACGCATAGGCTTTGCGGTATGGCTCGACCGGCCGGGCGTCCGCGACCGGATCCCGGTAGGGCGCGACCAGCTCGCTGCGGATGTCGAAGGAGAAGTCGCAATGCGCGATGTCGGCAGCCGTCAGCCGCTCGGCAGTCTCGATGTGATCATTCCGGGAGTCTTATTCCGGCGCCAGCTCGCGCAGCGCCATGCGCTTATAGGCCTCGACCAGGGCGTCGCCCTCTTCCCGGCCGACCGAGATGGCCAGGCGCATCGTCGCCTCGCCCAACTGCATCACCAGCAGGGCCCGGATCGACAGCTCCGCCGGGTCGGCGGCCGGGTCGATCCGGGCCAGCGCCGCCGCCAGCACCCGGCCGTTGATCCGGCTGTCCTCCAGGTCGATCTCGCGCAGCCCCTTGTCGGCCTGCAGCCCCGACCAGATGTCGCGCATCACCGGCTCCGCCAGGAACAGGCCGTAATAGGTGTCGATCAGCGTGCCGAAGGCCCGGCGCAGCCCCGCGGCGTCGCGCACCTCCCGCAGCCCCTCCTCGATGCAGGCCCGGCCCTCGGCATTGTAGCGCTCGGCCAGGGCCCGGATCACCGCCGCCTTGTCAGGGAAGTACTGGTACAGCGAGCCGATCGAGATCTCCGCCTTCGCTGCCACCTCGGCCATGCGCAAGGCGTCGCTGCCCTGGGCCGCGATCAGCTCCGTTGCCACCGCCAGGATCCGCTCCACCCGCTCGCGGCTGCGGCGCTGGCTCGGCGCGCGGCGCAGCGGGCCGGCCGGATCGGCGGCGGGGGGAGCGGCGGGGCTGGCGGCGGGCATGACTCGATCCTTTGCAAATCCGCTTGACGCAACGAATGTGAGAGTTTATCACTTTTACAAACATGACAAACACTCACATTGGGAGAGGGATCATGGCCCCGTCGGCGAGCTCGATGCAAGAGCGCAAACCGATCCTGGTCGTCGGCGGCACCGGCAAGACCGGCCGCCGCGTCGCCGAGCGCCTGACGGCGCGCGGCCTGCCGGTCCGCATCGGCTCCCGCGCCGCCAGCCCCGCCTTCGACTGGGAGAACCCGTCCGGCTGGGCCGCGGCGCTGGACGGCGCCGGCGCCGCCTACATCACCTACTATCCCGACCTGGCAGCACCAGGCGCGCCCGAGGCCGTCGGCGCCCTGGTCGACCAGGCCCTGGCGCAGGGCGTCCGCCGGCTGGTGCTGCTGTCCGGCCGCGGCGAAGCGGAGGCGCAGCGGGCCGAGCGGGTGCTGCAGGAGTCCGGCGCCGACTGGACCATCGTGCGGGCCAGCTGGTTCAGCCAGAATTTCAGCGAGAGCGTGCTGCTGGAGGGCGTGCTGGCGGGCGAGATCGTGCTGCCGGCCGACGAGGTCGGCGAGCCCTTCGTCGATGCCGACGACATCGCCGATGTCGTGGTCGCGGCGTTGAAGGAGGACGGCCATGCCGGCCAGCTCTACGAGGTGACCGGCCCGCGGCTGCTGACCTTCTCCGAGGCGGCCGCCGAGATCGCGAAGGCCAGCGGCCGGCCGGTCCGCTACACCCGCGTGCCGGCGGATGCGTTTGCCGCGGCGATGGCCGAGCAGGGCTCGCCGGCCGAGGTCACCGAGCTGCTGCTGTACCTGTTCACCACGGTGCTGGACGGCCGCAACGCCTGCCTGGCCGATGGCGTGCAGCGCGCCCTGGGCCGCCCGCCGAAGGACTTCGCCGACTATGCGCGCGACGCCGCCGCATCCGGCGTCTGGGCCGGCTGACCGCCCCCTGCCCCCCTGACGATGGAGAGCTGATGATGGGCGAACGCGTGGTCTCGGTCCTGGTCTTCCTGTCGGCGCTGGGCTCCGGCCTGGTCGGCGGCATCTTCTTCGCCTTCTCGACCTTCGTGATGGGCGCCCTGGCCCGCCTGCCGGCGCCGCAGGGGATCGCCGCGATGCAGTCGATCAACATCGTGGTGATCAACCCGCTGTTCATGGCGGCGTTCATGGGCACGGCGGTGCTGTGCGTCATCGTCGCCGCCGCGGCCCTGCTCGGCTGGGCCGGCCCCCACCCCACCCTGGTGGTGGCCGGCGCCGTGATCTACATCGCCGGCACCATCGTGGTGACGATGGCGGGCAACGTGCCGCTGAACGACGCCCTGGCGGCGGTCGACCCAGCCGGCGCCGAGGGTGCCGCCATCTGGGTCCGCTACGTCCCGGACTGGATCTTCTGGAACCATGTTCGGACGGCGGCCGGCGTGGCGGCGGCGGCCTGCTTCATCCTGTCCTGGCGCTGGCCGGCCGCGGCCTGAGCGGAGGGGCTTCCATCAGCCGAAACAGCCGGGAACTCCCGGCCGTCTCGGGGGGTTCGCAAAGGGAGGGCGACAGCCCCTCGGACCGACGAACCTGGTGGAGGCCCGACATGCAGAAGCCGTTGCAGCTCTCGTTCAAGAACATCGAAGGATCGGAGGCGATGAAGGCGATCGTGCGCGACCGCGTCGGCCGCCTGGACCGCCTCTACCCCAAGCTGATCGGCTGCCGCGTGGTCATAGAAGCCCCCCATCGCAGCGCCCAGGGCGCGCGCCCGCCGCTCGGCATCTCGGTCGAGGCCGAGATCCCCGGCAAGCCCCTGATCGTGGTCAAGGAGGTGGAGGAGCGGCGGAGCCCGCGCGACCACGCCGCCGTGGTCAACCGCAGCTTCGACGTGGTCGAACGGCAGCTGGACGAGGCCGCCCGCATCATCCAGGGCGAGGTCAAGGCGCATGAGGCGGTGGGCGAGACCGGCACCATCAGCCGGCTGTACCCCGAGCAGAATTACGGCTTCGTCGAGGCCAAGCAGGCCGGCAGCCTGTACTTCACCCGCAACGCCGTGGTCGACGGCCGCTTCGACGAGCTGACGGTCGGCACGATGGTGCACCTGACCCTGGCCACCGGCGAAGGCCCGATGGGCCCGCAGGCCAGCTCGATCCGCCTGCTGGGCGGCGACCGCGGCGTGGAGTAGGGCGGCCTGGTGATTGGATCACACTAGGGAGATTGTACTTTGCGTTGGCCGAAGCCGGGTGCGAGCCCACCTGGCTTTCGGGCGTCTCGATCGGCGCGGTCAATGCCGCGATCATCGCCGGCAACGAGCCCGGCCGGCGGCTGCAGCGCCTCGAGCAATTCTGGCAGATCATTTCCGGCCGCAAGATCTGGGCCTATACGCCGGAAGGCGACTTTTTCCGCGATATCCGCAACCGTACCAGCTCGTGGATGACGATGACGATGGGGCAGCCCGGCTTTTTCAAGCCGCGCTTTCCCAATCCCTGGCTGGAGCTGCCGGGTGCCGAAGGGGCTACCAGCTTCTACGATTCCTCGGAGCTGAAGAAAACGCTGGAGATGCTGATCGATTTCGACCTCCTGAACGATGGCAAGAAGCGTTTCAGCGTCGGTGCGGTCAATGTTCGCACCGGCAACTTCGTCTATTTCGACACGGCCGAGCGCCGGCTGGGGCCGGAG
>NZ_JBCNNF010000499.1:0-4563 GCF_039594555.1 Inquilinus sp.
GGATCCAGGTGATGTATGAGGGCCGCAATATCGCCGAGCGCAACATCGCCGACACCAACATCGAGGAAGTCGTCGACCTGATCGTCGGCCGGAAATTCACCGCCCGGTCGGCCCGCATGGCCCCGGGCGCGGAGGCGCGGGCATGAACGCGGCGGGGAGCACTGCGATGACCGAGCAGCAGGGCGAGGCCAAGGCCGACCGGCCGCCGGGGTTGCGCCACCGGGTGATGGCCAATGGCGGCGTCGCCAGCATCTTCATCTTCTTCCTGGCGGTCTGCATCCTGTTCGGCCTGGTCACGGACGCCTTCCTGACCGAGGCCAACATCCTCAACATCCTGCGGCAGAGCGCGCCGCTGCTGATCGTCGCCACGGCGATGACCTTCGTCATCACCACCGGCGGCATCGACCTGTCGGTCGGCTCGATGCTCGGCCTGGTCGGCGCCCTGTCGGCGGTGCTGCTGCAGGCCGGCGTGCCCTGGCCGCTGGCGCTGGTGGGGCTGGTGCTGCTGGGCGCGGCGATCGGCGCGCTGCAGGGCTTCTTCATCGCCTATGAGGGTATTCCGGCCTTCATCGTCACCCTGGCCGGCCTCGGCATCATCCGCGGCGTGGCGCTGCTGATCACCCAGGGCTATTCGATCCCGGTCGACCCCGGCAGCGGCTTCGTCGAGATCGGCCGCGGCTGGGTCGTGGGCCTGCCGATGCCGGCGCTGATCGCCGTCGCGGTGCTGGCGCTCGGAATCGTGATCTTCACCCAGACCCGCTTCGGCCGCTACGTCACCGGCATCGGCGCCAATGCCGAGGCGGTGCGCCGCGCCGGCGTGAACATCCGGCGGGTGACCCTGCTGGTCTATGTCCTGTCCGGCGCCGCCGCGGCGCTGGCCGCGGTGGTGATCGCGGCGCGGCTCGGCAGCGGGTCGGCCAATGCCGGAGCGGGGTTCGAGCTCGAGGTCATCGCCGCGGTGGTGCTGGGCGGCACCAGCCTGTTCGGCGGCCGCGGCACCATGATCGGCACCGTGCTCGGCGCCCTGACCGTGGCGGTGATCGGCAACGGCCTGATCCTGGCGCATATGTCGCCCTTCCTGACCCCGATTATCACCGGCGTGATCATCCTGATCGCGATCTGGCTCAACTTCCGGATCTTCCGGACCACGACCCGCCGCTGAGGCTGAAGATGACGACCACTGACACCATCGGCGTGCGCTCCGGCCAGGTCATGACCGTGCTGGGGCCGATCCCGGTCGAGGCCATGGGCGTGACTCTGATGCATGAGCACATTCTGCTCGACACCTCCAGCTGGTGGCGCCGGCCCTGCTGCGCCAGCCATATCGCCCTGGCCGAGAAGCCGATCGACATCACCATGATCGGCGAGCTGCGGATGAACCCGTTCCTGAACCGGGACAACTGCTTCCTGCTCGACACCGACCTGGCGGTGGAGGAGCTGGGCAAGTTCGCCGAGCTGGGCGGCGCCACCGTGGTCGACCCGACCTGCTTCGGCATCGGCCGCGACCCGGAGGCGCTGCAGCGCATCGCCCGCCGCACCGGGCTGAACATCGTCATGGGCTCCGGCTACTATCTCGGCCAGTCGCACCCGGAGGAGGTGCGCGACATGGACGCCGACACCATCGCCGAGCGCATCGTGCGCGATGTCGGCGGAGCGCCGCCGCCGGAAGACGATGACCAGCCGGTGATCCCGGCCGGGCTGATCGGCGAGATCGGCGTCAGCAAGAATTTCACGGCGGAGGAGGAGAAGTCGCTGCGCGGCGCCGCCCGCGCCTCGCGCCGCACCGGCGTGCCGCTGTCGATCCACCTGCCGGGGTGGGAGCGGCTGGCCCACCGCGTGCTGGACGTGGTCGAGGAGGAGGGGGCGGATCTGCGGCACACGGTGCTGTGCCACATGAACCCCAGCCATGGCGACCTGGCCTATCAGCGGGCGCTGGCCGACCGCGGCGCCTTCCTCGAATACGACATGATCGGCATGGACTACTACTATGCCGACCAGAAGGCGCAGTCGCCGAGCGACGAGGAGAATGCCCGGGCGATCGTCAGCCTGATCGACTCCGGCCATGCCGACCGGCTGCTGCTGTCGCAGGACGTGTTCCTGAAGATGATGCTGACCCGCTATGGCGGCTTCGGCTACGGCTACATCCTGAAGCATTTCGTGCCGCGGCTGCGCCGCCACGGCGTCGATCGCGCGACGATCGACAGCCTCCTGATCGACAATCCGCGGCGGGTCTTCTCCGCCGCCCACAACACCAAGGCCTGATCCATGGCGAAGCACAAGATCCTGCTGGCGGGCGAATCCTGGGTGTCGACTGCGACCCACATCAAGGGGTTCGACCAGTTCCCGACCGTGACCTACCACCAGGGCGCCGAGCCTCTCCTGGAGGCGCTGAAGGACTCGCCTTTCGCCATCGACTACATGCCGGCGCATCTGGCGCAGCGTGACTTCCCGCAGACGCTCGAGGGCCTGCAGGCCTACGACGCGGTGATCCTGTCCGACATCGGCGCCAATACGCTGCTGCTGCACCCGGACACCTGGGTGCACAGCAAGCGCACGCCGAACCGGCTGAAGCTGCTGCGCGACTATGTCCGCGGCGGCGGCGGCCTCCTGATGTTCGGCGGCTATTACAGCTTCCAGGGCATCAACGGCGGTGCCCGCTTCCACAAGACCGCGGTGGAGGAGGTGCTGCCGGTCGAGATCCTGCCGGTCGACGACCGGGTCGAGGTGCCGGAAGGGTTCGACCCGAAGCTGGTCGCCGACCACCCGATCCTGACCGGGCTGCCGGGGCCGTGGCCGGCGCTGCTCGGCTTCAACGAGGTCAAGCCGAAGCCGGGCGCCCAGGTGCTGGCCACGGTCGGCGCGGAGTATGGCGACCTGCCGCTGCTGGTGGTCGGGGAATACGGGCAGGGCCGCACTTTGGCCTGGACCTCCGACATCGGCCCGCATTGGCTGCCGCCGGACTTCGCGGCGTGGCCGGGCTATGGCCGCCTGTGGTCGCAGGCCCTGGCCTGGACGATCGGGAAGGCGTAGTCCGTCCGCCATGACGGTCCATGTCGTCGGCAATGCCTGTCTCGACACGCTCTACCGGCTCCAGCGCTTCCCGGAGCCGGGGGAGACGGTGGTGGCCGACGGCATGGCGGAGGATCTGGGCGGGAAGGGGCTGAACCAGGCGGTGGCGGCGGCCCGCGCCGGCGCGCGGGTCCGGCTGTTCGCCGCCATCGGCACCGACGCCGTCGGCGGGACAGTGGCAGAGCGGCTGGCCGTTGAGGGGATCGATCCGGCCGGTCTGGTCCGGCTCGACGGGCCGACCGACCGTTCGATGATCCAGGTCGATGCCGCCGGCGAGAACACGATCATCAGCGTCACCGCCTGCGCCGACCGTTTCGCCCCGCCGCAGGGCACCGAACTCGACACTGCGCTCAAACCCGGCGACCTGCTGCTGATGCAGGGCAATCTGCGGATCGCGGCGGTGCGGGACGGATTCATCCTGGCCCGCGCTCGCGGCGTCGGCACCATCCTGAATCCGTCGCCGATCCGGGAGCCCTACGCCCCGGTGCTGCCGCTGACCGACCTGCTGGTGGTCAACCGCGGCGAGGCCTGCCGGCTGGGCGGCGACCCCGACCCGCATCGGGCGGCGCAGGCGCTGCTGCGCCGTGGCGCGGCCATGGTTATCGTCACCCTCGGCGCCGCCGGCGCCTCGGTGCTGACGGCGGACGGCCGCAAAGACTACCCCGCGCCGGATGTGGCGGCGGTCGACACCGCCGGGGCCGGCGACCTGCTGTGCGGCATGCTGGCCGGGCTGCTGGATCGCGGCGCCGCGATCGAGGCGGCGCTGCCCGTCGCCATCCGCGCCGCCGCCATCGGCGTGACCCGTCCCGGCGTCCTGTCTTCCTTTCCGAGCCGGGCGGAGATCGATGCGATCCTGCCTGCATCCCTGGCCCGAGGAGGGGCCGAGCGATGACCGAGACCAAGCCTGTGGCCGAGAACCGTGGCCATGCCATCCGCGACATCTTTGGCCGGACCAAGGCGGTGATCGGCGTCATCCACCTGCTGGCGCTGCCCGGTGCGCCGCACTATCGCGGCGGCGGTGTGGAGGCGATCACCGATCGCGCCATGGCCGATGCCGAGGCCTATCTGGCCGGCGGCTGCGACGGGCTGATCGTCGAGAACCATGGCGACATCCCGTTCTCCAAGCCCGACGACATCGGGCCGGAGACGGCGTCGCACATGGCGGTGATCGCCGACCGCATCCGCCGCGAGTTCGGCAAGCCGATCGGCATCAACGTGCTGGCCAACGCGGCGATCCCGGCCTTCGCCGTCGCCTCGGCGGCGCAGGCCGCCTTCGTGCGGGTGAACCAATGGGCCAATGCCTATGTCGCCAATGAGGGCCTCGTCGAGGGCGAGGCGGCGCGGGCGCTACGTTATCGCGCCCAGCTGCGGGCCGACGGCATCCGCGTCTTCGCCGATGCGCATCACCGGCGCCTGTAATGGCGGTATCATTGTCGGCCACCAGCTGACTGCCGTATATGTAGACAATGGAGCCGGAGACCCGTTCTTTGTTTT
>NZ_JBCNNF010000005.1:0-45284 GCF_039594555.1 Inquilinus sp.
CCACATGTGGACGACATGGTTCAGCGGCCCGATCTCGGTGTGGAAATAGCCGATCAGGTGGCCGAGGATCGGCCGCTGGATCGCCAGCCCCTCCTCCCGCACCAGCTGCAGGTAGCGCTGCATCTGCCCGGGCTTGATGCGGTAGATCCGCTCCTCGACGATCATGCCGCCGCTCCCGTCTTCGCGTCGCCGGACAACAGGAAATCGCGCATCAGCCCGGCGACGAGGTCCGGCGCCTCGACCAGGATCGAATGGCGCAGGCCGGGCAGGATCTCCAGCCGCGACCCGGCGATGCGCTCGTGCATGAAGCGGGCCATGCGCGGGTTCGAGCCCTGGTCGTCCGCCCCGGTCGCGACCAGCGTCGGGTGGCGGATGAGATGGAGCTGGTCGCCCAGGTCGGTCTCGGCCAGCACCCGGTAGGCGGCGGCGTAGCAGCCCGGATCGTTGGCGGCGTTGCGCTCACGCAGCCGCTGGATCAGCTCCGGATTGGCCGCCTGGAACGCCTCGGTCAGCCAGCGCCCGACCGAGGCGTCGTAATGCGACCCGGCCTCGCCGGCCTGCAGCGCCGACAGCCGGTCGCGCACCCGCCCCTGCTCCTCCTCCGTCCGCCCGGCGACGGTGCTGAGCAGCACCAACCGCCGCACCCGCTCCGGATGCGCCATCGCCGTGCGTTGGGCGATCAGCCCGCCCAGCGAGAAGCCGGCCAGGTTGAAGCGGCCGAAGCCCTCGCGGTCGGCGAGGTGCAGCAGGTCGCCAACGAAATCGTCGATCTCATAGCGCCCCCGCACCCGCTCCGATCGGCCGTGGCCGCGCAGGTCGAAGCGCAGGATGCGGAAATCCGGCGCCAGGGCGGCCGTGACGCCGTCCCAGGCCTCAAGATATGAGCCGACGCCATGGACCAGAACCAGCGGCCGGGTCCCGGCACCGTCGATCCGATAGTTTAGAACGACCGGCATGGCCTAGACCGCCACCTTGAGCTTGGAGGTCTCTGCCGCGCCGGCGCGTCCGGCGAAGACCGGCATGACCTCGCGGATGAACAGCGACAGGGTCTGCTTCTGCAGCTCGAAGGGCAGGTTGAAGGACAAGCCCAGGCAGTACTGGTCCACCCCCGCCGCCTCGTAGACCATCAGCTTCTCGATCACCTCGTCCGGCGTGCCGAACATCAGGTTGTCGCGAATGCTCTTCGGATCGTAGCTGGAGCGGTTGGCCACCACCTCGTACGGCACCGCCTCCGGGAAGCCGTTCTTCACCGTGCCGAGATTCTGGAACAGGTTCTCGAAATAGCGGCCGTAATCCGTGCTGTGGCGGACCGGCACCTCCCAGTCCTCCGACTTGGCATAGACGCAGGTGCGGCGCTGCATCATGAAGCGCGGCCGCGGCACCTCCGGATGGTCGGCGACGGCCTTGCAGAACTTCTCGCCCAGCACCCCGACCTCGGCCGGCGGGGCCGACAGCGGGGTCGAGAGGATGCTGGCGCCGATGCCCACGGCCCAGTCGAAGGTGCCGGGGTCGCGCGCCGCGACCCAGATCGGCGGATGGCCCTTCTGCAGCGGCTTCGGCACCGCGGTCGCCAGCGGAAAGCGCCAGTACTTGCCCTCATGGGCGTAGTCGCCGGCCCACAGTGCCTTCACCGCCGGCACGATCTCCTTCAGATAGGCCACGCCCTCCTGCTGCGGCATGCCGCCGGCCATCCGGTCGAACTCGTACTGGTAGGAGCCGCGGGCGATGCCGAATTCCAGCCGCCCGCCGGTCAGCTGGTCGCACAACGCCGCCTCCCCGGCCAGGCGGATCGGGTCCCAGTAGGGGGCGACCAGCGTCGCCGTGCCCAGGCGGATCCGGTCGGTATGGTGGCCGAACCAGGTCAGGGTGTTGAACGGGTTCGGCGCGATGGTGCATTCGATGGTGTGGTGCTCGGCCGTCCAGACGGTCTCGAAGCCCCCGGCATCGGCCATCTTCACCAGCTCCAGCGCCTCGGCCAGAACGGTCTGCATGTCGCGCGACGGGCTGAAGCGCTCCAGGTTGATCGAAACGGCGAACTTCATCGGGTCGCTCTCCCCATAGAAGGTGTGGGCGCCGGTCAGCGCAGGCGGATGACGAAGGGGTCCTGGGTGGCGCCGGAATGGTCGATGACCACGTTCTTGAGGCGCGAGAACTCCCGCATCACCTCGAAGCCGCCGCGGCGGCCATAGCCGCTCTCCTTGAAGCCGCCATTCGGCGACATGTAGGCGGCGGAACGGTAGGTGTTGATCCACACCGTGCCGGCATCGACGTTGCGGGCGAAGCGCAGGGCGCGGTCGATGTCCCGGGTCCAGATGCCGGCGGCCAGGCCGTAGCGGGTGTCGTTGGCCAGCTCGATCAGCTCGTCCTCGTCCCGGAACGGCACGACGCCGACCACCGGGCCGAAGATCTCGTCGCGCATGAAGCGCATGTCGTTGCGGGCCTCGGCCAGCACCGTCGGCTCGTAGTACCAGCCGCGCCCCAGGTCGTCGCGCTGCGGCCGGCGGCCGCCGATCGCGACCCGGGCGCCGTCGGCGACGCCGGTGCCGACATAGGTCTCGACCTTGTCCAGCTGCGCCGCCAGGGCCAGCGGGCCGATCTCGGTCTCCTCCGCCTCCGGCCGGCCGAGGCGGATGCGGCGCGTGCGCTCGACCAGCGCCTCCAGGAAGCGGTCATGCAGCCCGGCCTCGACGAAGCAGCGGGAGCCGGCGATGCAGGTCTGCCCGGCCGCGGCGAAGACGCCGGCGACGACGCCGTTGACCGCCCGGTCGATATCGACGTCGGAGAACACGACATGCGGGGACTTGCCGCCCAGCTCCATCTGGCAGGGCACCAGCTGGGACGCGGCGTTGGCGGCGATGCGCTTGCCGGTGGCGGTGCTGCCGGTGAAGACGATCTTGGCCAGGCCGGGATGGCGGGTCAGCGCCTCCCCCGCCGTAGCGCCGTGGCCGGTGACCACGTTGACCACGCCGGCCGGAAACCCCGCCTCCATCACGATCTCGGCCAGCGCCAGGGTGGAGGCCGAGGTGTGCTCCGACGGCTTGATCACCACGGTGTTGCCGATGGCCAGGCACGGCGCCAGCGTGCCGGTCAGCAGCATCAGCGGCGAGTTCCAGGGCGTGATCATGCCGACCACGCCGATCGGCTCGCGCAGCGTGAGGTTCAGCATGTCGAGCTTGTTCACCGGGATGGTGTCGCCCTGCAGCTTGTCGGCCATGCCGGCAAAGTACTGGTAGGCATCCGGCATGGCGCGCAGCTGGGCCAGCATCTCGCGCAGCAGCTTGCCGTTGTCGCGCATCTCGATCCGCGCCAGATCGTCGGCGTGCTGCAGCAGCAGATCCGCCAACCGGCGCACCAGGCGGCCGCGGTCGGTCTGGGTCATGCGGCGCCAGGCGGGGTCGACGAAGGCGGCCTGGGCGGCGCACACGGCGTCGTCGACATCCTCGGCCCCGGCATCGGCGACCTCGTGCCAGGGCTCGGCCGTGGTCGGGTCATAGCTGGCGAGATAGCGGCCGGATCGCGGGGCGACGCTGCTGCCGTCGATGAACAGGCCCAGCCGCGTTCCCTCGATGCTCTGCACAGTGCGGGTCATGGTGTCGTCCGTCGTTCAGGGGGTGCCGGCGTCGGCCGGCTGCCAGGGGCGGCTGTCGCCGTCGATCATCGCGACCCGCCCGCCATCGGCGGAGTCGATGTAGATGCCGAAGCGGCTGGCGCCGCGCTCGCGCAGGTAGCGGCGCAGCATCGACCGCACCTCCCGCACCGGGATGGCGTCGAAGGGCAGGTCGTCGGCCGGGAAAAAGCGCAGGTCGGGCGGCAGCGATGCCGCCTCGCCCTCCAGACGGCCGCGATAGATGATGAAGCCGGGGTCGCCGTCGCCGACGTCGAACACCGAATAGAGGAAGGTGGCGTCGGCGCGCAGGGCCAGGGTGCCGGCCTCGTCCAGGTCGATCGCGGCGCCGGCCTGGCGGCGGCGGGCGGTGAGCAGGCCCCAGCCGTCACGCCCGTCGGCGCGCAGCAGGATGCGGCCGTCATCCTCGATCAGATAGCCGACGACCATCCGGTGCGACGGCGACCAGCCGGCCGGCAGCGGGTCCTTCACCGCGGCGTAGCGCCCCCGGCAGAAGCCGAGCGGGGCGGAGGCGCTGGTGCCGAAGGCCTGGACCCGGCCGATCAGCACCATGTGGTCGCCGGCCTCGACCCGGTCGTGCACGCTGCAGTCGAACCAGGTCATGCAGTCGGTCAGCACCGGGGCACCGGTGTGCACCGCGTCATGTGACACCGCCCGGAACTTGTCCGGCGACTTCGAGGCGAACAGCGACGATACCTCGGCCTGGGCCTCGTGGAGGAGGTTGACGGCGAAGGCGGGCGACGCGGCGAAGGCAGGATAGCTGGACGCACTCTTGCCGACGCAGACCAGCAGCAGCGGCGGGTCGAGCGACACCGAGGTGAAGGAGTTCGCGGTCATGCCGCGCGGCGCACCGGTCTCGTCCCAGGTGGTGATCACCGTCACGCCGGTGACGAAGGTGCCGAAGGCGCGGCGCAGCTCGACCGCGTCGATCGGGCTATGCTCTGGTGGTGCGGACATCCGCGAAGCCTCCTCGATTTCAGGGAAGGCTAGGCGGCCCCGCCGGGCCGATCTTCCGCCGGTCGGAAGGAGACGGAGGGGACGATGCTCCTACCCGACGGAGCAACCGCGGCCGGCTCAGTCCCCGGCGGCGCGGTCCCGCACCATGGCGTGCAGACGAATGGCGAGCTCCAGCGAGAAGCGCCGCTCCGGCGTGTCCAGCTCGATGCCGAACAGCTCCTGGATCCGCGCCAGGCGGTAGCGCAGCGTGGTCACGTGCAGCCCCATCGCATCGGCGCAGGCCTGGGTGCGGCAGCCCTGGTCGAGATAGCGCGACAGCGTCTCGACATAGGCGGTGCCGTGCTTGCGGTCGTGCCGGGCCACGGCGCCGATGGCGCCGTCGACGAAGCCCTGCACCTCCTCCGTGTCCGCCGCCGACAGCAGCACCGGGAACGGGCCGAAGTCCTGCGCCGTCAGCACGCCGCGTCGCTTGAATCGCCGCGCCAGGTCGATCATCCGCCGGCACTGGGCCCAGGCGGCCGGATGGTCGGCGAGGCCCGGGCAGAGCTTGCTGGCGACCAGGATCGGCGTGTCGTCCAGCACCAGCCGCGCCTCCTCGGCGATGCGGCGCATCAGCTTCCGCGCCGGCTCCTCGCTGTCGCCCTCGGCCGGCAGGCGGCACAGGACGAGGTCGTCGAGGGCGACGGTGACCGCGCCGGCATGCTGCTCCTGCGCGATGCGGGCGACCGACCGCAGCAGCTCGATCCCGGCGGCGACGCCGGGCCGGCGCGGCCCGGGCAACCCGATTGCCATCAGCCGGACCGGCATCGCCAGGTCGAAGCCCAGGCGCAGGGCCCGTGCCGCGACATCGGCCGGGTCACGCCAGCGCTGCTCCACGATCTCGGAGACTAGGTCGGTCAGGGTCTGCGCCTCGGCACGGAAGCGGATGAAGCCGCGCATCAGCTGGACGCTGAGGGCGAATTTGGCGCTGTCGAGCAGCAGGTGGTCGAGATCGCCGACAGTGCCCGAGCGTGGGAACACCATCAGGGCGCCGACCGCCTCGCGGTCGATCACCAGCGGCTCGATCCGCGCCGCCACCTTGAATCGGCCCGGGCCGTGCTCCAGCAACAGATCCCAGGATGCGTCGCGCGGCTGATCGACCGCTGCCCGCGCCGCCTTGACCAGCGGCCGGGCCAGCGTGGCGCGGGCGGCAGCCTGCCAGGCGGCATCGTCCAGCACCTCCGGCCGCGGCGACCGCCCGGCGACGACCAGGTTGGCGGTCAGGTCGACCACCGCGATCGGGTCGGGGAACACCCCACCGATCATCGCCGCGGCGGAGGCGACATCGCCATCGGCCAGCACCTGCTCCATCAGCGATGCGTTGACCGCCAGCACGCGCTGCAGCCGTTCGGCGGCCTCATGCTCCGTCCGCAGCCTGTGCGCCTTGTCGACGGCGATGGCACCGAGATGGACGATGGTGCCGAGGAAGGCCAGGTCCTCCTCCGTCACCGCGACCACGCTGCGCGACTGCGCGGTCAGCACCATCGGCCGGCCGGCATCGTCGCAGCAGCCCATCGGCAGCACCACCACGGTGCGGTAGCCGCGCTGATGCGCCTCCTGCCGGTATCCGGGGAACTCCTCGGAGGCGAAGGCGTCGGCGATCACCACAGGCTCGTTCCTGGTCAGCGCCACCAGGGCCGGGCTGGTGGCCAGCGCCCAGCGGTTCTCCAGCCGGTTCGGGATCAGGGTCGGGTCGTGCCGCGCCAGCACATGGGCGTAGCCGTTGCCCTGGTCGATGGCCATCACCGCGCCCATCGCCCAAGTGCCGTGGTGGCAGGCGGCGTAGACCAGGTGATGCAACATCGTGTCCAGGTCGCCACTGGAATTGATCAGGCTGGCGGCGTCCCGCAGCGCGCGCAGCAGCGAACGATGGTCCAAGGGCAGATGGCTCATAGCCGGGGTCGATATCGGATTTACGCGCGGGACCGCGTCTCACTCTACCTCCGGACCGAGGGGAATTCAGCGCCGTCTTCCTCCGAACCGGAGGAAGACGCGCGGCCCCGCCCCTTCCTACCGTCCCCGGCGCCGAAATGACCCAACCGACGCAGGGACCCCGCCATGACGCCCGAGATCCGCAAGATCGCCGCCCATACCGAGCAGACCTTCATCGAGGGCGGCAAGGCCGGGGACAGGCCCGTGACCATGGCCGTGGTCGCGGCGGTGCTGCGCAACCCCTGGGCCGGGCGCGGCTTCGTCGAGGATCTGCGGCCGGAGGTGCTGGCCCTGGCGCCGCCGCTGGCCGATGTGCTGGTTGCGCGGCTGCTGGCGCTGATCCCGGCCGACCGGATCGAGGCCTATGGCAAGGCCGCCGTCGTGGGCCTCAACGGCGAGGTCGAGCATGCCTCGGCCCTGATCCACACGTTGCGCTTCGGCAATGTGTTCCGGGACGCCGTGGGCGGCACCACCTATCTGAACTTCAGCAACATCCGCGGCCCGGCCGGGGTCACGGTGACGGTGCCGATGACCCACAAGAGCATCACCGGCGCGCGGTCGCATTTCATCACCGCCGACCTGACGGTCACCGATGCGCCCGGCGCCGACGAGGTGCTGGTGGCGATCGGCGCGGCCGATGGCGGCCGGCTGCATCCGCGCATCGCCGACCGGTTCCAGGACATGAACGAGATGGGCATAGCCTGAGACGGCATCGACAGTCTGTGCGCTTACTGACTGCTCGGCGATGACATGTTGACTCGCCGAAAACGCCAGTGTGACCCGACCAGCCCCCGAACTGCCGCGTCCTCACCTGGCACTGGACATAGCGATAGGGGTTGAACGGGTCTCCTGACGTCAATGGATCCCGATGCTGCCCCTCTTGGTCGACGGCTGAAATTGTGAAATGGACTGTTGCACAATTGCGGCGATCCCGGATCGATGCCTGTCGGTAGCTTCTGCCATGGCCCGTCTCAACAGCGCCATAAGCGGTCATTGTGTCGGCGCCTTGAGAGCGAACATCGCGTGCCCCGCAGGATGCAGCGCCTGCCGATTGACACAGAACTTGGAGTGCGCCCGAAACCGGCCATCGCAGCCGGCTCCCCGAAGCGGACATCTCCGCCACTGATCATGCTTCCTCGGAGGGTAACGGATGGAATTCGCTGCTGGCTCCTTAACAGCCAGTGCACGCTCCGCCTCACATCACCCTTGCAGTTCTGCGGGCGCCGCCTGGATGACCACTCATCGGAACCAGGGCGCTTCTCCGCGCGCAAGCGCGGCAGCCTGGTGTAAACTGACACCCTTCACGAGCGGGTCGGCATGGCGATGCGTGCAGCACCAGACCGCCGCGCTCGCGCCGCAGGATGCCCTCGGTGATCCAGCGGCTGAGTTGCACGTTGACCTTGGACCGGCTGGCGCCGACGAGCAGGCCCAGGTTGCGCTGCGACAGCGCCGGCGGCAGGGCCGGCCGGTTGCTGCCGGAGCGGCCGAGCTGCGAGCCGCTCAGATCCAGAAGCAGCCTCGCCAGCCGCGCCGGCAGGCTGAACAGCGCCACCGCCTCCAACTGCTCGCTTGTCCGCCGCAGGCGCTCTGTCAACAACTCCATCAGCTTCAGGCAGGTCTCCGGCGATTGGCGCAGCAGCCGCAGCACCTCGACCCGCTCCAATACCAGCAGTCGACATGGGCCAAGGGCGATCGCGTCGGCGCTGCGGCCGCGGCCGTCGAGCAGCGACATCTCGCCCAACAGATCCCGTTCGGACAGGATCGCCAGCAGGATCTCTCGACCCTGTGGCGATGTCAGCCGCACGGCGACGCGACCAGTGGCGACGATCATCACGCTGTCGCCCGGATCATCGCGCAGGAAGATCGTATCGCCGTCCGCATAAAATCGTTCGATCAGGCGCGAGGCCAGCGCGTCGCATAGCGCCGGCGGACACGCCGCGAACAGCGGCGTTCCGGCCAGGAGGCGCGGCTCCCGGACCAGGGCTTTCACATTGGTCATGGCTATCCTCAGCGGCCGCTCCAGGAACGGCCGTCCTTGCTGGCATCGATGATGTGGGGCACGTGACCTCGGAGCGCTGCCACGATCACGGCGAGGTCCGCCTGGATACGTCCGGCCGAGCCGGCGGATCCGACGATTGATCCCGAAGCCCCATACACCAGCCATTATCCGGGACTGGGGAGGGCTCCCTCAATACCTCACAAATAGGGTATCGCGATGGGTGGCCGGCGGACGGCGACGATCAGCTTTCGATCAATCCAAGCTGCAGGGCCGCGGCGACGGCCTCGCTGCGGCTCGACGCCTTCAGCTTGCGCCGGGCCGAGGCGAGATAGTCGTTGACCGTGTGCATCGACAGGCCGAGCCGCCGGGCGATCTGCTTGCTCGAGGCGCCACGGGCGACCCAGGCGAGACAGTCGATCTCGCGTGGCGCGACGATACCGACTGGGGCGGCCGGCGGCCTGATTGGAATGGCGGCAAGCCGGCGCCCGATGTCCAGCGCCCGGCCGAGATGCGGGCCGAGGTGACGCAGCAGGCGGATTTCCGCATCGCCCCAATCCGGCCGACGCCGCGTGCGCCATAGCGAGAGATGGGCCGCCAGCCCCTGCGAGTCGATATCGATCCAGTAGATCCCGCTATGCCGGCCCTGCGGCCGCGCATAGTCGGCGTAGAACTCCGACCGCAGGAAGCTCGTATCCGACACCACCATGCGGTCGACGAAGACCGCTCCGGCCTGCAAGCGCGGCAGTGCCGACAGGACCGGCCATGTGGTGTGGTAGTGTGCGTTGTAGAGGGGCACATAGTTCGGATCGACACGAAGACGGACCGCTTCGTCCCGGGACTGCGGCGTTCCGGTCGGATGCAGTGTGACGGCAGAATCGCTGCCCAGCAGCGTCGCCATGCCTGCGAGCAGGTCCGTCCAGCTCTCCTGGCCGAGGGCGGCGTCATAGACCTGGGCGATCAAGGCCGGGATGGCGCCTTCGCCGGGATATCGGCCCGGCTCAACCATCGATCAGCCCTGCAGACAGGGCCATGGCTACGGCCTCGCTGCGGCTCGACGCCTTCAGCTTCCGCCGGGCTGACGAGAGATAGGCATTGACCGTATGCATCGACAGGCCGAGCCGCCGGGCGATCTGCTTACTGGTGCCGCCGCGGGCCACGCCCGCCAGGCAGGCTCGCTCCTGGGGTGCCAGGACCGGCGTCAGCCCGGCCGGACATCGTCCTGTCCAGACGCCGTTGGATCTCCAGCGCCCTCGCGAGATGTCGCCCGACCGCGTCCAGTCGGCCCTATTTATCACGTGGCTAATACTTGGCTTTTTCTCATTATATATGTTTGGTACTTATTTCAGATCTTTCTTTGACAATCCATGGCACGTGATAAATTTTGGAATACGGAGGATGACCTTTATCACTTTCCAGATCTGGCTCGGCGTATTCTTATCGGCTCGACTATTGTATACAGAAATTACCGATCCTACGTCTGCTTCAGCATACTGTTTCTACTGCTTGGTGGGTTATGGACATTTGCCGTCTGGTATGCTGTTGAAAACAGTCAACAAAGCAGGAACGATCCGGAGGGTAGCAGGCGATAGCTACTCGCCATCCAATCGCAAAGTCGAGTTCCGCTTCCCGCCCTTCCCTGCCGGGGCTGCTTGGCTCGGGAGTGCCACAAGCGGCCGTGCCGGCAGCTCCCTGATTCCGGACATTTGTGAGATCGGCAGGCTCAGGCCGGTCTGGCCAGCCAGGTCCGGTGGCCTGCGCTCCGAAGCGGCGATTCGAACCCGTTCCTCGAAGCCGAGATCTCGTAAAGGCAACTGCGTCGCAAGGTTGGGTGTGCCGATCTTGTATTGACAAGACGATTTTGTCAGGGTGGTCATCAGATCGACGCTGGCGTGCGACCGTTGCACCAAGCTCCGATCGTATGAGCGATATATGCAGACTGGGTTGAAGGAGATAGTGAGATATCTATTTGCTCAATACCTCTTTGCAAAATAAGTCGAGATTTAATAAATATTCGGAGAATAATCGATGTCTATGAAATGCAATTTCACGATTTCTCTTGGATCGGGCGTTGACAACAATATCTCATTTGCCGCTCCCAAAGGGATTGATGGCGATGTTGCAGGAAACATAACTGGATCATTTCTGGACCATCCGTATTCCAACACGATTTTCGGCGGTGGAACCGTTGGGGTCCTAGCGGAGGAACCGCTGGGGGGCCTATCGGAACGGCTCAATTTTCACCAGATAGATGGGTAGCCGGCCATCCGATTCCCATTCGACTTCAAGGGATCCTCGATCTACGCGATGGCTATGGTTTTCCAACGTCGACTGATGAATATTTCTTCAAATGCAATTTGGATCCCAAGCTCATCGAGTTCAATTTTCTGGAACTTGTGGATATCGGCTCGGGACCGGTGGCAGGCCCTGAGCGCTTCTGGTTGGGATCTGACGATGAGACTTATAGGTTTTGGGCAAACCGGGCTTTGCGCGATCAGCGCATTTCTCTGGTCGGAACGGCCTCGTTTAAAACCCCTCTCGGGTTGATTGATCTGCAGGGGCGAGTAAGAGTTGCTCCAGCCAACGCGCCTACGTCCGGTTTGCAGAAATTCGTTGATGGCCGGGAATGGTGCTCAGGTGCGACCTGGGACGCGCTCGCCAACTTCCGCCTTCCGCCGGTGAGGCCGGCCATAGCTGCTGCGCCTCCGATGCCGCCAGCGCCGCCTGGCTCGGAAGCGCCATATCCGGCCATCCTGTCGACGTCCGGACACTGGACGTTATGGAACGTGACAGGGTTCCCCCGCTTCCGTACGACCTCGCGGGCTGACCAGTGCCACAACCGCCCATCAAAACAGCCCGGAAGTCGACGCGACGTCGAGGCTCTTCGCCCGTGCAGTTAGCGGTTACTGGCCTAGACCCAGCGCCTCTCAATCCGAACGCGTGGACTCCAACTCCATCGACACCAGCCGGGCCAGCAGGATCGCCGGGAACAATTGACCGCACAGCGCCTCGAGATTGGCCAGAGAGCCAGCCAGCGGGAACACCGGGGTGATGTCGCCGTAGCCGACGGAGGTCAGGGTGGTGAAGCTGAAATAGATCATCCGCGACAGGAGGCGGACATGCTCCGTCTCCAGCGGCTGGGCAAAGCTGTAGGCCCCGTCGCCGACATGCAGCACCAGGAGCGTGCCCAGCAGGGCGAAGATCAGGCCGAGATGCAGGTAAACCGCGACCGCGCCGAGGATGCAATGCAGGTTGATCCGGCTGCGGCGGAACACATGGACCAGGATGATCCAGCTCAAGAGCAACAGGAAGGCGACGAAGAGCAGAATGTGGACCGTGGTCAGCCACAGCACGCCGAGATAGAGGGCGGTCGGCTGCAGCGGGATCAGCACGATGCCCAGGCCGACCACGACTTTGGCCAGGCGGGTATGCCGCGTGATGGCGAAGATCCCGGCCAGCACGATGAAGCAGAAATTGAAGACGAAGACATGGCGCGAGGCGCTGTGGATGCCCGAGAGCGGCCCGAACACGAAGATCGCCAGAAGCTCGAAGCCGACCAGCGCGCTCAGGCTGCGGTCCCGGCGAACGCCCGGCGACATGGATGCGGAAGTCGGGGTCAGGGTTGTCATCGGAAGCAGGACGACCGCGTCGGTTGATCCTCGCCGATCGAAGCAGGCCGGATCGCGGGAGACAACCGCGATCCGGCCCTTTCGACGCGTTTCGTCTCAGAAGTGATAAGCGAAGCGCGCGCTGGCGGACTGGCTGAGGAATGAACCGCCGATATCGGCCGTGTACTCGCCCTTCAATTCGAACCCTTCGGCCCGGAACAGCTGCACCCCGACATCGATCCGGCCCAGCACGTCCGGCGAGTCGATGTGATCGCTGAAGGTGCCGTTCCCGGAGGACGCGCCGACGAAGCTCGAACGGATCGTCCGCGTGTTATCCGGCAGGTAGCTCAGGCCGAACGCGGCATAGGCCCGCAGCGTCGACTGCCCGTCCAGGTCCAGCCGGCCGCCGAGCTCCATCATCGGCGACAGGCCCACACTCGTCTTGCTGCTGCCGCGGACGTCGAGGGCGAGGAGGTCGTCCCCCTTCTCCTTGAAGCCGGGCAAGTCGGTGTAGACCACGTCGAGATCGCCATAGGGCCGGATGTACCAGTCCTGGAAGGTAAACTCGTAGGCGGCGCGCAGCCGGCCGCCGGCGAGGAAGATGCTTGGGTCGCTCTTCAGCGTCTCGCTGGCGATGCCGGGGATGTCGAGGCGCCGGTTGGCGTGGAACGAGCCCCCGGCGAAGGCAACGGACCCCGCGAACTGCCACGGCCCCGCGACCCGCTTGACCGTCACCGAGCCGTCATAGGTGTCGCCGTCGCCCGACGAGCCGCCATCGATGTTGGCCCAGCTCTGGCCGAAGCCGAAGGCGGCGCCGAGATACCAGTCGGGGGCGATCTCGTGCTGGGCGCCGATCCGGTAGGTCGTGCCCGAGACGTAGTAGCCTTGGGTGTCGCGGGTGGAGGACTGGTCGGTCCAGCGCCCGGTGACCTTGGCCCAGGCGCAGTTGTCCTCGCCCAGCAGCACGGTGTCGTCGGCGAAGACCGGGCAGCTCATTGCCGCGCCCAGGATGGTGCCGGCCGAGTTGGCCAGCGCGACGGACTGGGCATGGGTCGCCTTGCTGGACCAGGCGTCGAGCGCCGCCTTGTAGTCGCTGCGGTCGTTGATCCGCGACAGCTCGGCGAAGCGGGTGGCGAAGGCCTTGTCGCCGTTGTCCCAGGCCCGGCCGTAATAGCCGGCCAGCGAGGACTGGCTGTCGTTCAGGGACACTCCGCCGGGCTTGAAGTTCGCGCTCGGTGCGATCGAGAGGGTGTTGCCCGATTGCGCCGTGTCCCAGTGGAACAGCAGCGGATCCGCGGCATCCGCAGTGGTGACGAGATGCCCCGCGGTGATCACCGGCACCGCGCCGGGCAGCAGCGTCAGGGCCGTCGGCACGATCTTGCCGTCGAGCGTCGCCGTGCCGTCGACCTGCAGATGGCCGGCCGTCTTGTTGAGGGAGTCGACGGTCACGCCCAGCCGCCCTTCCCCGGTCTGGGTGAAATTCCCCGTCACCCGGGTGGCCCGCAGCTCGCCCGGCAGGCCGAGATTGAAGGTGCCGCTGGTGACGACATCCGCAGCCTCCATCATCGGTCCGGCATTGAAGGTGCCGTTGCCGTCGATCTGGCCGCCATTGGTCAAGATCGAGCCGGTGATGGTGCCGATGATGTTGGTGCCGTCGATGGTGCCGGAATTGTTGGCCACGGCGACCTGTCCACCGCCGGTCACCGTGATCGCCGTGCCGCTGGTCCCGTCGGCCGTCGTGATCGTGGCCCAGTCGTTCGTCACATAGGCCGTCGGACTATTCGCCGGTGTGTCGATCCACACACCCGCGCTGCCCGACCCGGAACCGCCGGACACGGTCGTGCCGAGATTGCCATAGTTGTTGATCACGACATCAGTGCGACCCGTCGAGCCGGCAGCGTTCTTCGTCCCGGCAGCGCTGCCCGTGCTCTGCGCGAAGATGCCAATACCGTTCTGACCCGTCGCGGTAACGGAAGCATTCACACTCATCGTGATCGCTCCGCCCGAGTTGCTGGTGTGGGTGGCGACCGAGCCGGCATAGATCGCATTGCCATCCTGTATGAGCCCGCCGCCGCCGCCGATCGATTGCGCGACAATGCCGATTGCGCCTGCTCCCGTGACATTGATGTTGCCGTATTCGGGAACCGTGACGGTCACATCCCCACCCGAGCCGCTGCTCGCGTGCCCGTTCCCAAAGCTGTAGGGAATGTCCGCCTGCAGCTCCGGGGTGTCTCCGGCTGCGTTGACGAGGCGGATGACGCCGCCGCCGCCGCCGATCGATTGCGCGACAATGCCGTGCGCCCCGATGCCTGCTGTGCTGATCGGGCCGCCCTGCACGGTGACGGATCCGCCATCACCGCTGCTGTTCCAGCCGCCTATGGAGAAGTCCACCGAACTCGCGGTCGGCTGGCTGGTGACGATACCGCCGCCGCCGCCGATGCTTTGCAACAGGATCCCCGATGAATTGTTGCCTGCCGTCGAAATCGTCAGGCTCGGCTGGGACGCGAAAGTCACTGCGCCGCCGATGCCGTCGCTGTCTGAGCCGCCGCCCGCTGAAAGGTTCAGCGTTCCCGACTTGTTCCATGACGTGTCAAAGGCGCTGCTGCCGGCACCCGCGATCCCACCACCGCCGCCGATCGATTGCAGAACCGCGCCGTCCGCCGCCTGACCGCTGGTGGCGATCGTGGTGGAATTGGAGTTCGTGTAGCCGACCTGTGCCGCACCGCCGGCGCCGCTGGCGCCTTTATTGCCGCTGCGGCTCTGTCCCACCGCGATCACGCCTGTCGCGCGATCGGAGCCGTCAATGCCGATGCCGCCACCGCCGCCGATGCTTTGGACCACCACCGCTGCCGCAGCGAATCCAGCAGTGCTGATGTTCGGATTGCCCTGGTCCAAATTCACAGTGGCGGTGTTGCCGTCACCGCCGGCGCCATCCTTCCCGGCGACGAGATGCGTGAGATCGATCGAGACCTGATCGGACACCCCGCTGCCGGTGGCGGCGGCAGTTCCTGCCTTGCCGCCGCCACCGCCGATCGACTGCGCGACAATGCCGTTCGCCCAATCCCCCGCTGTGCCGACCGGAGCCGACAGATCCACCGACACCGTGCCGCCGGCCGCGGCCGTCCCGCCGGTCCCGCCGATCGAGAGAGTGAAGTCCGTGCTGATCGAGGGCGGTTTGCCGTCGAAGAAATTTGCGACCTGGCTGACCAATTGCCGCGCCTTCAGATCGGGAAGGATGGGATTGTCCGCCGAGGCGTCGGCCCCGGCCGATCCGCCGAGCCCACCGCCGCCGCCGATCGACTGCGCCAGCACGCCGGTCGCATCACCGCCATAGGTGGTGATCGGAGCCTGTACGGTGACCGCCACGTCGCCGCCGGCTCCGCCACTGCCCCCGGTGGTGCCGAGGTTGACCGTCACGCTCGGTTTGATGGTCGGGGCCTTCGGGTCGCCGTCATCCGTACTGGGCGTGTAGGTCTGGGCGAGGCTGAAGGAGCCGCCCTGGGACGTGCCGCCGCCGCCGCCGACCGACTGCGCCAGCATCCCGACCGCCCCCGAACCATAGGTCGTGATGCCGTTTCCGGCGAAGAGAGCCGCCTGCACTTCGCCGCCGGCGCCTCCGGACCCGCCTGTCGACCCCAGGGTGACCTTGACCGCCCCGCTGGCCCCGGTGCCGAAGTCCTGCGTGTTGCCGGTCCCGAACCCGGCATCGCCGCCGCCGCCGCCGATCGATTGCGCCTTCAGCCCGGTGGCGAAATCGCCGTAGGTGACGATGGCGGTCGGTGCGAGGCCCTGGTCGGGGGTGAGGTCGAAACCGCCCTGGCCCTGGTTCTGGGTTGGGTCCCATGAAGCCGTGCCGCCGAGAGCGACTCCCACCGAGCCGCCCGCACCGCCGCTGCCGCCGGTGCCGCCCATCGAGACGGTGATCCCCAGGCCTTCCGAGTTTGCGTCCTTGGGGACCGACAACGCACCATATCCCAGCACCGCGGCGCTGGCGGAGGAGTCGCCGCCGGCGCCACCGCCGCCGCCGATGCTCTGGACCAGCACGGCCGTGGATCCCTGGCCGTTGGTGGTGATGGTGGCCCCGTTCGACAGCGAGAACTGCGCGTTTCCCCCGGCGCCGCCACTGCCGCCTTTGCCGCCCAGGGCGACCGAGGCGGCCACCCCGACCTGGCTGCCGGCGCCTGTCACCGGAATCGCGACCGCCACGGCCTTCGACATCGCCGACCCGCCGAGGCCACCCCCGCCGCCGATGCTCTGGACCACAACGCCGTAGCTGTCGACCGGGAGCGTGTTGCAGGGCAGCGATGAGCAGCTGCTCGGATCGTTGCTGTCGCCCGTCAGCCCTTGATCCTGGCCCGTCGCGATCGAGCCGCCCGTCATCGCGACCTCGACCGCTCCGCCGGTTCCGCCGTCGCCGCCCGTGCCCCCGACCGTCACGTCGGACGCAAAGCCAGGACTTACGGTGGCGGCGAAGGCTTGGCCGCCAGTTCCGCCGCCGCCGCCGATCGACTGCGCCACAAGGCCGGGCGACTTGGAGCCGGAAGTCTTAACCGTCGTCCCGGTCGACGTGACTTGGGTCGGCCCTCCATTACCCCCCGTGCCCGCCGTGCCGCCAATGCCGACCCCGGCGAACAGCCCCCCGGTCGCGGCATTGCCGCCGTTGCCGCCGCCGCCGCCGATCGACTGCATCACGACGGCGGCGGCGCCGTCACCCGACGTGGTGATCTGGGAACCCGGGTCGAGCGCGGCAACGACCCACCCGCCGTTGCCGCCGCCGCTGCCGGTGCCGCCGATGGTCACGAAAACGCCAGACGAGCCACCGCCATCGCCGCCGCCGCCGCCGATCGACTGGCCAAGAACACCGATGGCGGAGACGCCGCTGGTCGTAATGCTGTCGTCACTCGTGGTCCAGGGCTCGCCGTTACCCGCCGTGAAGCTCACGGTGCCGCCATCGGCCGCGAAGCCGCCGCTGCCGCCGACATTTGCGATGACGCCGCTGGCGTTGCCGCCGGCGCCGCCGCCGCCGCCGATGGACTGAAGCAGAACGCCGAATGCGTTCGGGCCGATCGTCGTGATCGTTCCGTTGTTCTCCACGCTGGCCTGGTCGGAGGTGCCGCCTGCGGCCCCGGTGCCGCCGTTGGAGTGGAAGAGACCCCAGGAGGCGCCGCCGGATCCGCCGCCCCCGGCCAGCGACTGTGCGACAATGCCATGGGCCGCTTGGCCCTGGGTGCTGATCGAGCCGTTGTTGTTCACCGTCGCAGGGCCCGCATCGCCGCCCGTGCCGCCCGTGCCGCCGCTGTCGTTGTTGCCGTATCCCCCAAGGGCGGCTGCTCCGCCAAGAGACTGCGCCAGGATGCCGACGGAACTATTCCCCGCCGTCGTGATGATCGAGCCATCGGCGACGGTGACCGTTACCGCGCCCGCGGCGCCGCCATTGCCGCCGTTCCCACCCTTGAATTTCTCCCCGTTTCCCGTGCCGCCGCTGCCGCCGCTGCCGCCCTCGGACTGGGCGACGATGCCGGGAGCGGACGTACCGCCGGTGGAGATGATGGCGGTCAGGCCGACAGAGGAGTCGCCGATATCACCGCCGACAACGACGTCACCGGCTGCTCCCCCTGCGCCTCCCGCGCCGCCGGAGCTGTCGCCACCGAGGCCGGTCTCTACATAGCCGCCGACGCCGCCCTGCCCGCCCAGGCTGACGGCATAGGCGCCGGGCGAGCTGTCACCCGCCGTCGTCGCGGTGACGGCATTCGCAGTCGCGCCGGCGAGGATGATGGCGACAGTGCCTGTGACAGCACCGCCGCCGCCGCCGACGCCGCCTGTCACGCCGCCGGCGCTGTCGCTGTTCCCTCCGCCGGTTCCTCCGCCTCCCCCTTGGCCCAGGGCCAGGAAGCCGGGCAGGTTGTTGCCGGACGGAGCCTCAGCCGCGCTCGTGGCCGAGACCGTCGGCGCGTTGATCGTCCCTCCCGGGCCGCCCGGCCCACCGAAGTCCGTCCCGCCGCCCTGTCCCGCGGTGCCGAAGACGCAGGCGTAGTAGATCCCCTGCGGGCAGCTCTGGGCCGCGGCCGTGTCCGCCGCGGCGAGCCAGGCTGTTGTGCCGAGCAGCCCGGCGATCAGGCTGGATCCGCCGAGGGTCGGCACCCCTATGCGCGAGAGGGGCCGCCCTGGTCGCGAGCCTCCTTTTGCAGCCAATCGGACGAATCGAACCGAAGTACCGGCCCCCCCGCCCCTACTTGCCATGGCCCGCATGCCGGCCGTGGCGCCAAGGTCGGACGTCAGCTTGTGACCCATCGCAGCCCCCCATTCGTTCAATCGCCGCTGGTCTGTGAGCCGCGATCAGGCCCCAAGTCGACGCGCCGATTAACCTTGTCGATGTCGAAGGCATCCTATGTCCCTAATCGGATATGTCTTAGGTCCAGATTGGGGTAATCGATGGATCCAGAATTGCTTCTGATTCGAACAAAACATGGACTCTGAACGATCGGTCTTGGACGTCGGCGCCTTAAGCTTCCCGAAGGCCGTCTCAACCGGGTTGTCCTCCAGCGAGCACAACGGCAGGAGGAGCAGGCCGGCGCCGGCGTCGTGGATCGGCTGACTCCGCCGATCTGACCAGCCGGGGGGTTGCAGCGCCGCCGGCGTTTGCTCAGGCCCATGGCGACCATGTCGCCGGGCGGCAGTTTTGACGCCAGCATCTGTTCTGCATCGGCCAGGAAGGCAGCCCGTCTATCGGCCGCGTCGAGCATCATCGGCGCACCCAGCCGGTCAAACCGCAGCCCGGCCCGGCTTGAGAGCGCCAAATGCGGTCACTGACCAACCGCCCTGGTAGCGGACATCGGCCGAACTTGCGGGATCCCAGCGCCTTCGGACGATCAGACTGAAGCAGGACGCCCGAAAGCGGCCATCACGCTCGACTGCGGAGAGCGGACAAGCCGTAACCGGCCGGCGACAGCCACAGTAGGTTTGCAAGTGAGGTGCGGGATCTGGCGGCGACAGCATAGGATCTGGTTCCAGTGCCATGGCAGGAGCTTGTGCAGCCGCGCGGGCCGAGTGATCGGGCGATCAGGCTGGGGACATCGGCCAGCCCGCTTGGAATCAACGCTGCTGAGCTGGACGGCTTCATCTGGGTGAGCGGGCGGCAGCCTGGCCTCGTTCGCGCGCATCAGGCGCCGAGCTCGGCGATCAGGTCGGCTTGCTGCCGCAAAAAGGTCGTTGCAGCCATCGTGGATAATGGCGAATGACAACGAGGGATGGCCGCGCAAAGCTGGAAATGGGCATGGACTGGAACGACCTGAGGTACTTTCTCGGCGTGGCGCGGACCGGGAGTCTCACACAGACGGCGTCGGATGTCAGGGTGAGCCAGTCCACCGTCAGCCGCCGCATCGCTGAGCTTGAGGAAAGCCTAGGCATGACGCTCTTCCAGCGGCACCAGACGGGTTATTTTCTCACGGACGAGGGGCGCGAGATACTTCGACACGCCGAGCTCGTCGAAGACAGCATCATGGCGTTGGAGCGAGGTGCGGCAGGCCTCGACAGGGCGCCGGCCGGGACGGTGCGGCTCGCGACATCCGAAAATCTCGCGACGGACCTCGTCATTCCCGCGCTTCCTGCATTCCGGGAGCGCTATCCGGGCATCTGCCTTGAAATCATCACCAGCACAGTCACGGCGGAGCTTGGCCGACGCGAGGCGGACATCGCCCTTCGTGTCGTTCGACCGACGCGAGGCAATCTGAAGGTCCGGCGCGTCGGCCACATGACTTACTCGGTCTATGGCAGCAGGGACTATATCGAGCGGCACCCCCATGTCGAAGGCGAGCCCCTCGGTGGCCGGCACTTCATCGCCTGGGACGACAGCCACGCATTTATGCCGGCCGCGGTCTGGCTCGCGCGGGAACACCCCGGCTGCAAGATCGCGCTCGTCACGAGCAGCCTTCCCGCGCAGATCGCCGCCGTGCGGGCCGGCCTCGGCTTGGCCGTCATCCCTGATTTCTTGACCGTGAAGGACGACTTCATCCGCGTGGTCCCGTCCGATCAGATGTTCAGCGCTGAGCTCTGGCTGGTGACCCACGCTGACCTGGTTGCCTCAGCCCGCGTTCGAGCCGTCGCAGATTTTCTGTCGGAACACGTGATGCGGTCGAACCCCGAGCTTTCGGAGCGCTGGACGGGCGCTTGACCTACGCGGGAATCTCTGCCCCTGCCGCCACGTGCCGGGCGCCGCGACCAGAGCGCCCCCATTCCTCGCCGGACACGCCTACTCATGCCGCGACGCCCTTCCGCGGGTTGTTGAACCGACCGCCGGTCAGTCGGGCTGGAAGGCGCGCCAGAGCGCGTAGGAGTCTTCGATGAAGTTGTAGGCGCTCACCTTGCCGTCCCGGACCGAGCAGATCGCAGCGAAATCGCTGACGAAGACGTTGCCAGTGCTGAGGATGCGGTGCTTGAAATTCCCGGTGATCACGACCTGGTCGCCGCTCTCGAAGGTTCGCTCGACATGGAACTCGAGAGGTTCGAAGTTGACCGGAAAGAGCGCCATCCATGCGCGCACTTGGTCGCGGCCGCGCCGCAGGCCGATTGTCGGCACCTCAGCGGCACCCTGAACCTTCCATACGACGTCCTCGGTGAGGCATTCAAGCGTCTTTTCGACGTCCTTCTTGAAGAACGTGTCGAGATAGTGCCGGACCACTTGTCCAGGCGTCATTTCGCTGCCGGTAGTCAATTTGCATCTCCATACCGCTACAGGCGGCGTGATTGCGTTTCGGGGTCAGCGATGGCCGCCGGCGAAGATGAAGAACTCGCCGGTCGTCCAGTTCGACTCGTCCGAGGCGAGGAAGATCGCGGCGGGCGTGATGTCGTCGGCCACGCCCAGACGCTTGAGCGGCGTCTGCTCGGTGATCCTGGGACCAAAGTCGGTCTGGAGGAAGCCGCCAGCCTGGACGCCTTCGGTGTCGACCACACCCGGCTTGATCGCGTTCACACGGATCCTGCGCGGCGCCAGCTCGTTCGAAAGCGCGCGGGTCAAGCCGTCAATTGCGCCCTTGCTCGCGGTATAGACCGATGCGTTCTCCGGACCGAAGATGGTCACCGTCGAAGACATGTTCACGATGCTACCGCCCCCGGGCATGTACTTCACGGCTTCCTTCACGGCGAGCAGATAGCCGAAGACGTTGAGTTCCATGTGCCGGCGGAACAGCTCGATCGAGAGGTTCTCCAGTGGCTGGAAGTCGTAGACGCCGGCGTTGTTGACCAGGACGTCCACCCGGCCGTAGGCGCGGTTCGCCGCCGCAAAGAGCGCTTCGACCTCCGCCGGATCGCTCATGTCGGCTTTGACGGCCATCGCCTTGCCGCCGGCGCTGACAATGCCCGCCACCAAATCCTCGGCCGCACGCTCGCTCGCGGCGTAGTTCACCACGACCGATGCGCCCTCGGCGGCGAAGCCCCGCGCGACAGCGGCGCCGAGCCCCTTGGAGGCACCGGTGACGACTGCGACCTTTCCTTCCAATCGATTGCTCATGATCCTTGTCCTCCTGGCTCCGGCCGGCTCTTCGCCGCAGATCCTCCGGTTCGTGACCTCGTCGCGGGTCGGCGCGCCCGTTTCGAACGGGAGACGCCGGCAGCGGCGCCTCCCCGCTTCGATCATGACGTTCGGGTCGTCTTGCCCGCCCACAGGTCGACCGGCCCCATCCGGTCCGCCCCCTGCGTGGCGACCATCCAGCCGGGGTATTCCGGCGGCAGCTCACTGGCGGCGTCGAGCTTCGCGATCTCGTCGTCGGTCAGCAGGACGTCGACCGCGGCGATATTGTCCTCAAGCTGGCTGAGCCGCTTCGCGCCGACGATGACCGATGTCACGACCGGCTTCGACAGCAGCCACGCCAGCGCGATGCGGGCAGGGCTGCAGCCATGCGCCTCCGCGATCGGCTTCAGGACGTCGATCACGTTCCAGGCGCGCTCCTTGTCGACGATCGGGAAGTCGAAGGAGGAGCGGCGGGACCCCTCCGGCGACTGGTTCTCGCGGTCGAACTTGCCGGACAACAAGCCGCCGGCGAGCGGGCTCCAGACGAGCAGGCCCATCTTCTCGGCTTCGAGCAGCGGCTTGAGCTCACGTTCGAGGTCACGCCCGGCGATCGAATAGTAGGCCTGCAGCGTGTTGAAGCGCTCCAGGTTGAGGCGCGTCGAGATGCCCAGCGCGGTCGCAATCCGCCACGCCTGCCAGTTGGAGACACCCAGGTAACGGACCTTGCCCTGCCGGACCAGATCGTCGAGCGCGCGCAACGTCTCCTCGACCGGCGTCAGGATGTCGGTGGCGTGGATCTGGTACAGATCGATGTGATCGGTCTGCAGGCGCCTCAGGCTCGCCTCGACCGCGTCCATGATGTGGCCGCGCGACGCGCCGACATCATTCCGGCCCTGGCCCATCCGGCTGTAGACCTTCGTCGCCAGCACCACCTCGTTTCGAGGTATCCCCAGATTGTGGAACGACTGACCCAGCGTTCTCTCGCTAGCACCGGCGGAGTAGACATCCGCCGTGTCGAAGAAGTTGATGCCGGCGTCGATGCTGGCCTTGACCAGTTCATCGGCACCCGCCTGGTCGACATTGCCGATATGCTCATAGACGCCGGTGCCGTCGCTGAACGTCATGGTTCCGAGGCAGAGCTGCGAAACCAGAAGCCCGGTATTTCCTAACGCCTTATATTTCATCCTGCTCTCCTGAAGATCCGACAGCGTCGTCGGTCAATTCGGACCAAAGTTGGATCTTCCATTTATGGAAGACAATGCAAAACGATGGAAAAACGTATTCCAAATTTGGAAAACGAGGATATTACTTCGCGCAAAGCCGTCCTGCATTGACAACTGTGCCCCAGGCAAGATCCAGATCCACCGAGAGCCCTCGAATGCGCCTGCGACTCGCCTATGCCTGAAGCATTCGCCTACCGCCAGTGGCGGCAGACATCATGATGCGTAGGCCGCCATGCTCGTCCGCATCTCGGAGGTGACGCGAAGCCAGCTCTTTTCGGCGCATCTACTGGCCATCCTCTCCCCGGTTCAGCACCTGCGTCGTGGCGAGAAGGCGAAAGTCGGCCAGCGCCGCGCGTCGGTGTGGGTCCGCGTTTCGGCGATAGGCGTCGCTCTCGAAGTTCGCTCGGAATGCCGCGAAGTTCGGGTAACGTACCAAGGCTACGTCGTCCCACGCCTCGCCAGCGGGTCCCGCTAGCACGGCTTGTACCGTGCCGATCCATTGCGCGCCGATGTCTTGCCCCTGCGTCACCGCGTTGAAGGCCGGGACATAGCGATCGAAGAACGCCTCGCGCCCGGTACAATGCGGACGTTCGTCGCCGTCCCCGTACTCCGCCGTCTCACGGTAGCGCAGCAGGTTGACCACTATGATGGACTGATCGCCGAGCTTGCGCTCCAGCTCGTCAAAGATGGCAGTGTTGATCTCGGTGGCCATGGCCTGCTCCCATCAGCATGTTGTTGCCTTGATGGATCTAACCGGTAGCGCTCTCCGCTTGTAGGGGCGTGTGCGGCAGGACTAAGTTTCCACCATGTCCACACCCGCCGGTTTCCAGAGGCTCGTCAACCTCCTTCATTTCGCCCGTGTTGCCGATGCGGGATCGTTCGCGGAGGCCGCGCGTCGCGCGGGCACCACGACCTCCGCGATGTCCAAGTCGGTTTCGCGCTTCGAGCAGGCGCACGGCGTCAGGCTGCTTCATCGCACAACACACGCGATCTCATTGACTTCGGAGGGGGAACGCCTGCTGGAGGGGGCGAGGGACCTGCTGCGAGAAGTGGAGCGGCTCGAGGCGACGCTTGAGCACACCTCCGCCAGCGGCTCAGGCGGTCGGGTTCGCTTGAGCGCGCCCGCACCTCTGATCCGGGCAAGGATCGCCAGGCAGGTGCCGATGCTGCTGCGTGCTAATCCCGACATCGAGCTGGAACTAAGGATCGATGACGGCACGCTCGACTTAGCAGCGGAGGGGATCGACATCGGTATCCGCTATGGGCCGCTGACCGGGCAGCTCGGCTTGGTGGCGACGCCGCTGGGCTCCTTTCCGTGGATTTTGTGCGCGACGCGACGGTACGTGGAATTGGTCGGAGCGCCAGAGACGCCCGCGGATCTCTTTCACCACAAGCAAATCGGCCTTCGCGAGGTCAGGTCCGGCCGGCTAATGCCTTGGCAGTTCACGGATCCTGCTGACGGAACACCGGTTCGCCATCTTCCGAAACCCAGGCTGGTCGTGGAAGACCTCGGCGCGATCTGGTCCCTGATGCGGTCAGGCGTGGGACTCGCATGGCTCCCGGCATGGCTGGGGCTGAGGGACCTACGGGAAGGTCGCGTAGTCGAGCTGCTGCGTGACTGGAGGGTCGCGGAAACTGCAATTTATGGCGTTCGACTGGAACGGCGGCATACGCCGCAGCGCATACGATCGCTACTCGATGGCTTGCGGGATGCTGCGAAACAATGGTCCTACGGCGGCAACGCATCACCCCAGTGAGGCGCCATGTCTGGACGGCTCCCGACTAGCAAGGGTGATTTGGATTTCAGTGACGACTGGTCGGCGCTGCCACCTCTTCGGCCTGTTGGTGCGGCACACAAGCCACGCGCCATGATGTCCTCCACGAAGCCGGATCTCGACCATAAGCACGCGCTCTGAGGAGCATTGGTGCCAGGAGGCTCTCCCGCTTCCCGATTCGACCGGTCTCACATTACCCTTCGCACCCTTCCCAACCTGTCCAGCGCGCCGGCGCCGATCCCTACGCAGCCCTCAACACCAGCTTCCGGTATGCCTGGCCGCTGACCATGATCGCCAATCATCCGCACCTTCGGTCGGCCAGCGCCACTGCTGCGAGAGGGCCTGGGGCGACGCTAAGATGGCGCTAGCCGAGGCGACGGTTACCGATGTCCAGGTCCAGTTGGACAAGACCCGGCTGACCGCCCCTATCGGACAGCACCATCGGCATCCGCGTCGCGAGCCGGGGCGCGGTCGTCGGCCCGCGGCAGCCCCTGCTGACCACGGAGGCCGAGGGCGAGCGCTGGTTCGCCTTCACCCTGCGCGAGCACAGTTTGCCCGACATGACTCTGGGCGGCCTCGTGGCCCTGACGGCACAGGACGTCCGCCATATCGACGCCCGCGTGACCGAGCTGCGCCCGCTCGGCGAATTCACCGCCGAGAGGGCGGCTCACGCCGTCGACGACAACGACCTCAACGCCTTCCGCCTCCGGCTTGACCCAACCGGGGCGCCGACCGGCCGGAGCCCGGAATCTCGGTCCGGCTGCCCGCTGCGTCATGATATCCAATTCTTCACCCCTCGCCGCCTCGCTCTTCGGGGTGGACCCGACCCGGCCGAGGTGCGCCATTTCCGGCCATCGGCGCTGCTTCTCTAAACCGGACATCGGCCGTGCTGGCTGAAACGCGTCCACCTTCACCGGCCGAGCGCCCTAGTAGGCTCCCCAAACCACCGTCGAACTCGGCTCTCCGAAGCGGACGCGACCGCCATCGGCTCTTTGGGGACTGTCCCTCGCGATGCTTCTGAAGGCGGCGCAGTCCCGATTGCGGTCACTCCGCGGCTAGGCAGCCCACTCCGAACCGGCCATGTCACATCGGCGTAGCCGCGCTCCGAGCCGGACACCAGCGCTTAGGCCGCATCCCCCCAATCGACGTTCGGAGCTTTAAGGAAGATAGCACGCGCGACGAGCTAGAGACCGCGGGCGCAGATGATCTCGTAGCGGAACTGGCGAGCCTCCCAGCGGCTGCCCTAGCGGGAACAGTCGTCGAGGCCGATTGGTTGTAGAGCACCTGCCCTAGGCGGACGTTGTTGAGCGATGTTTTGCCGTCGCGGGAGGCTCTTCCATTCTACTCCGACATGGCCGCGTCGTCACAGGCCGCACCGTCGCAGCGTGCACCGCAGCACTGTGCCCTACACTTTGTGAGTCTTGGTCCGGCTTGGCGCGTCCATGATTTTCTCGAACCGAAACATTTCGCAGCCACTGCGCGGTTCGTCCCCACCGGCCTCATGCGGGTCCGGATGGTACTTGCCGAAAAATCCACGATCTGGAAGCCACATTTGTTGATATAGAAGTGTATATTTCGCTTTTCGAAGTGTGGCGTGTGCGTCTGCCAAACCAGTGCTTCAGGATATCGCCTCTCGATCGCGCGCCATGCCTTCAAACCTAAACCTCGGCCGTGCTTCACAGATGATATGAAGAAGAGATCGAGTGAGTTGTGGTTTGTAGCCCGGTCGATCGTCACGACTGCGCCACCGACATTCTCCCCGCCGGAAAGGACGTGCAAAACCTCCGCACCGGGGGCGGCGACCGACTGGTCGAGATGGTCATCAGACGGAATTGGGCCGTCAGGCAGGGAGCCGAATTCATCAATCACGGCCGCCGCGAAGGTTGCCTGCGATTCTCTCTTGAAAGCAGGCAGGTCGGCGGCGAGAATGGGTTCGAAGGTGATGACGTCGTCATTCATGTCGTTGTTCCAAACAATTGCACCCAGCGCGGTAGCCCTGGTGAGTTGACGCTTCAATGTGGCCGCGATCGCGTTTGGCATGGCGTGGCGTGCCCCTTAGGGCGACGTCCCGATCCCGACAGTCAATGCCCTCTGAGAATTGCCCGAACATTGCACACGATGTACTGCCAGCCTTGCCGGCATCGGCGGCTGTGAAGAATCCGCCGGGCATGGATCGTTGTGCTGGCGGCGGGTCCGATCCCCGCTTCAGTGGGCAACCGCCGGGCAGGCCTGGGTCTGGGCCGACCGCCTCTCACCCTTCCCTGCCGGCGTGACTAGGCCAGGGTGCGCCAAAAGGAGACGCGGCGTCGGCGCCGCATTACCGGACGTCGCCGGATCTAGCGGATCCCAATCATTCACACGCAGCCTGATGGCCTGAGCCGCTCTTAACCGGCTATATCGTGGCGCCTGAAAGCGGACGCGCATCAAGTCGGCCGGCTCAGCCGATGGCTAGCGCTTGATAAGGATCTCAAGCTTTCCCACAACGTCTGAGCCGTTCCAGGGCAGAGCCCGCGTAAATTGGGGAGACTCGCACCGCGAACATCGACGTTCAGCCGACCAAGCCTCAGAGCCTTCGGCTGATCGCCTCCGCGATCATGATCGTCGTCACGTTGGTGGCGACCGACGGGATGTCCGGCATGATCGACGCGTCGACGACATGCAGGCCCTCCACCCCGCGGACCTTACCGTTCGGATCGACGACCGCCGCTGGATCCCTGGCGGTCCCCATCGGGACGGTCGACGTCGGATGGGCGTAGCCGTCCACCGAGGCGATCACCGCCTTCTCCAGCGCGGCGTCGTCCCGGACATCCGGCCCCGGCGTCATCTCGAATGCGACCGTGTCGTTGAACGGCGCCGTCCGCCCGATCCGGCGCGACAGCCGAACCGCCTCCATCATCCGCCGCAGGTCGCTGGGGTCCTGGAAGAAGTTATAGCGGATCAGCGGCATGGCGCGGGGATCGCGGCTGGCCAGCCGGACCGACCCGATCGATTTCGGCAGCGTCACCGCGCAGGCCAGGACGATCGCGCCTCCGGTCGGGCTCTGCGCCGGATCGAAGATATGGGTGCCGGAGATGTGGAGGTCGAGTTCGTTGGGACCGGCCTCGCCGGATCTGGTCCAGATGATCGCCCCCGCGGCCGGGGTCATGGAATTGGCTTCCGGCCTCAGCACGTAGACATTGTAGTAGAACGGGTGCTCCTTCAGCCGTTCGCCCACCGGTGCATCCAGCAGGACCGGGATGCCGAGCTCCGCCAGATGCGGCGCCGGCCCGATGCCGGAGCGCATCAGGATGGCCGGGCTGCCGAAGGCTCCGGCCGACAGGATGACCTGGCCGGCCGCGATCGTCTCGCCGGTCACGAGCAGGACGCCGGCGGCCCGCCGCCCGTCGAAGACGACGCGGTCGACCTCGACGGCGCCCAGGATCGTCAGGTTCGGACGGCGGCGCACCTCCTCCGTCAGATAGGCGATCCCGGTGTTGATCCGCCGGCCGTCGACGACGTTCAGCGGATAGGGCGACACTCCGTTCTGCTCGGCGCCGTTAAAGTCGCTGACCCGCGACAGGCCCACCGCCTCCGCGGCCGCCACGAAGGCCCGCATCGACGGGGTGTTCTCTTCCATCGTCCGCTGCCGGATCGGGAAGGGGCCGGAGCGGCCGTGCCAAGCGTCATCGCCGGTCGGCGTGTTCTCCAGCGCCTTGTACACCGGCAGCACGTCGGCGAAGGACCAGCCCTCGATCCCGCGCGCGGTCCAGCGGGCGAAATCGGACGGCCGGGCGCGCATCGCCACCGCCGCATTCACGCCCGAGCTGCCGCCCAGCACCTTGCCGCGAATGGCCGGCACGTCGTGGCCCAGCCCGGCATGGTCCTGGGTGTGGTAGCCCCAGTCATGCGCCTTGTCGCCGCCGACGCGGTTCGCGTTCGCGATCACGTCCGGATACTCCGCCGGCGCATAGGCCGGTCCGGCCTCCAGCAACAGGACCCGCCGGGCCGGGTCCTCGCTCAGCCGGTTGGCGAGCACCGCGCCGGCGGACCCGCCGCCGACGATGACGACGTCGAAAGACGTCATCGGTTCAAAGGCCATGTCGTGTCTCCAATGTCCTGATGGAACGGCTGCGCCTGGGCGGTCTTACGCGTGGTGCTGGAATGCACCGGCAAGGAAGCGGGCGGCCCGGTCGAGCGCGGCGCGGCTGCTGTCGAGATGGGCGACGTCGAGCTGGAAGACGTGATGCATGCCCTGCCAGATCTCGAGAGTCACGGGGACGCCCGCCTGCGCCGCGCGATCGGCGTATTGCCGGGAGTCGTCGAGCAGGCGTTCGTCGGTCCCGACCTGGATGAGCAGCGGCGGCAAGCCTCGCAGGTCGCCGAACAGCGGCGAAGCGAGCGGGTCCGTGGCCTCCACGACACCGAGATAGGCGCGGGCACAGCCTTGCAGATAATCGTGGGTGATCAGCGGATCCTCCACGGCCGGATCGATCATCGACGCCCCGGTGAAGGCCAGGTCGGTCCAGGGGGAGAAGACAACTCCGGCCACCGGTGTCGCGCCTTCGGCGTGCCGGGCCAGTTCCGCCAGCGTCACCAGCGCTAGCCCGCCGCCCGCGGAGTCCCCGGCGACGGCGATCCGGCCGACCCCCTGCCCTGCCAGCCACCGCAATGCGGCCAGGGCCGCCGCCGGGGCGGCCGGCAGCGTCGCCTCCGGCGCCAGCGGATAGTCGATGACCAGTGCGGGGATGCCCGTGCGGCTCACGATCTGGCTGACGAAGCCGCGATAGGCCTCGGCGGAGCCCAGCCCATAGCCGCCGCCATGCAGGAATAGGATCGCCTGCCCCGGCTCGGCCCGCGCGGGCCGGACCCACCAGCCCCGGACACCGGCCGCGCCGGCGGGCTCGAGCGACACGCCGCCGGCAAGAGGGCTTGCGGCGATGAAGGCGTCGTAGACCTCACGCGGCGTGCCGCTCGCGGTGTTCCAGAACTGGACGAACCGGTCGCGCAGGGCGCGCTCCCGCTCGCGCTCCGCGGTCGAGATCTCCATCACGATCGTGTCGGGCTTCGGCATGGTCGGCTCCAAAGGGCAAGGCTCGGCCGTCCGCGCGGTGCATCGGCCCGCGCGCGGCGCAAGGAATGTCGATGGGGAAGGAAGGGCTAGGCCGGGATGCGGCCGAAGCTGCCTTCGGCGTAGCGGGCCAGCGTCCGCCGGACATCCGCCGCCGTGGACATCACCAGCGGTCCATGCCGGACGAAGGCCTCGCGGATCGGCTTCGCCGCGATCAGGACGAAATGGGCGGGCGCCCCGGCATCCAGGACGATGTCGATCCCGGGCCCGGCCGCGACGGTCGTCGCGCTGCCGGCCTCCAGCAGGCACGCCTCGTGCCCGCAGCGGATGGCCAGCCGGCCCGAGACGGCGTAGATCCAGGCCCGATGCCCATCCGCCAGGTCGTGGGAGAAGCGGCCGGGCCCACCCAGGACGCCGTCGAGCATCGTCGTCTCCTCCGGCGTGCCGCCGGCCCCGGCGACCCCGCCGCTGCGCCCCAGCAGGACCCGGACGCGGTGCCCCTTCCCCTCGATGACCGGCACGTCCCCCGCCCGCACGAGAAGCGAGCGCGCCGGCTCCGCCTTCAGCCGTGCCGGAAGGTTGACGAAGATCTGCAGGGCATGCGTCCGCGCCCCGGCCTCGGGCCGCTCCTCATGGGCGGCGCCGCTGGCCGCGGCCAGCCAGTACAGATCGCCTGCCTTCAACGCGATGTTATGGCCGAGCGTGTCCCGGTTCAGGAACTCGCCGATCGAGTCCTCGAACATCACTGTCACGGCGGAGATGCCGGCATGGAGGTGGGGTTCGAAGGTCGGCGCCTCCATCGTGAAGTCATCCGCCATCAGCAGCGGATCCATCTCGCCGCCGAACATCTCCTCCGAGAAGTGATGCGCGGTAAATCCCGCCCCGATGGCGTGAGGAACCCCCGCGACTATGCGCCCAAGCCTTTCGGTGAGGACCGGAATTTCGAGATCTCTGTCGATCGCCTGCATCGCCGGCTACTCCAGCACGATGGTTGTGACGGAGGCCAAACTAGGAGCCGGGCGTATCGACCGGGAAGCCGCCGAATTTGAAACGCATCGTCCGTCAGGACGAACGATCTACATCAGGACGGCCTTCGGGAACTCCGCCGCCAGATGGTCGAGAAAGGCGCGAACTGAGGGCAGCAGCCCCTGCCGGTAGGGAATCAGGGCGGTGATGGTGGAATCCCCGGCCAGCCAGTCGGGCAGCACGCGCTGCAGCGCGCCCGACCGCACCGCCGCCCGGCACACATACCCCGGCAGCGCGACCACCCCGAGGCCCTTGATCGCCGCCCGCTGCAGGCCGACCATGTCGTCGCCCAGCAGCCGAGGAGCCAGCGGCATCACGATCTCGTTCTTCGCCTGCCGCGCGTGGCGAAGCCGCCAGACCGGGGCGACCCCCGTCCGCATCATGAACAGCGAGGGATGGGCCTGCAGCTCCTGCGGCGTCCTCGGCGCGCCATGGGCGGCGAGGTAGTCCGTCCCCGCGAACAGGAACCAGGGGGCCGGGGCGAGCGTCCGCTGCACCAGGTTGGAATCCGGCAGCGGATCCGAATGCGCCCGGATGGCGATGTCGTAGTTCTCGCCGATGATATCGACCGTCCGGTCCGCCGCATGCGCGACGACATTCACCTTCGGATACTGGGCCAGGAAGTCGGCGATGATGTCCGACATCGCGAACTGCATGGTGGCGACGCCGGCGGTGCACCGCACTGTCCCGCTCGGCTCCGCCAGGCGCTGGCGGACCACCGTCTCGGCCTGCTCCGCCTCCCGCAGCATCGCCACCGCGTGGCGGTAGAAATCCTCTCCCGCATCGGTCATTCCGAAGCGCCGTGACGTGCGGTTCAGCAGCCGCACGCCGAGGCTGCCTTCGAGCTGCTGAATGCGCTGGCTGAGCGTCGATTTGGGCACCCGCAGCGTCCGTCCGGCCGCGGTGAACCCGCCCCGATCGACGATCTGCACAAAGTAGAAGAAATCGTTCAGGTCCAGCATGCCCTGCCCTATCGTTCGCCCATACGGACGCTGGGTTCCGGTTTAGCCGACTTCTGGGCCGCTGGGCCAGGGACTAGCTTCCGGTCGTCACGACGGCTGGCCCGGGCGCTTCCACCTCGAAGCGCAGAGCCCCGCCTCACCACGCCATCAGAACCGAAGCCTCGCAGAGGATGCCATGTCCGTTCGCAGCTATGAGCCGCTCACCACCGACAATGCCGCGCTGATTCTCGTCGATCACCAGATCGGCCTGATGACCGGCGTCCGTGACTATTCGACCGGCGAGCTGAAGCACAATGTCGTCGCCCTGGCCAAGGCGGCGAAGGCGCTCAGCCTTCCGATCGTCGTCACCACCACGGCGCGTGACAGCATGTGGGGACCGACCTTCCCCGAGCTCGTCGACGCCCTGCCCGGCATCGAGATCATCGACCGCTCCACCGTCAACGCCTATGACGACGCCCGCGTCGCCCAGGCGATCGAGGCTACCGGCCGCAGCAAGCTGATCTTCGCCGGCATCTCGCTGGAGGTCTGCGCCGCGTTCCCGGCGATGACCGCCGTCGCGCGGGGGCTGGACGCGTATGTGGCCGTCGACGCGTCCGGCACCTTCAGCGAGACCAAGCGGCAGGCAGGCCTGCTGCGCATGCTGCAGGCCGGGGTCGTCCTGTCCGACTACGCGACCCTGATGGTCGAGATCCTCAAGGACAACGGGCGGCCGGAGGCGGGTGCGGTCTACGGCGCGCTCGACATGCCCTGGGCCACGCTCGTGGGCCAGATCGCCGGCGCCTTCGGCAAGTAGCCCCTGGCCTGCCGACCTGGACCGGCTTCGCCGCCACAGCCGATCGCCGGTCCCGATCGAGCTCGCCGCGAAGGCGGGCACGTGGACCCGGCGCTCCTCGTGACACGATCGGTTTTGATCCGATCGGTCATTTCATTGAGCCCTGGGGGCATCCCGTCCAATCGAGGATCGAATTAAACCTTCATCGGCCGACCGCAGAGCGCCATCCGACACCCACTCGCACCAGCCCCCTGTTCCTTGGAGTACGCAAGCTTGTTCGGGAAACGTCACCTCCTGGCGGCGACTCTGCTCGCCTCCCTCTCCAGCGTACCGGTTGCGCTCGCCGCCCAGCCCGTCGCGACGGACCGCTACCCGACCACGCGCGGCAGCGCCGTGCTGCAGAGCCATGGCGAGACCATCGACAAGATGATCGCTGATTTCGTCGCCAAGAACCGCCTGCCCGGCATCACCATGGCGATCGTGCAGGCGCCGTATATTCCGCGCTCGGCCGGCTATGGTCGCATCAACCTGGACAATGACGAGCTCGCCTCCACCAGGACGATGTGGAACATCGGCCCTATCACCCAGGCATTCACCGCGGTCGCCGTGTTCCAGCTGCAGGAGCAGCACAAGCTCGACGTCCACGACCCCGTGTCGAACTACGTCGCCGACCTGCCGGCGGATTGGGGCAAGGTGACGATCCTGCAGCTGCTGCAGCATTCGTCGGGGATTCCGGATTTTCGGGACAACGGCTTCGACGTCACCAAGGCATACCAACCGGCCGATCTGCTGAACCTCGTCCGCGACAAAAAGCTGCTGTTCGAGACCGGGACGGATGCCCGGCTGAGCGCGACCAACTTCATCCTGCTGGGCCTGGTTGTCGAGAAGGCCAGCGGTATGACCTATCAAGACTATGTGACCAGGTATCAGATCGAGGCGCTGGGTCTGACCAGCACCATGTTCGCCCGCGACCTGCCGACCAGGAGCTTCCTCGATCGACCCATGCCGCAGCCCGGCGTCAACCAGCACGTCAAGTTCACGTCGCAGGTCGAGTATATCGACCCGGTCGAGCCGGCGACGGGCTACCGGGAGGCCGACGGCCGGATGACCCCGGTCGGGACCGACGCCTCCGCCGGCCTCTACGCGTTCGGCGGCATCTGGTCCTCGGCCGAGGACATCAGCAAGTGGGACATCGCCCTGGCCGGCAGCGTCCTGGTCAAGGACAAGGCCGATCGCGAGCTGATCTACAAGCCGACCACCCTGGCCAACGGCAAGGTCGTGCCGGCGATGGCGGGGTGGGAGTTCACCCACCATCCCGGCTTCATGGAGATCAAGGGCAGCTCGCCGGGCTTCAGCTCCTATCTGAGCCGGTTCACGGCTGCCGAGGAGCTGGTCTGCGTGACGCTGCTGACCAACAAGGAAGGCGTCGACATGACCGGCCTGGCCCGGGAGATCGCGGAGGCCTACAAGGCCGGCCTCGGCCCGGATGTCGACCCGCACATCGTCGTCGCCCAGGAAAGCAAGTTCGGCGCCGACGAGACAGTCGCCCGGATCAAGGCGCAGCTCGCCGCCGACAAGGTCCCGGTCTTCGCCACCTTCGATCACGGGGCCAACGCCAAGGATGCCGGGCTGGAACTGCGCCCGACCCAGGTAGTCGTGTTCGGCAATCCGAAGGTCGGCACCAAGATCATGCAGGACAACCAGGCGGCCGGAATCGACCTGCCGCTGCGCGTGCTCGTCTGGCAAGACCGGCTGAACCGCGTCTGGATCGGCTATCCCAGCTTCGACAGGCTCGCCGCGGATTACGGCCTGACGGATGAGAAGCCCCTCCAAGCCGTCGCCGGCTATGTCGAGAAGCTCGTCCGGGCATCGGCCAACGTCTACGCCTACTGACACTCTCTTTGACGCTCGGGGCGATACCGGTCACCGCCAGCCTGGCACCGGCCTCGCCGAGGATCTCACGCACGGCCCCCGCCTGCCTTCCCTCCCCAGGACAGATCTCATGGACAGCATCCTTTCGCCGACAGGCCGCCGAACCGCCCTGCGCCTCATGGGCCAGGCCACCGCCCTCGCCGCCGCGGCGGGCGCCGCCCGGCCAGTCGCGGCAGGAGCCCGGCAGCTCCCGGCTCCCACGCCGGCGACGGGCGAGCTCGGGGAGCTTGCCGTTCGGCTGACCGCGGCACCGCGCCGGCGCGGCTTCCAGACGGTGCCCTTCATGCTGACGTCGCCCGACAGCTGGGACCAGGAGGCCGCCGGCGATGTCCTCACCTACCGGTACCGGTCGCGCCAGATGTGGGAGGTGACCGAGCTGTCGACGCCATGGCTCAACCTGATGCGCGAGGCGATCAACGGCCAGGTCTTCGCCCTCGGCAATCCGGAGTTCCTGCCCGTCGCCGCGGTCCATGGCACCGCCCATCTGGCGCTGTTCGACCAGCCGACCTGGGACAGATACAAGCTGGCAGGCTTGACCGATGGCAAGCCCGCCGCGAACAGCTTCATTCTCGAAAAGCCCGGCGTCTCGCCCGCGGATGACCTGCAGGACCTCGAAGGCTTCTACGGGCCTGCCAGCAACAACATCCCCTCGCTGCAGCGTCGCGGCGCGGTGTTCATCGCGTGTCACGATTCCATTCATGCCATCGCCCGCAGGCTCCACGGCATACCGGACTTCGCGGCGACGCCCGCCGACGTCATCGCGGCCGAGCTGACCAACGGCCTCATCCCCGGCGCCATCCTGGTCCCCAGCGTGGTTGCCTTCATGGTCGAGCTGCAGCGCGCGGGCTTCACCTACGCCAAGGCCGCGTGACCATGGCGCGGCGCCAGGCCGTTCCGGGCATTTCCGCGCCGTCGGAAACGCCCGACGATCCGCTGAGCAGCCTGGCGCAGCTCCTGCAGGTCCGTCCCTTCCTCGACGAGCTCTGCGACTTCGGCGGCAACTGGGCGTCACCCCATCCGGCCGACCGTCATGGCTGGGCTTATTTCCACATGCTGACGCGCGGAGAGTGCGAGCTCGAGGTGGCCGGCCGCGCACCGCTGCGGCTGGCGGCCGGCGATGTGGTCCTGCTGCCGCATGGCGACCCGCATGTGCTGCGAGCCCTGCCGGGCGCGAGCGGCGTGCAGGCCGACACGGTCAGGACCTATCGCAACGCCATCCGACACAAGGCCAGCCTCGACACCGAGCCCGACACCCAGATCATCTGCGGCCGGCTGCAGTTCGAAGCGGCGGCGGAGAGCCTGGTGATCGCCGCCCTGCCCGAGCTGATCCTGCTGCGCGGGCCGGAATGGACCGATGCGCTGGAGTCGCGGCGCCTGCTCGAGACCATCCGCGACGAGCTGGACGCGGATCGGCCCGGGGCGGCCGCGATCACGATCAATCTGGCCAGCGCCCTGTTCGTGATGCTGCTGCGGGCGCATCTCGCGGCCAGCGGCGCATCCGGCGATCTGCCGCGCCTGCTCGGGAATCGCTGCACGGCACGCGCCGTCCTGGCGATGCTGCGCGAACCCGCTCGGCCCTGGACCCTGGCCGAGCTGGCCGCCATCGCCGCAACCTCGCGTGCGACCCTGGTCAGGGCGTTCCGTGCGGCCGTAAACTACCCGCCCCTCGCCTTCCTGACCGATCTGCGGCTCGGCCTGGCGCGGCGCCAGCTAATGCGAGGCTCCGCCCCGGCACAGGTCGCGACCGAGGTCGGATACCAGTCGGAAAGCGCGCTGAGCCGGGCGATGCACCGACGGCACGGTGTCCGCCCGGGTGAGATCCGCCGCGCCGGCGAGGCGGCCTCGGCCGGGCGGCGGATCCAGGGCGATGCGCCGCTACCTTGAGTTGGTGATCACCCGGAATTCGGGCTCCGGGATGAAGCCGTCCCGGTTGGGCATCGTGATCTTCGGCAGGCTGGATTTGTCCAGCGTGGCACCGGCAGGCACGATCCCGTTGAGGTTGAGGAGATACGCGACCACCGCGTAGGTGTCGTCATCGCTCAAGGATCCCGGGGCCGGATACGGCATCGCGCGGCGCACATAGTCGAACAGCGACGTCGCATAGGGCCAGTAGCTGCCCACGGTCTTCACCGGCTGGCTGGTCGCCAGCGTGCCCTGCCCGCCGACCAGCCGGTCCCTGTAGCCCCCCTGGCCCGCGTCGCCATGGCAGGCCGCGCAGTTCTCGTCATAGACCGCCTTGCCGCGGGTCACCGTGCCGCCGCCGTCGGGCAGTCCGGCCCCGTCCGGCCGCACGTCGATATCCCAGGCCTTGATCTCGTCCGGCGTCGCCGGGCGGCCGAACTCGTACGCATCCGCGGCCGAGCCGCCGAGCACGCAGGCCGCCAGACAGGCCAGCACCGTCTTGCTAATCGAGAACATTGCGCACCTTCCCCGCCGCATCGATGCTCCAGGTCTGCTGGGCGCTGTAGTGGAACAGGGCATTCTCGCCCATGGCCGCGATAAAGGCTTTGCGGTCGGGCTGGACGTTGCCCCTCTCGTCGGTGGAGCGGCTGACGATCTTCGTGGGCGTCCCATCCCACACCCAGTCCATGTCGAAGCGGGTCTGGGCCTTCGACAGCACCGGCCCGTTCAGGCGGGCCCGGCTCCAGGTCTTTGCGCCGTCGGTGCTGACCTCCACCCAGTCGATCTTGCCGTAGCCGCTCCAGGCCAGCCCGGTGACGCGGTTGTAGCCGGGGCTGATCTGCATCATCCCGGAGGGCGAGGTGATGACCGAGTTCACCTCCTGCCGCAGCTGGAACTGGCGCGCCTTGCCATTCGCCAGAAGCTGGGTGTAGCGGGCCGTCTCCCACCGCGTCATGAACGGCTGGTCCCCGAATTTCAGGCGGCGCAGCCATTTGATGCTGAGATTGCCCTCAAATCCTGGGATGAACAGCCGCAGCGGGAAGCCATGGGCGGGCCGCAGCGGCTCGCCGTTCTGCCCGTAGGCCAGCATCGCCTCCCCGATCACCTCGTCGGTCAGCGGGATGCTGCGGGCCACGGCCGCCCCGTCGTCACCCTCCGCCAGCATCCATTTGGATGCGCGATCGACGCCGACGAGGTCGAGCAGGAAGGACAGCGGCACGCCCGTCCATTCATGCGTGCTGACCAGGCCGTGCGTGTTCTGGACGGTGACGTCGTCCGGCGCGGTCTTCCAGTTCTCCCACCCGTTGCCGGTGCATTCGAGGAAGGCCACGCGGGAGATCGACGGCATGGCCCGGATGTCGGCCATCGTCAGCACCAGCGGCTTGGCCACCATGCCGTGCACCAGCACGCGGTGCTTGGCCGGATCGATGTTCGGCGTGCCGGCATGGCTGCGCACATAGTGCAGGTCCGACGGCGTGATCGTGCCGAGGAGCTGGTCGAGCGGCGCTTTCGAGTTGATCGCGTCGGCCGGATCGACGTTGCGGATCCCTGGGCCAGCCTCGGGAATGCGCGCGATGTGGACGTATTCCGAGCGTTCGCTGTAAGCGCCCAGCACGTCGCCCGGCTCTCGCGCCGGCACGTCCGCGATGGTGTCGGCCAAAGCTGTGTGGCCGGCGGCGACCGCGCCGGCAGCGCCCGCCGACGCCGCGAGGAAACTTCGGCGCGACACGGGATCGGGCGACGGTCCCGCTGCCGCCTTTTGATCATTTGTCATAGTGAGATCCTGTTTTCGGAAAGCCGGTGACGGTGAGAGCGGCTCAGCCGGCGGCCGGCGACGCTATGGCACCGGCGATCAGCGCTTCGGCCGGGGCCAGCCTCTCGGTCATCCCAGCGGGCAATCCATGCCGGCCTTCGAACGCGGCCGAGGGGTTGTATGTCACGAAGACCGTCCCGCCCTCCCCTTCGCGCACCAGCACCCGCAGCGGCAGCTCCAGGGCGAAATCCGGCGCGGCGAGCATGAGCGGGGTGCCGCCCTTCGGATTGCCGTAGACGAGGACGGTCGTCGCCGGCATGTCCAGCCCGACCGACAGGGCGGCGGCCCGGTGATCGACCTCCGCGAAGATACGGAATCCCCTGCCCTCCAGCGCCGCTCGCAGCCGCTGGAGGGTCTCGGGGTGGGAATAGGCGCTCTCAAGTCTCATGGTGTCCTCTGGACATGCGCGGCCCAGGCAAAGAACCGATTTTGGCCGCCAGCACCGGTGCCGGAGGCCGGTGAGATCCTGCGCTCTGACGCGCCGCGCGTTGATGACCGGAAGGCGCGTTGTCATGACCGATGGGATCAATCTTCCGCCCTCAGTGGACCACCCGGCCTTCCACTGTCATCATCGTTCCGGGCGACACTCCGCCGGGAAGGCGAATGATCCTCTTGGTCATGTTAATGCGCCGCCGGGTCATCAACGCGCACCGCCGGACGGTGCAGAGTTCGCGCTGGTCGAATCCGACCGGCCGTTCCGTCGCGGCTCGACGCCGCCCCCTCACGCAAAGGATCCCGCATGTCCATGCCGCATCACCATGTCATGTCCCGTCGCGGCTTCTGTACCTGCTGTGCCGTTGCGGCCGGGGCGGCCGCCCTGGGCGGTTGGCTCACGCCCGCCCAGGCCTTCGTCGAGGCGCGCGACATCGTGGATTTGATCCGTGACGACGCTGCCAAGCGGCGCATCACGGTCCATTCGTTGCGCCGGGGCGTCAGTATCCTCGAAGGATCGGGCGGCAACATCGCGGTTCTGACCGGCCCCGACGGCAAGGTGTTCGTCGACGCCGGCATCACGGCGTCGCGCCCGCGGATCCTGGAGGCCGCCAAAGGCCTGGGCCGGCAGCCGATCACGCATCTGATAAACACCCACTGGCACTTCGACCACACCGACGGGAACCAGTGGCTGAACCAGGACGGCGCGGCCATCATCGCGCATGAGAACACGCACAGGCACCTGCTGTCGGCCCAGCGGGTCGAGGATTGGGACTACACCTTTCCGTCGCCTCCCCTGTCAGCCGTGCCGTCGGAACTGGTGGGCGCGGAGAAGACGCTGAACCTGAACGGCGCGACGATCGCCCTCAGGCATCCGGGCCCTGCCCATACGGACGGCGACCTGACGGTGACCTTCGGCGAGGCCGATGTGCTGCATTGCGGCGACATCTACTGGAACGGCATCTATCCGTTCATCGACTACTCCACCGGCGGCAGCATCGACGGCACGATCAAGGCGGCAGAGGGCATCCTGGCCGTCGCAACCGCCAAGACGATCGTGATCCCGGGTCACGGCGACCCGGTGAGCGACCGGGCCGGGCTCGCTGCCTATCGCGACATGCTGGTCGACATCCGCGAGAACGTCGCGACGCTGAAGCGTCAGGGCCGCCCAGTGGACGACATCGTCGCCGCGAAGCCGACTGCGGCCCATGACGCGAAGTGGGGCCAGTTCCTGATTTCGCCCGACTTCTTCACACGATTGGTCTACCAGGGGGTGTGAACCGTTGTTCCAAGCGCCATAAGCGGTCGCCGCGTCCTTAGTTCGAAACCGGAAATCATGGTCCGCAGAGGCGCGCTGATGGATCCCGCCGTTGGATTTTTGCTTTTGGCTCCACAAACGGTCAGACTTTAGGCCCCTCTCAAGCGGACCCGGGATGGGTGGCAGAGGCTGGCCTCGATTGTCCATGCTATGGGACACGCTCGATGCGTCGCACCAAAGCCGCCCAGATCTAGCGCAAGACCGGCAATCTAAGGGCGGTTCAACTTCTGCTCGGCCATCGGAAGCTCGAATGCACCGTCCGCTATCTCGGCATTGAGGTTGACGATGCCCTCAGCCTCTCCGAACAACTCGATCTCTGACGGCATCGCGGACCCTGACCATCGATACATCTCGCCGGTCGGGATGGAGGTCCTCCCGCCCGGCCGGCCTGCGCCATTTCCGGCCATAGGAAACATTGTTCCGATTCCGGACATCGCTCGAACCGCGGAATTCAGCGCCTCTCGGTCAGCGTCGGACTCTGAGCGCGCCCGAATGCGGCCGTCACACCGGCTCTACGAAGCGGACATGTTCGGGCGCAGTTGCCCGCGGTCATCGCGTATGCACACTGGGACCGGACACAGCAGGACCGGCCGTGTCGCACGGTTCGCGATCGGTGCGACCTAACGACGGCCCTCGAAACCGCGCACTGATCTCCAAACGCGGCTTACCGCGGGATAGCCTGTCGATGTCCCGTCCGACTACAGTTCGATCGCGATATCCCCGGATGGGCGGCAGCAGCAGATCAGCACGTTTCCCTCCGCGGGCGGATCGAGCGGATCAGGCTCATAGCTGACAGATCCGTTCACGAGACCCGTCTCGCAGCTGTGGCAGACACCGCTCCGGCAAGCCCATCTCACCGGCACGTCGCAGGCTTCGGCGAGTTCGAGGAGGCTGTTGAATCCCGCACCCCACCGGACGGTAAGGCTGCTCCGGGCGAATGAGACGAGCGGGCCGGTACCATCGGGTCCTTCGGGCGGATGCGGCGGCTTCCGGGGCGTGGCCACCACGCCCGGCGTCATCGATGGTCCCGATCCGAAGATCTCGCTGTGGATCCGGCCTGCCGCAACGCCCCAGGCCTGCAGTCCGGTGGTGAAACCGGCGAGGAAGGTGGCCGGCCCGCACAGATAGAAGTCTGCGTCCTGCGGCACGCCCAAATCCTGGAGCAGCTGGATACCCAGCCGGCCGGGCGCGTCGAAATCGAGAGCCGGCCGGTCGCCGGGGCGCGGCGCGCTGTAGCGGATGTGGCTGCGGCCGTGAGGCAGAGCCGAAAGGAGGACTCGGACTTCACTGGCAAAGGGGTGCTCGGCCCCGTCGCGCGCGCCGTGGATCCACCACACCTCTCGCTGAGACGCGGCGGCGGCCAAGGCATGGAGCATCGCCAGAACCGGCGTGGCGCCGATCCCGGCGCTCAGCAGCACGACAGGCCCATCGCCCGCCGCCAGGGTGAAGCTTCCGCGCGGGGCGCCGGTCTCGATCAGGTCTCCGACCTGGACCACGCTGTCGATATAGGATCCGGCGGCGCCATGCGGTTCCCGCTTGATGCTCACGCGGTAGCGTGTGTCGCTCGGCTCATCCGACAAGGAGTAGCTTCGCAGGAGTGCGGGCGCATCCGGCGCCGGCTTCAGCCGGAGCACGATGAACTGCCCCGGCAGCGCCCTTGCCAGGGGATGTCCGTCAGTGGCCTCGAGCGTCAGCGACGTCACCAGGCTGCTTTCGCGGTGCTTGCGCGACACTCGCAGCGGCCGGAAGCCTGTCCAAGCCGGGGGCGGCCCCGACCGGGGGGCGAGCCCGGGATTGCCCGTCACATCGCCGCCATCCGCACGGTCGAACAGCACCTGGAACGAGCCGCGCCAGCCGGCGCTCAAGGCGGGGATGCGCAACGCGCGCTCCAGCTCGCTCCTGGGATGGCCGGGCTTGTACAGAAGCGCGTTGGTCGCGGCGACGGTCATGCCTTCGGGACCGGCCGCGACCTGCACGATCTCGTCGCCGGCACCGACCTCGCCTTCCTGGATCACACGAAAATAGAAGCCCGGCCGATCATGAGCGACGAGCAGAGCTGGCATCCGCGGCTCGTCCATGCGGATGCCGAGCCGATAACAGGTCACGCGCGGCTGCGTGACCTCCAGCACGGCGCCACCGACGCGGAAGCGGTCGCCGATGCAGACCTCGTCGTCGGGCAGGCCGTCGACGGTGAAGTTCTCGCCAAACATCCCATGACTGAAGTCGCTTCGGCCGAGCCATTGCTGCCAGTAGCGATACGAATCGAGCTGGTAGACATAGACGGCCCGATGCTCGCCGCCATGCCCCGTGAGATCACCCTGCCCGTCGCCATCGATATTCAGGCGCCGGACCATGCGCCGCCCCTGCACCGGCGTCTTCCAGACGCCGGTGTGGACCGTCTGCCCCCGCCACGGGATATCGCGCGGCAAACCCACATTGAGCGAACGCAAACGTGCCATCGCCGGTCCTCCCGATCTCCATGCTCACGAAGTGATCGGACATCCGCATCGGCTCACCTGGTCCGGGGAATGAAGCCGGGCACGCCGGTCTGCACCACGCTGTTGAACCGGACGTTCGTCGTGATGTGGTCCCGGATCTCCCTCATCGCGTCCTCGGGCAGGGCCGAGATATCGACACTCTGCCGGATCCTGTCCGGCTTGGTCGAGGTGGTCAGGAACGCCGTGCCGCGCTGCACGGCCCAGGCCAGCGCGACCTGGGCAGGCGTCTTTCCGACATGCCGGGCGATCGCCGTGATCACGGGATCGTCCAGCAGATTCGGCTCCATGCCGTGCCCCAGCGCAGCGAAGGCCAGCAGGATGATGCCGTGCTGGCGACAGAAGTCGAGCAGTTCCCATTCCGGCAGATAGGGATGGGATTCGACCTGCACCGCGGCGGGCTTGATCCGGGCCACGGCGACGATCTCTCGCAGCTTTTCCAGCGTGATGTCGGACAGACCGATCGACTTGCACCGGCCCTCATCCACCAGGCGCTCCAGCGCGTGCCACGTCTCGGCCAGCGTCACCCCGGAATCGTAGATCACCTGACCGTTCTCATCCCTCGGGTCCTGGTCGTCACCCGGCCGGAAGGCGAAGGGGGTGTGGATGATGTAGCAATCGATATCGTTGACCTGCAGCCGCCGGCGGCTGGCATCGAAGGCGGGCTTGACCCGGTCCGGCCGGTGATTGGTGTTCCACAGCTTGGTGGTGATGAAGACATCTTCGCGCCGGACCATGCCGGCCTTGAAGGCAGCCTGGAAGGCGTCACCGATCGCCTCTTCGTTGCGGTAGCGTTCCGCGCAGTCGAAATGGCGGAACCCCGCCTCCAGCGCCGTCGTGACCGCCTGCCGGGTCGCGACGGGGTCCGGGATCAACGTGCCGAACCCGACGGCGGGCATCGCCCCGGACCCATGGGCGAGAGGGATCCTCGTGTCGCGAAGCGAATCCGGGGCTGGCATGTTTGTCTTCCTGTGTCCGAGTTGACCGGGCATTCGCCGCGGCCGGGTTCGGCGTCGAGCGGGATAAGCCCGCTCGAGAATAGATGTCGCATCCCCCTTCCCCGCCCGACAGTAGACGATGGTATCGCCGCACGGGGTCAAGGTAGGCACAACTCGCGGCCGGTCGTCGGATGGGCCGCCAGGCGTTAGCCGGCCGGGCGCGGCCGGCGCAGGAACAGCGCGAGCGGGGCCACGGCCAGCATCACGATCATCATGAGCTTGAACTGGCCGATGATCCCGACAAAAGCGGCCTGACCCGTCACCAGATGGTTGAGCGCGGCGAGCCCCGGGCCGGAGACCGCATCCGCGACATGGGCCCCGGCGCGGCCGGGGACGAGGGTTTTGGCCAGCGCCAGGTGCATGGCCTGGGTGTTCTGATGGAAGAAGGTCTGCACCAGCGCGATGCCGATCGTGCTGCCGTAGAGCCGCGACAGGTTGAACAGCACGGTGCCCTCCGGCCGTAGCGCCGGATCCAGCGTGCTGAACGCCGTCCTGGTCAGCGCCGGCATCAGGATGCCGAGGCCGGCGCCCTGCAGCGCGCCGGCGACGACCACGGGGCGCCAGTCCATACCGGGCGAGTAGCCGAGCATCCGCCACGTCGCGGTGACCACCAGGGCGATGCCGCCGAGCACGAGCAGCCGGGGGTCGATCCGAGCCGGCGCGCGCAGGGTCAGGACCAGCGCCGCCACCAGGGCGACGCCACGCGGCGCCGTCATCAGGCCGGTGGTGTCGGCCGGGTAGCCCATCAGCTCGTCCAGCATCGGCGAGGTCAGGGCCATGGTCGGCAGCAGCACGAAGCCGAAACCGAAGAAGAGGATCGTCGACAACACGAAGTTGCGGTCCCGGACCAGCGCCTTGTCGAGGAAATGCGCACGGCTGGTCACGACATGAGCGAGGTAGAGGCCGAAGCCGAGCGCCGCCACGCCGGCCTCGACCCGGCTCTCGACCGAATCGAACCACTCGACCCGCTCGCCGCGGTCGAGCAGCATCTGCAGCCCGATGACGCCGAGCGAGAAGGTTGCAAGGCCGAAGAGGTCGAGGGGCGCCGGGCCCGTCCGCCGCTCCGGCGGCGACAGCGCCATCGCCAGCAGGCAGACCCCGGCCAGCAACAGGCCGAAGTGGAAGATTGCGGGCCAGCCATATTCCTCGCACAGCCAGCCGCCGAGGCTGGGGCCGCTGACGATGCCCAGCACCAGCGTCACGGTCCAGGCCAGGCTGATGCGGGGATGGCGCGGGGCCGGCACGGTGTCGAGCAGGATCGCCAGCGCCAGCGGCGCGATCGGGCCGCTGGCGCTGCCCTGCAGGATGCGGGCGGCGACGAATTGCAACGATGTGGTCGCCAGCGTGGCGAGCACCAGGCCGACGGCGAAGACGACGAGCGACAGCTGGAACACCGTCTTCCGCCCGAAGCAGCCCGCCAGCCATCGTGCCATCGGCATGGTGACCAGGCTGGCGGCGATATAAGCGGAGAAGATCCACCCGGCCTCGTCATCGGCCATCGACAGGCTGCCCTGGATGTGGAGCAGCGCGGCGTTGGGCAGCGAGATCGCGGCCGCCTGCAGATAGGTCGCCAGCAGCGCCGCCGCGATGATGGTCCGCCGGCCATCCGCCGCCGCGCGGGACAGGGTGACGGCGCTCATCGCCCTGCCTCCGCCGCAAAGGCGGTCATGAACACGTTTCGCCAGCTGCTGCGATACCCAGTGTCGACCCGCACGGTGGCGCTGATGCCGGAGAACAGCGGCCAGGCCGGGTCGGTCCCGTCCAGCTCCAGTCGCACCGGCAGGCGCTGAACCACCTTGATCCAGTTGCCGGTCGCATTCTCCGGCGGCAGCACCGAGAAATCCGACCCCGTGCCCGGGCTCATGCTGGCGACATGGGCCTTGAAGGGGTGGCCCGGATAGGCGTCGACATCGATGGTCGCCGGTTG
>NZ_JBCNNF010000050.1:0-24274 GCF_039594555.1 Inquilinus sp.
GACGCCGCCCAGCAGGTCGCCGTCGAGGATGCCGCCGAGCAGGCCGCTGACCGTCTCGAGCACGCCGCCGAGGACGCCGCCCAACAGGTCGCCATGCAGGATGTTGCCGAGCAGATCCTCGACCCCACCGAGCAGGTTGCCCGTCAGGTCGGTGCCGAGCGCGCCGCCGAGCACGCCGTTGAGCAGCCCGTCGACCAGCCCGAAGACGCCGCCGAGGAGCCCTTCGCCCTCGGAGGTGCCCAGGATCAGGCCGTCCAGGGAGCCCAGGACGCTCTTCACCGTACCGATCACGCCGCTGAGGAGATCCTCGCTAAGAAGATCGCCGAGCACGCCGTCACCGCCGAGCAGACCGCCGAGAAGGCCGTCGCTGCCCAGCAGGCCGCCCAGGAGACCGTCATTGCCCAGCAGGCCGCCGAGCAATCCGCCGTCTCCAAGCAGGCCGTCAAGAAGACCCATTGTTTTTCCTCCTCCAAGAACCCTTGCCAAGCCGACAGCCCGGCCGCCGCCCACAGGGCTAGCCAGCCGGCATTCAGGCAAAAAACGATAGGTCTGTCCATGGAAATTCCCGTTTTTTACTTTTCACCGATGAAATAGACCGATGAAATTGACCTCTTATAAGTTCTATCATTGGATTGAGTTCTTTCATTTCTGAGGAAAAGTTACATTATTACTTAATGAATAAAATTTTATTTCCAGCTCATTGACGTACGCGACCGCTTGCTGCGTGGGCTATGTCCTTGATCCGACAGGATCCTGCGGCTCCAGCGACGATCGCGCGAGCCGTGTCCCCGACTCGCCTGTGCGAGGCCAGGGAACCGGCCGCTGTCGCGGATTTTGCCGGGAGGGCCGGCGGCAGCGTCCGTCACGGCCGGTCGCGGCAGCCGGCTCTGCTCCCGCTATTCTTGCGGCCGGCTGCGGATGAGGACCGAAGTCCCGAGCGTTCCTTGAGCGAATCAGGCGACACGACGAAATCCCGCTGCGACGGGGTCCGCCGGCCCGACCGTCATGGGACGGTCGCATTGCTAGGGCCGGCGGGGTAGACTCCCCGCCAGGGTCGACTCATTGCGTTCGCGAGAACGGCTGGACACCGGCTGCACTCGCCTCGTACAACCCTGGGTATTCATGACGGGATATGCACTGCAATTGAGCAGTAGCCCCGGATCCGGTGAGGGAGGGCATATTGAACGTGGAATCCACTGGCATTAGCGAAGCCGATCTGCGCGAGGCATTGAAGAAGCTGGCGGTGGCGAGCGACCTGCGCTTTGGCCAGGTCGTCGGGCTGGCGGCGCTAATCGCGCTGTTGCCGGGCGTCGAGACGATCAGCGAGGAGAAGGTCAAGGAGGTTGTCGAGCACCTGGTCAAGGGCGTGCCCGGCGGCCAGAATCTCACGATTCCGGCGGTCAACATCGCCAGCAACGTGATCAAGGCTGCGCGCGAGACCAAGAGCGCCGGCGTCACCGCCAGCACCGGTACTGTCGGCAACGCCTGAGGCGGATGCGGATCGAGCCCCATCCCGCGATCCGGCGGGATGGGGCGATGGTTCAAAGCAGGATTAGGGCGGCCAGGCCGAGAAAGGCGAAGAAGCCGACCACGTCGGTGACGGTGGTCAGGAACACGGCGCTGGACACCGCCGGATCGATCCCGAAGCGCTGCATCGCCAGCGGGATCACAGTGCCCGAGAAGGCGGCCGCCAGCAGGTTGATGATCATGGCCGCGCCGATCACCGCCGCCAGGCGCGGATCCCCGAACCACAGCCACACCACCCCGCCGGCGATCGCGGCGAAGAGCAGGCCGTTGATCACGCCGACCAGCACCTCCTTCCACAGGATGCGGACGGCGTTGCTGTCGGTCAGCTCGCGCATCGCCAGCGCCCGCACCGCGACCGTCAGGGTCTGGGTGCCGGCATTGCCGCCCATCGAGGCCACGATCGGCATCAGCACCGCCAGCGCCACCACCTTGCTGATCGTGTCCTCGAACAGGCCGATCACTGACGAGGCCAGCACCGCGGTCAGCAGGTTGACGAACAGCCAGGAGAAGCGCGAGCGGGTGGTCGCGGCGACGTCGCGATAGAGGTCGCTCTGTTCGCCGATGCCGCCGAGGCGGAAGATGTCGGATTCCGCCTCCTCGTCGATGACGTCGACCACGTCGTCCAGGGTGATGACCCCCAACAGCTTGCCGTCGCGGTCGACCACCGGGGCCGAGACCATGGCATAGCGCCGGAACAGCAGCGCCACCTCCTCCTGGTCCATCTCCGCCGGGATCGGGTGGATGTCCTCCAACTCCAGCTCGGCCAGCTTGGCCGGACGCCGGCCGCGCAGGAAGCGCGCCAGCGGCAGCTGGCCGGTCGGCAGCCCACGCGCATCGACCAGGAACAGGCTGTAGAACTCGTCCGGCAGATTCTCGGCGCTGCGCAGCCAGTCGATGGTCTTGCCGACGGTCCAGTAGTCCGGCACCGACACCAGCTCGCGCTGCATCAGCCGGCCGGCGGAGTATTCCGGGAAGTCCAGCCCTTCGAGCAGGACCCGCCGCTCCTCGGCCGGGATATTGGCCAGGACGGCGTCGCGCTCGCCCTCGTCGAGGGTCTCGATCAGGGCCAGCGCGTCGTCGGAATCGAGCTCCTGCAGCGCCGCGGCGACGTCCTGCGGCCCGAGCAGGTCCAGCACCTCCTGCCGGACATCCTCGTTCAGCCAGGCCAGCGCCTCGGCGTCGGTGGTCAGCTGTACCCGGATCAGGCCGACGGCGACGCGCCGGTCATCCGGGTGCAGCGCCTCGAGCAGCGCCGCCAGATCGGCGGAGTGGAGCGGTGCCAGCCGCTCCTCCACCTCGGCGAGGCGATGGTCGTCCAGCGCCTCCTCGATCTCCTGCACGAAGCCGGGTGGCAGGCCGTACTCCTGGGCGTCCGCCGGTTGCGGGTCGGGCGCCGTTACCACCTCAGACCGACAGCGCTTCGAGCGCCACGTGCGACGCCTGCCGCGCATGGGCGTCGATCGGACAGACCGCCCCGGCCAGCTGCGCATCGACCGTGGCGATCGCGGTGACGTTGACCAGGCCGCGCACCGACACCGACGGGGTGACGATATGCGCCGGCCGGGCGACGCCCAGCAGCATCGGGCCGATCGAGATCGCCTCGCCCAGCACCTTGAGCATATTGAAGGCGATGTTGGCGGCGTCGAGCGAGGGCAGCACCAGCAGGTTGGCGCTGCCGGTCAGCTTGCTGTCCGGGAAGATCCGCTGGCGGATCTCCTCCGACAGCGCGGCGTCGGCATGCATCTCGCCTTCGACCTCCAGGTCCGGCGCCTGCTCGCGGATCAGCGACAGGGCATGGCGCATCTTCACTGGCGACGGCCCGTCCATAGTGCCGAAGTTAGAATGCGACAGCAGCGCCACCTTCGGCACGATGCCCAGGCGCTTGACCTCTTCCGCTGCCAGCAGCGTGGTCTCGGCAATCTGCTCCGGCGTCGGGTCCGGGGTGATGTAAGTGTCGGCCAGGAAGAAGGTGCCGCGCGGCAGCACCAGGGCGCTGAGCGCGGCCGGGGTGGTCACCCCCGGCGCCAGGCCAATGACGCTGAGGACGTCGCGCAGATGCGGCCGGTACGGGCCGTAGCTGCCGCAGATCATGGCGTCGGCTTCCTGCTTCTGCACCATCAGCGCCGCGATCACGGTCGAGTTGGTGCGCACCACGGTGCGGGCGACGTCGGGCGAGACGCCGCGCCGGGCCAGGAGTTGGTAGTAGAGGCGCCAGTATTCTGTGTAGCGGGGATCGTCCTCGGGATCGACCAGCTCGACATCGCGGTCGAGCTTCACCCGCAGGCCCAGCTTCTCGATCCGGCGCTCGACCACGCTGCGGCGGCCGATCAGGATCGGCTTGGCCAGCTGGTCGTCCAGCACCACCTGCACCGCGCGCAGCACCCGTTCGTCCTCGCCCTCGGCATAGACGATGCGCTTGGGCTCGGCTTTCGCCTGGTTGAACACCGGCCGCATGACCAGGCCGGAGCGGAAGACGAACTCCTCCAGCTTGCCGACATAGGCATCGAAATCCTCGATCGGCCGGGTGGCGACACCGGAGTCCATCGCTGCCCGCGCCACCGCCGGCGCGATCTTGATGATCAGCCGCGGGTCGAAGGGCTTCGGGATCAGGTAGTCGGGGCCGAAGCTGAGCTGCTGGTCGCCATAGGCGGTGGCGACGATGTCCGACCCCTCCTGCATCGCCAGGTCGGCGATGGCCTGCACCGCGGCGATCTTCATCGCCTCGTTGATCGCGGTGGCGCCGACATCCAGCGCGCCGCGGAAGATGAAGGGGAAGCACAGGACGTTGTTGACCTGGTTCGGATAGTCCGACCGGCCGGTGGCCATCACCGCGTCGGGGCGGATGGCCTTGACCTCCTCCGGCATGATCTCCGGCGTCGGATTGGCCAGCGCCATGATGATCGGCCGGTCGGCCATGCTCTTGACCATGTCGCCGGTCAGCACCCGCGGGGCGGAGAGGCCGAGGAAAATGTCGGCGCCGCCGATCACCTCGGCCAGGGTCCGCGCCTCGGTCTTGCGGGCGTAGCGCTGTTTGCGCGGGTCCATCAGCTCGTTGCGGCCGTCCCAGACCACGCCGGCGATGTCGGTGACCCAGATGTTCTCGATCGGCAGGCCCATATCGACCAGCAGGTCGAGGCAGGCCAGCGCCGCCGCGCCGGCGCCGGAGGTGACCAGCTTGACCGACTTCAGATCCTTACCGACGACGCGCAGCCCATTGGTGATGGCGGCGGCGACGATGATGGCGGTGCCGTGCTGGTCGTCGTGGAAGACCGGGATCTTCATCCGGGACCGGGCCTTCGATTCGACCTCGAAGCACTCCGGCGCCTTGATGTCCTCGAGATTGATGCCGCCGAAGGTCGGCTCCAGCGCCACGATGATGTCGACCAGCTTGTCCGGGTCGGTCTCGTTCACCTCGATGTCGAAGACGTCGATGCCGGCGAACTTCTTGAACAGGACGCCCTTGCCCTCCATCACCGGCTTGGACGCCAGCGGGCCGATGTTGCCGAGGCCCAGCACGGCGGTGCCGTTCGAGATCACGGCCACCAGGTTGGCCCGACTGGTGACGCGCGAGGCCTCCTGCGGGTCGGCGACGATCGCCTCGCAGGCCGCGGCCACGCCGGGGGAATAGGCCAGCGCCAGGTCGCGCTGCGTCGCCAGCGGCTTGGTCGGGGCCACCGCGATCTTTCCGGGCGTCGGGAGACGATGGTAGTCGAGGGCGGCTTCGCGCAGATCGCTGGACATCAGGGGATCCGGACAGCGTTACGGGTCGAGCCGTTATAGGCAGCGTTCCGCCCGGGCGGAAGGGCCGCGTCGGGAGGCTGACCCGCTGAAACGCGAAAGGCCCGCCGGTGAGGGCGGGCCTTGCGAAGAATGGTGCGGTCGAGAAGACTCGAACTTCCACGGGGGTTAGCCCACAGCGACCTCAACGCTGCGCGTCTACCAATTCCGCCACGACCGCACGGCAGGCACGCCCACGAGGGGCCTTGCCTTCCGAGGTGCGGGGGGATTAGCAGATCGGATGCGCCCGATCAAGCAGCCCGATGAGATGATCGCGATTCCGTCTTCCATCCCCGCCGAAACCGCCGCTTCCGGCGGCCCCGACTGGCGCATCGACGACGGCGCCGTGCCCTATCCCGAGGCGCTGGCGGCGATGGAGGCCCGGGTGGCGGCGATTCGCGCCGGCACCGCGCCGGAGCTGGTGTGGCTGCTGGAGCACCCGCCGCTCTACACCGCCGGCACCAGCGCCCATGACACCGACCTGCTGACGCCCGACCGCTTCCCGGTCTACCGCACCGGCCGCGGCGGCCAGTACACCTATCACGGGCCGGGGCAGCGGGTCGGCTATGTCATGCTCGACCTGAAGCGGCGCGACCCGGATGTGCGCGCCTATGTCCATTCGCTGGAGGAGTGGCTGATCCGCACCCTGGCGCGGTTTCAGGTGAAGGGCGAGCGGCGCGAGGGCCGCGTCGGCATCTGGGTCGAGCGCGACGGGATCGAGAAGAAGATCGCCGCGATCGGCGTGCGCATCCGGCACTGGGTGACCTTCCACGGCGTGGCGCTGAACGTCGACCCCGACCTGTCGCATTTCGCCGGCATCGTGCCCTGCGGCCTGGCCCAGTACGGCGTCACCTCGCTGGTCGATCTCGGCCTGCCGGTGGCCATGGCGGATGTCGACCTGGCCCTGCGCGAGGCCTGGGACGAGGTGTTCGAGGGGTAGTCAGAAGCCCTGGAACAGGAAGTCCAGGGCGTCGACGATGGTTGTGTGCTGGTCGGCCAGCGAGGCGACCACGTCGCCTAGTTCGGAAACCTGAGCCGCCCCCATATGTCCGGTCTGCAAGAGATAGCGCTGCCCGCCGATCAGAAAGGTCGGCTCCAATCGGCCCTGCGGCGGGCCTATGTAGTCTGACAGAAGGATCAGCGGAACGACGATCCGCGTGGTCAGGTGATCATGGAATTCCGATTGAACGTTCAGCACCAGGGTATCGCCGAGCCTGCCCACCCGATGCACGTCAAACCGCATTAGAAGAGACGCAGCGATCGCAGGGTCAGCCCATGCTGCTCGACCCATTCGTTATAAGCCTTGATCGCCTCGGCGTTCTCTTCCTTCCAACGCTCGCCCTCGTGGCGGCGTACCGCCTCGACGATGGCGTCCTCGGCAATCCTGGAGATATTCAGGCCGTATTCCTTCGCTCGGCCGGTCGCCTCGACCGAGAGGTTGAGATTGGTCGGACGGCGCAGCGTGCGATTCAAGGTCTTGCGGCTGTCAAGCTTGGACATAGGCAAGCATATGCGCATTTTTTTGCGCATAGCAAGATCGCTTGGCGATAGCCGCATCTGGTTGGGTTCGCGGAACGAACCCAACGTGGTGAGATCAGGGGCGGCGTCGATCTGTTGGGTTTGCCATGCGAACCCAGGCTACGGCGAATAGCGTCAGAGACGCCGGTACTTCGCCAGGATCAATCCTTCCCGTTCCACCCGTTCGTTGTCGCTTTTGATCGCCTCGGCGTTCTCCTCCTTCCAGCGCGCCGCCTCGTCCCGGCGCCTGGCTTCGTCGGCCGGGTCCTTCGGGTCACGATCTTTCGTCTTCCGATCAGGCATCTGGTACCCTCCCCGGCCCAACGCCGTTTCCCGAGACCCATCATGCTCCTCCAGGCCGAAGGCATCACCCTCAAGATCGGCGGCCGGGCCCTGTTCCAGGATGCCAGCTTCGCCGTCCACCCGGACGACCGCATCGGCCTGGTCGGCGACAACGGCAGCGGCAAGTCGACGCTGATCAACGCCCTGCTCGGCGAGATCGAGCTGGACCGCGGCCGCATCGCGCGCCGGCGCGGCCTGCTGATCGGCCATGTGCCGCAGGCGGTGCCGGCCGCGATCCTGTCGCTGACCCTGCACGAGGCCATGGTCGCGGCCTTGCCCGGGGCGGCGCGCGACGACCAGGCCTGGCGCGCCGATGTGGTGCTGGACGAGCTGGGGCTGGCCCCCGAGCTGTGGCACGCCCAGACCGTTGCCGAGCTGTCCGGCGGCTGGCAGCGGCTGCTGCTGGTGGCGCGGGCGACGCTGGCCGACCCCGACCTGCTGATCCTGGACGAGCCGACCAACCATCTCGATGTCGGCAAGGTGATGCGGCTGGAGCGCTGGCTGACCGAGCATCTGCGCCTGCCCTTCATCCTGGTGTCGCATGACCGCGAATTCCTGGACCGCGTCACCAATCGGACCATCATCCTGCGCGGCGACCGGGTGCGGAGCTACGGCACCTCCTTCTCCCAGGCGCGGCAGGAGCTGATCCGCGAGGACCTGGCGGCGCTGCAGCAAGCCGAGCGCGACGAGAAGGAGGTCGAGCGGCTGGAGCGCGCCGCCAAGCGACTGGCGATCTGGTCCAACCTGAAGGGACACAACCCGGACATGGCCCGGCGCGCCAAGGCCGTGGCGTCCCGCGCCGAGCAGCGCCGGGCGGAGGCCACGGTGGCGCATCGCGAGGCGCGGCGGGACATCAACCTGGACAGCACCGAGGTGCAGCGCGCCACGCTGGTGCGGCTGAAGGACCATGTCGTGCGCACCGAGACCGGGCGCGAGCTGCTGCGCATCGAGCAGGAATTCGTGCGCCGCGGCGACCGCATCGCACTCTTGGGCCTGAACGGCACCGGCAAGTCGCATCTGATCCGCGACCTGATGGCGGCGATCACCCGGGCCGCGGCGGGCGATGCGCCGCTGGGCCAGTCGATCACCGCCAACCCGCAGCTGCGGCCGGGCTACCTCGACCAGCACCTGTCCGACCTGCCGCGGCAACTGCCGGTGAACCGGGCGCTGCAGGCGGCGTCGACCCTGCGCGACGCCGAGCTGGTGCGCGAGCTGCACAATATCGGCATCCCCATCGAGAAGCAGGCGACGCCGATCGGCAACCTGAGCTACGGCGAGCAGCTGCGGGTCACCTTCCTGCTGCTGCGGCTGCGCCAGCCCAACATCTACCTGCTGGACGAGCCGACCAACCACCTGGACATCGCAGGGCGGGAGCGGTTGGAGGACCTGCTGTCGCGCGATGACACGACCTGCGTCTTCGTCACCCATGACCGGCGCATGCTGCGCGGCATCGGCACCCGCTACCTGGAGATCCGCAACCGCCGGCTGGTCGAGGTCGATGGGCCGGACGAGTTCCTGGAACGGGTCGCCGCCGCGGCTTGAGACGGCCGGGACGACACCCGGCCAGCCCCGTCGCCCATCCCCGCATATGCGGCTAGGAAAGGACTCCGATCCATGGTTAGGATGGGTCGTTCCGAGGGGCGGCGATCCGTTCCGAGCGGCCGCCGAGACGGCCGCCGGCCCGAGCCTGCCCGGGGAGGACACATAACGGGCGATTTCAAGCCGACGGAGTGAACATGTCCGACGTCATCGACCAGATCCGGGACGCTTACGACACGGTCCCGTACGACTCCCATTCCTTCCCGGCCACGTCCCCGGAGCATCTCCAGACCGTCGCGCATCTCTTCGGCCTGTCGGCGCCGCGGGTCGCGACCAGCCGGGTGCTGGAGCTGGGCTGCGCGTCCGGCGGCAACATCCTGCCGCTCGCGCTGCGGTATCCGGAAAGCCGCGTGGTCGGCATCGACCTGTCGCCGGTCCAGATCGCCGCGGGACGGAAGGCCGCCGCCGAGCTCGGGCTGAGCAATATCGAGCTGCACCAGGGCGACCTGGGCGAGATCGCCCCGACGCTCGGGGTCTTCGACTACATCATCTGCCACGGCGTCTACAGCTGGGTGCCGCCGGAGGTGCAGGAAGCGATCCTTCGCGTCTGCCGCGAGAACCTGGCCCCCGACGGCGTCGCCTTCGTCAGCTACAACTGCTACCCCGGCTGGAAGGCGAAGGAGGTGGTGCGCGACGCCATGATCCTGCGCGGCCGCCATACGGGATCGAAGGAACAACCGCTGGCCTATGCCCGGGGGATGATCGACTTCCTGTCCGGCGTCACCGATCCGAACAGCCTGATGGGCCGGATCGTGGCGGAGCAGAGCGGCACCCTGAAGTCGTTTCACGAATCCTATCTCCAGCACGAGTTCCTCGAGCTCTACAACACGCCCTGCTATTTCGGGGACTTCGTCGCGGCGGCGGAGACGGCCGGGCTGACCTATCTCGGCGATGCGGTGCCGTCGTCGATGTTCGTCGCCAATTTCGGCGCCTCCGTCGCAGCTCCGCTGCTGAAGGAGTGCGGCGACAGCCAAGTCCGGCTCGAGCAGTATCTCGACTTCGTCAGCAACCGGACCTTCCGCCAGACCCTTCTGGTCCATGCCGACCGGGCCGGGGACGTCTCTTACCGCCTCGATGGCGAGCGGCTGCGGGCGCTGCATGTCGCCGCCTTCCTGCCGCCCCAGGGGGACGCGGTGCTGGACGATGCGCCGCGGCCCTACGGCGCGGCGGGCAGCCGGCCCCTGATCCTGCCGCAACGGTCGCTCAAGGCCGCGGCGGCGGCGCTGACGGCGGCCTGGCCCGGGACGCTGGATTTCCCGTCGCTGATGGCCGCGGTCGAGGCCGCCCTTCCCGGCAAACTGCCCGCCGAAGCGGAAGCGGAGGTGACCGACCTGATCGAATTGCTGGTGATGCAGGATCGCGGCAAGGTCCGGCTGAACCCGGTGGCCAAGCCAGGACCGGCGCTGGCGGTGCCCGACGCATGGCGGCGCTATGCGGCCTGCACGGGGAAGGCGGGGATGGCCCGCATCGCCAACGCCTGGCATGAATCGGTCGTCCTCGACGTGGTGGAACGCTGCTTGATCGAGCATCTCGACGGGACGCAGGAGGACGAGGCGCTGATCGAGCGGCTGATCGAAGCCGTCGCGACCGGCGATCTGACCTTCAAGATCGCCGACCGCACGGCGAGCGATCCCGAAGATATCCGGCGCTGCGCCAGGGAGCATCTCGACCGGGTCAGGGCCCGGTTTCCCGAGCGTTTCGTGCTCTGAACCGTATGGGCGCGGCCTAGACCGAGGCCGCTTCCAGCGCCACCCGGGTGGCGAGGGTCAGGGGCTGCGGCAGCGCGTCGAGGGCGAACCAGCCGATCGCGGCCAGCGCCGCCGGCTCGCGGTTGACCGGTTCGCCCGCCACGATGGCGGCGCGGTAGACCGGCGCCACCCAATGGGTGCCGGCGGCGCGGTCGATCTGGTCGACCAGGCACAGCAGCCCGTCGAGCCGCAACGCGACGCCGAGTTCCTCCTCGATCTCACGCCGCACAGCCGCCTCGACCGTCTCGCCGAAATCGACCTTGCCGCCGGGCAGGCCCCAATGCCCGGCCTCCGGCTTGCGCCGCCGCTGCACCAGCAGCAGCCGGCCCGCCGGGTCGCGGATGAAGGCGCCGACGCCGAGCCTGGGAGCCGGCGCCGCGATCACAGCGTCGGCCATTGGCCGAAGCCGGGATGGTCGGGCGGCTCCGCCTCCGTCGCCTGCACCCGGTCGACCAGCGCCATGCTCGGCCCACGGCGGCAGGCGGCGGCGACCCGGTCGACCGCCCCGGCCGGGCCGGACAGCAGCGCCTCGACCGAGCCGTCGCGGCGGTTGCGGACCCAGCCGTCCAGGCCGGCGGCCCCGCTCTGCCCGGCCAGCCAAGCGCGGTAGCCGACGCCCTGGACCCGCCCGGTGATGCGCAGCGACAGCGCCTTGCGCTCCCCGCTCATGCCTCCTCCTCTGGCTCCTCCGGCAGCGCGCCGCCATAGAGCGCGGCGGCAACAAGACGGATGGCGAAGCGCGCCTCCGCCTCCAGCCGCTCGGCCTCGAACCAGTGCATGTCGACCGTCAGCGTCGGCGGGTCGGAGACGTGCAGCGCCCGGTTGCGGGCCCGGCGCAGCGTGTCGAAGCGCTCGTCCAGCCCGGCCTCGGCGAACAACGTGCCGGCGTTGAGATAGGGGTCGACCGCCCGGCCGGACGCGATCGCCTGCTCGCGCAGATGCGCCTCGACCACCGCGACCGCGAGGATCGTGGTGGCGACCCAGGCGCCGGCGCCGAACACGGTTTCCAACTCGACCAGCAGCGCCTGGGTATGGTCGCCGACCGCAACGCCCGGATCGTTCCGGCGTCCGGCGCCGCGGCCGGCCATGACGTCGGCGAACCAGCGGGTGCGAAGCTCCGCCTCGCCGCCGCCGCTCTTCATTGCGCGAAGATCTCCTCGCACTTCTTCAGGTCGCCCTCGATCCGGGTCTTCTCCGCGCTCGGCGGGCGGGTCGGGCCGGCCATGTCCTTGATCCGGGTGCAGTAATCGGCCCAGGCGCCCATCGCGCGCTCGTCGACCCGGATCATGAACGGATCGGTCGGGCCCGGCGGCGGATGCAGGTCGTCATCCTTGATCGAGGCGATCGGCGGCGGCGGGCCCGGATTGTCAGGCGGGGTGTAGCCGTCGCCGCAGCCCGCCAGGATCAGCGCCGGCAGGACGATAGTCAGGACTCGGTTCATCGCGCTCTCCCGGCCCTCAGGCCGCTGCGAATTCCAGGATCTTCTGGTCCACCGCCAGGCTGTCGCCCGGCTTGGCATGCAGGGCCTCGACGACGCCGTCACGCTCGGCCCTGAGGATGTTCTCCATCTTCATCGCCTCGACCACCGCCAGCTCCTGCCCCGCCCGCACCGGCTCGCCCGCGGCGACCGCGACCGAGACCAGCAGCCCTGGCATCGGCGACAGCAGGAAGCGCGACATGTCGGGCGGTGCCTTGACCGGCATCAGCTCGGCAAGGGCCGCGGCGCGCGGCGACAGCAGAGCCATGTCGACCTCGCCGCCGGCATGGGTCAGGCGCAGCCCCACCGGGCGGCGGTCGACCTGCGCCACCAGCCGGGCACCATCCACCATGCCGTCGAACAGCAGCTCGCCCGGCCGCCACCGGCCCTGCACGGCATAGGACCGGCCGTCCAGCGTCACCCGCCAGCCATCCGCATCCTCCGCCACCGTCACCGGCCGGTTCAGCCGGCCGGCGCGCAGCGTCCAGTCCCGCGCCCCTGCCGGCGCGCCGCGCAGGACAGCCTGGCGGTGCAGCAGGGCGGCGCCGAGGGCGGCCAGCCGGCCGGCGGCGTCACCCGAGGGCGCGGTGCCGTGGAAGCCGTCCGGGAACTCCTCGGCGATGAAGCGGGTGGTCAGCCGGCCCTCGACGAAGCGCGGATGGTGCATCAGCGCCGCCAGGAACGGGATGTTGTGGTTGACGCCGCGGATCACGAAGCCGTCCAGCGCGCTGCGGATCGAGGCGATCGCGGCGTTCCGGTTCGTCCCGATGCCGATCAGCTTGGCGATCATCGGGTCGTAATGCATCGAGATCTCGCCGCCCTCGTCGACGCCGGTGTCGACGCGGACCTGCGGCCCCTCCTCCGGCGCGCGGTAGCGGGTCAGCCGGCCGATAGAGGGCAGGAAGCCGCGCAGCGGGTCCTCGGCATAGACCCGGGCCTCGACCGCCCAGCCGTCCAGCCGGATGTCCTCCTGCCGGAACGGCAGCTCCTCGCCGGCGGCGATGCGGATCATCAACTCGACCAGGTCGAGGCCGGTCACCGCCTCGGTCACCGGATGCTCGACCTGCAGTCTTGTGTTCATCTCCAGGAAATAGAAGGAGCGATCGGCGCCGACGATGAACTCGACCGTGCCGGCCGAGCGGTAGTTCACGGCGCGGGCCAGGGCGCAGGCCTCGGCCCCCATCGCCCGGCGCATCTCCTCGGTCAGGAAGGGCGACGGCGCCTCCTCGATCACCTTCTGGTGGCGGCGCTGGATCGAGCATTCGCGCTCGCCGAGATAGACGGTGTTGCCGTGGCTGTCGGCCAGCACCTGGATCTCGATATGCCGCGGCTCCTCGATGAACTTCTCGGCGAAGACCCGGTCGTCGCCGAAGGCCGTGCGCGCCTCGTTGCGGGCGGAGCGAAAGCCCTCGCGCGCCTCGTCGTCGTTGCCGGCGACACGCATGCCCTTGCCGCCGCCACCAGCCGAGGCCTTCAGCATCACCGGATAGCCGATGCGGCGGCTGACCTCGACCGCCTCGTCCTCGTCGGCGATCGGCGCCAGATGGCCGGGCACGGTCGAGACGCCGGCCGCCTGGGCCAGCTTCTTCGATTCGATCTTGTCGCCCATCGCCTCGATGGCGCCGACGCCCGGGCCGATGAAGGCGATGCCGGCGGCTTCGAGCGCCGCGCAGAAGCGCGGATTCTCCGACAGGAAGCCGTAGCCGGGATGCACCGCCTGGGCACCGGTCGCCCGGCACGCCTCGACGATGCGGTCGATCACCAGATAGGACTGGGCGGAAGGCGCCGGGCCGATCGGCACCGCCTCGTCGGCCATGCGGACATGCACCGCGTCGGCATCGGCCTCGGAATACACGGCCACGGTCTTGATGCCCATGCGCCGCGCGGTGCGGATGACGCGGCAGGCGATCTCGCCGCGATTGGCGATCAGGATCTTGTCGAACATCGTCCCTTCGGAGGCGGCTGGGCCATGGGCGCAACATTGCGTCCCGTTCGTGCCGCGCCGCAACAGGAAAGCGGAGAGGCCCGGCGGAGGCTTATTCCCCGGCCGGCGGCAGCACCCGGCCGGCGACCGGCGAGGACAGGATCAGCGAGGAGGTGGTGGCGCCGAAGGCGGCGAGGCGCAGCAGGATCTCGTCGAGATGCTGGATCGACCGGGCGACCACCTTGAACACATAGGCGTCCTCGCCTGCGACCTCATGGCACTCCACCACCTCGGTCACGGTGCGGGCGAAGGCTTCGACCGCCGGGAAGGTCTCGGCCCGGCAGCGCAGCCGGACGAAGGCGGACATGCCGTAGCCGAGGCGGCCGCGGTCGACCTCGGCCCGGAAGCCCTTGATGATGCCCTGGTCCTCCAGCCGCTTCACCCGCTCGGCCACCGCCGGCGGCGACAGGCCGACCAGCCGGCCCAGCTCGGCATAGCTGGCGCGGGCGTTCTCCTGCAGCGCCAGCACCAGGGTGCGACCGATGGCATCGAGGCGGAGTTTCGCGTCCATCCGAATCGCCCCCGTTGGTTTCAGTCCCGCATTGGTTTAATCGAAGGGCCGGCGAACCACCATTCGCGATCGCTTCCTTTGTGACACGAGGCCGACGGCACCCCATCCGTGATGATCGATCCCTTCCTGTTCGCCAAAGGCGTCGCCCTCGGTATCGCCATTGCCGCCCCGGTCGGCCCGATCGGTGTCCTGTGCATCCGCCGGACCCTGATCCACGGCACCCGCTTCGGCATCCTGACCGGCATCGGCGCCGCCTTCGCGGACGGGTTGTTCGGCCTGATCGCCGCCTTCGGCATGGTGGCGCTGAGCGCCTGGCTGATCACGGTGAAGGACGCGCTGCACCTGATCGGCGGCACCGTGCTGGCCGTGCTGGCCGTGCGCACCCTGCTGCATGCCGGCCATATCGAGCGCGACCCGGAGACCGGGCGGACCGAGAGCAGCGAGATCACGGCGGTCATCACCGCCTTCCTCCTCACCCTCAGCAACCCGATGACGATCCTGACCTTCGCCACCGCCTTCACCGCGGTCGGGCTGGCGGAGACGCTGTCGATCGGCTCTGGCCTGATCCTGGTGGCCGGGGTGCTGTGCGGCTCCGCCTCCTGGTTCACGACGCTGAGCTTCATCGTCGCCACCACCGGCGGCCGGCTGACGCCGCGGACGCTGCTGTGGATCGACCGCGTCGCCGGCGTGCTGCTGCTGGTCTTCGCCGCCTACATGTTCCTGGCCCTCTATCTGCGCTGGTAGAAGCCCCGGCCGCTGCGCTGCGGCCCGTTCTGGCGGATTGACAAGCCGCGCCCCTCTGGACGAGTGTGGCCCGCCCTGCGGGAAAGGCTCGAGACTGACCCGCCCGGAGACATCATACGGACGCGTCCTGGAATGAATCTTTCGACCTTCCGCGCCGGCGTGGCGCTGCTTCCGCTTCTGTTCGCCGCCCCGGCGATCGCGCAGCAGGCCGCGCCCGCGGCGCCGCCCGCGAAGCCGGCGCAGGCCCCTGCCGCCCCGGCCCAGGCCGCGCCGCAGCAGGGCCAGGCGGCACAGCCGCCCGCCCAGCAGCCGCCGAAGGAGTTCGTCATCGACGCCAATGGCTGGAAGGGCGGCGCCGTCATCAACCCGAACAACCGGCAGTTCGAGTACTGCGTCGTCCAGAAGCCCTATGATGGCAACTCCCTGCTGTCGTTCCAGATGGCCCCGAACTATTCCTTCAACGTCGCCGTGATCCGGAAGGACTGGGGGCTGAAGGACACCGACAAGGGCAAGGGCCGCGTCCGCGTCGACAGCGCCTTCGACAAACCCTTCGACGCGCTCGCGGTCGGCCCCGAGGCCTTCGTCCTGCCGACCGGGCCGAACGGCGACCTGTTCCAGGCCCTGGTCAAGGGCAGCAAGACGATCGTGACCACGCCGAAGGGCGAGTACACCTTCGCCCTAACCGGCACCGGCGCCGCCTTGCCTGCGCTGAAGACCTGCATCGACACCGCGCGCAAGCTGGCCTCCCAGGCCCAGGCCAACGCCCCCCAGGTCGACCCGCGGACGCTGATCGGCGCCCAGGGCTTCGGCATGCCGGTCGGCGCGCTGCAGGACATCCTGAACGGCGCAGGCATCAAGGATGTCGGGATCGCCGACCCGCGCAAGCTGCCGCGCGACCCGCTGCAGATCAACCAGGCCTGGCAGGTCGGCACCGACGGCAAGGTCGTCGGCGGCCTGCACCAGGAGCCGCGCGGCGACGCGGTCGAGATCGACCAGTTCGCCAAGCGCTATCTCGAGATCATGAAGTCGGTGTGCGGCACCGACTGGCAGAGCAGCGACCAGCCGGCCCAGATCGAAGGCCCCTACGCCGTCAAGCGGGCCGAACTGAGCTGCACCATGAACCAGCAGAAGATCGCCGCCGCGCTGGTCTTCACCCTGGACGACAACTACTACAGCGCCTTCTTCCACCAGGCGCTGGAGACCGACAAGGCCCTGGCGGAGGACGCCTCGAACAAGCTGGCCACCTTCATCCAGACGCAGATGGCCCAGGTCGAGGCGGAGAAGCAGAAGCAGGAGAATGGCCAGGCTGCGCCGGCCCCGGCTGCGCCCGCCGCGCCGGCGACCCCGCCGGCCGATGGCACCCAGCCGCCCGCCGCTCCCGCGGCGCCGGCCACGCCGCCGACCGGCAACTGACCGGTTCCATCCGGGCAATCGACACGAGGGCGGATCCATCCCGGATCCGCCCTTGTTGTTTGCGGAGAGAACCGGTCAAGATCGCGCGAGGATGGAGGCTTCGATGACCAATGCCATGCCGCCCCGCTCCTCGGCCGTACCCGGTGCCCCGGCGCCCCTGACCGATCCGGCCGATATCGCGGCGCTCGTCGCCTCGGACCATCGCGACCCGTTCGGCGTGCTCGGGCCCCACCCGGACGGGGACGGCACGGTGTTGCGCTGCTTCCGGCCCGACGCCGCGGCGGTCGAGGCGATCGACCCGGACAGCGGCGCGGTGCTGGCGCGGCTGGAACGGCGCCATGCCGACGGCGTGTTCGACGGCCGCATCGGCCGCCCCTTCCCGCCCCGCTACCGGCTGCGCATCGACTACGGCCAGGCCGGCGGGGTGTGGGAGATCGAGGACCCCTACCGCTTTCCATCCAGCTTCGGCGAGATCGACCTGCACCTGTTGGGCGAGGGCACGCATCTGGAGCTGTACCACCGGCTGGGCGCCCATCCGCGCACGCTGGACGGGGTGGACGGTACGGTCTTCGCCGTCTGGGCGCCGAATGCCCGCCGCGTCGCCGTGGTCGGCGACTTCAACGGCTGGGACGGCCGGCTGCACCCGATGCGGCTGCATCCCGGCATCGGGGTGTGGGAGATCTTCCTGCCCGGAATCGGCCCCGGCGCGGCCTATAAATTCGAGATCCGCGGCCCATCCGGCGACCTGCTGCCGCTGAAGACCGACCCCTTCGCCTTCCGCGCCGAGCATCCGCCGAAGACCGCTTCGCTGGTGCACGGCCTGCCGGATTACGGCTGGGACGATGCCGGCTGGCTGGCGCGGCGCCCGGCGGCGCAACGGCGCGACGCCCCGATCAGCATCTACGAGGTCCATGCCGGATCCTGGCGCCGGGTGCCGGAGGAGGGCAACCGGCCGCTGTCCTGGCGCGAGCTGGGCGACCAGCTGATCCCCTATGCCGCCGGCCTGGGCTTCACCCATATCGAGCTGCTGCCGGTCAGCGAATACCCGTTCGACGGCTCCTGGGGCTACCAGCCGATCGGCCTCTACGCCCCGACCAGCCGCTTCGGTCCGCCGGAGGACTTCGCCGCTTTCGTCGACCGCTGCCACCGCGCCGGGCTGGGCGTGCTGCTGGACTGGGTGCCGGGGCATTTCCCGACCGACGAGCATGGCCTGGCCCGGTTCGACGGCACCGCGCTCTACGAGCATGCCGATCCGCGCCAGGGCATGCACCAGGACTGGGGCACCCTGATCTACAACTACGGCCGGGCCGAGGTGCGCAACTTCCTGCTGGGCAACGCCCTCTACTGGCTCGACCGCTTCCATGTCGACGGGCTGCGGGTCGATGCCGTGGCCTCGATGCTCTACCTCGACTACAGCCGCAAGGCCGGGGAATGGGTGCCGAACCGCTTCGGCGGCCGCGAGAACCTGGAGGCGGTGGAGTTCCTGCGCCAGACCAATGTCGAGGTCTATGGCCGGCATGAGGGCGTGGCCACCGTGGCCGAGGAATCGACCGCCTGGCCGGCCGTGTCGCGCCCCGCCCATCTCGGCGGCCTGGGCTTCGGCTACAAGTGGAACATGGGGTGGATGAACGACACCCTGCGCTACATGCAGAAGGACCCGATCCACCGGCACTGGCACCACCACGACCTGACCTTCGGCCTGCTCTACGCCTTCAGCGAGAACTTCGTGCTGCCGCTGAGCCATGACGAGGTGGTGCACGGCAAGGGGTCGTTGCTGGGCAAGATGCCGGGCGACGACTGGCAGAAATTCGCCAATCTCCGCGCCTATTTCGGCTTCATGTGGGCGCATCCGGGCAAGAAGCTGCTGTTCATGGGCGGCGAGTTCGCCCAGCGCAGCGAGTGGAGCCACGACCGCAGCCTGGACTGGCATCTGCTGGAGGCCGGGCCGCATCATGCCGGGGTGCAGCGGCTGGTCGGCGACCTGAACCGCCTGTACCGCGAGTTGCCGGCCCTGCATGTTCGCGACTGCGAGCCGGAGGGGTTCGACTGGATCGACGCCAGCAACAGCGCCGATTCGGTGCTGGCCTGGCTGCGCCTGGGCAATGACGGCGACCGGCCGGTGCTGGCGATCTCGAACTTCACCCCGGTGCCGCGCCAGGGCTATCGCATCGGCGTGCCGCTGGGCGGGCGCTGGGCTGAGCGGCTGAACACCGACGCCCAGGTCTATGGCGGCTCCGGCATGGGCAATGGCGGCGGCGCCGAGGCCGAGGCCTCGCCCTGGCACGGCCGCCCCTTCTCCCTGCTGCTGACCCTGCCGCCGCTGTCGACCGTTCTGTTCGAATGGGCGGGGTGAACCGACAGAGGTCAGGCAGCCCAGTTCTGGATTTTCAATCCGGCGATCCGGCGGAATTCCCGCTCGTTGTTGGTGACCAGCGTGAGTTTCGCCGCCTTGGCGTGAGCGGCGATCCAGAGGTCATTGTTGCCGATAACCTCGCCTCTCGCCTCAAGATCAACCCGGATGGCGCCATAGGCTTCGCCCACATCCGGCGGCAGCGGCAGGACCGGCAGATAGGTCATCAACTCGCGCAGCGCTTCCATCGACCTTGTCCGCGCGGGGCTTTTCTCAACTCCGTACAGCAGCTCGCCATAGGTGATCACGGACAGCGCCGCCTCACCCGGCTGCAGCTTCTCGAACCGGGCGAGCACCTCCTGCGGCCTGCGCCGGCGGATATAGATGCAGATGTTCGTGTCCAGCAGGTAGCGGACGACGGTCATTAGAGGTCGTCGCGGCTCTGTGGCGGCGTGTCGCTGCGATCCTCACCGTCGTCCGGCAGCGAGGCCAACAGCTCGAAGGCCCGGGCCATACCTCGCGGCTTCTCGCGCAGCACGACCTCGTCGCCGCGGCGGAAGATCTCAACCTCCTGGCTCTCGAACCGAAATTGCTTCGGCAGCCGGACGGCTTGGCTGTTGCCGGACCGGAACACGCGGGCGGTGGCCATCGCCTCTCCCTTCAGTATATACGTCAATGTATATACTGAAAGCCATCAGGACAAGAGAGAGAGACCAGAGGAGGCCGCTGTTACGGCTTCGGGGCCTCGGCCTGGCGCTTCAGCTCCTCCTGGGTGCGGGCGATCTGGGCCTGCAGGTCGGCCAGCTGCTGCCGGGCCGTGGCCAGGTCGCCCTGGGTCTTGCCCAGCTGCTCCGTCGCCTGCGCCAGCTGGCCGTTCACCGCCGCGGCGTCGGCGTTCAACCGGCCGTAGCTCTGGCGCTGCGCCGCCTCCTGCGTCCGCAACTGGTCGAGCTGGCCGTTGAGGGCCGAGGCCTGCGCCTGCCGGTCGGCCAGCTGCGATTCGGCCGCCTTTGCCTCATCCTGCGCCGCGCTGGCCCGGGCCGCGGCCGCATCGGCGTCGCGGACGGCCTGGTCGTGGCGCTGGCCGATCTGGTCCAGCGCCGCCTTGGCCTCGCCGATCTGCGCCTGCAGCCGGTCGGATTCGGCCTTGAGCGCGTCGCGATCGCCGCCGGCCTGCTTCAGCGCCGACAGCTCCTGCTCCGCCGCCGCCAGCCGGGCCTGCAGCCCGTCGCGGGACTGGCCGGCGCTGCGGCTCTCGACGCCGAGATAGATCGCCGCCACCAGGGCCACCAGGGCGACGATCATCGTGACGACGACGCCGATTCGCGGGCCCTCGCCACTGCGCGGCGGCACAGGGTGCGGGTCGGACGGCGCGGCGGGGCTGTGATCGGGATCGGCGAGGGTCGTCACGCGGGCGGTCCTTTCGGCAGGGCGGCTGGGCAACGGCTAGCGGCGAAACGTGGTGAAATCGTGTCGGCGGCGGCCGGCCATGATGGCCGGTGGACGGCTGCCGCCTGCGCGCTACATCCTGCCCTCCGGACAGGCCCGAAGGAACCGTCACGATGCCGCTGCCGATCCCTTTTCCCCCGGGGCCGCTTCCGGCCGGGCGCCCCTGGCCGCTCGGCGCCACGCTGACCGAGGACGGGGTCAACTTCGCCCTGTTCTCCGCCCATGCCGAGCGGGTCGAGCTGTGCCTGTTCGATGCCGAGGGCCGGCAGGAGCTGGCGCGGTACGAGCTGGCGGCCTGCACCGACCAAGTCTGGCACGGGCTGCTGCCCGGCGCCGGGGCAGGCACGGTCTATGGTTACCGCGTCCATGGCCCCTACGCGCCTTTGGACGGCCACCGCTTCAACCCGAACAAGCTGCTGCTGGACCCCTACGCCAAGGGCTTGGCGGGTGCGTTCCAATGGGACGATTCGGTGCATGGCTACACCCGCGGCGACCCGGCGTCCGACCTGTCCTTCGACCCGCGCGACAGCGCCGCCTTCGTGCCGAAATCCGTGGTCATCGACCCGGCCCATGACTGGGAGGGGGACGAGGCGCCGCGCACGCCTTGGGCCGACACGGTGATCTACGAGGCGCATATCCGTGGTCTGACCATGCGCCATCCGGGCGTGCCGGAACCGCTGCGCGGCACGCTGGGCGGGCTGGCCCATCCGGTGATGGTCGATCATCTGCGCCGCCTGGGCGTTACCGCGGTCGAGCTGATGCCGGTCCATGCCTTCATCGACGAGCGGGCGCTGATCGAGCGCGGCCTGAGCAACTACTGGGGCTACAACACCACGGCCTTCTTCGCTGTCCATCCCGCCTATGCCGGGGCCTTGCCGCCGCTGGAGGCGCTGCGCAATGCCGTGAAGGCGCTGCACCGGGCGGGGATCGAGGTGATCCTCGACGTCGTCTACAACCACACCGCGGAGAGCGACGTCTTCGGCCCGACGCTGAACTTCCGCGGCATCGACAACCTGTCCTACTACCAGCATGCGGCGCATGACCGGCGCGAGCCGTTCAACCCGACCGGCACCGGCAACGCGCTCGACCTCGGCCATCCGCGGGTGCTGCAGATGGTGATGGACAGCCTGCGCTGGTGGGTGGAGGCGGCGCATGTCGACGGCTTCCGCTTCGACCTGGCCACCACCCTGGCCCGGGTCGACTGCGAATTCTCCGCCGGTGCGCCGTTCCTGCAGGCGGTGGCGCAGGATCCGGTGCTGGCGCCGTGCAAGTTGATCGCCGAACCCTGGGACATCGGCCCGGGCGGCTGGCGCGTCGGCCAGTTCCCGACGGGGTGGTCGGAGTGGAACGACCGCTACCGCGACGGCATCCGCCGGGCCTGGCGCGGCGATCCGGGGTCGCGGCCGGAGCTGGCGCAGCGCCTCTCCGCCTCCGCCGACCTGTTCGATCATGACGGCCGCGGCGCCCGGGCGACGGTCAACTTCGTCACCGCCCATGACGGCTTCACCCTGGCCGATCTCGTTTCCTATGCGCAGAAGCACAATGAGGCGAATGGCGAGGGCAATCGCGACGGCACCGGGGACAACCACTCGGATAATCTCGGCACGGAGGGCCCGACCGGGGATCCGGCGATCCTGGCGCGGCGGCTGCGGCGGCGGCGCAACCTAGTGGCGACGCTGCTGTTCAGCCAGGGCGTGCCGATGCTGCTGGGCGGCGACGAGCTGGGCCACAGCCAGCAGGGCAACAACAATGCCTATTGCCAGGACGGGCCGCTGACCTGGCTGGACTGGTCGGCCGCCGATCCCGGCTTCGTCGATTTCGTCGCCCGGGTGGCGGCGCTGCGCCAGGCCCATCCGGCCCTGCACCAGCCCCGCTTCCTGCATGGCGCCGCCAGCGGGCAGGACGGCCTGCCCGATCTCGCCTGGCTGCGACCGGACGGCCAGGCGATGGAGGGCGCCGACTGGGGCGACCCCGCCGGCTTCGCCCTCGGCGTGCTGCTGAGCCGGCCGGGCGCGCCGCTGCTGCTGCTGCTGAACCCCGGGCCGGAGGGGCTGGAGTTCGCGCTGCCCCCGCTCGGCGCGTGGCATCCCTGGCTGGACACGGCGCGAACGCCCAGCGTCGCCCGGCTGGAGCCGGGCGCCCCGGCCTATCCGCTGGCCGCGGAAAGCCTGGCGCTGCTGGCATTGGCGGCCGCATCGCCAGCGGAAATCAGGAATGATTTGCAGTAAAGCTGCGATTGTTTCTCAATCACATAAGTAAAACTTTACGAACTCCTGTAATCGTTCTAAGGTGCGCTCCGACATCGACAACAACGGCCGAGGCGGCAATGCAGGGCGACAAGAAAGTCATCACTCACCTGAACGCGGTGCTGAAGAACGAGCTGACCGCAATCAACCAGTATTTCCTGCATGCGCGGATGCTCAAGAACTGGGACATCAAGCGCCTGGCCAAGAAGGTCTATTCCGAATCGATCGGCGAGATGAAGCACGCCGATCTGCTGATCGAGCGCATCCTGGTGCTGGAAGGCCTGCCGAACCTGCAGGATCTCGGCAAGCTCGGCATCGGCGAGAACGTGCCGGAGATGCTGGAATCAGATCTCGGCCTAGAGACCTTCAACCAGAAGACGGTGAAGGAGGCGATGGCGCATTGCGAATCGGTGCGCGACTTCGTCTCCAAGGAGATCCTGCTGAAGATCCTCGGCGATACCGAGGAGCATATCGACTGGCTCGAATCGCAGCAGTACCTGATCAGCCAGATGGGCCTGCAGAACTACATCCAGCTGGTGTCGACCGACGAGGAGTGACACCACTCCTCTCACAATGAAAAAGCCCCGCCTGAGCGGGGCTTTTTTGTGGGCATCCGACCATCACCGCTTCGGCTTGGTGATCTCCTCGATCTGGCGCTGCAGGTCGTCCAGCTTCTGGCGCAGCGTGTCGATCGACCCGCCCTGCTCGGCGGCCTTGGTCGGCTCGGCCGCGGCCTCGGCGGGGCCGGCCCCGGGCGGCTTGCCTTTGCCGGCGAAGGGCGTGAACATCTGCATCGCCCGCTCAAACAGCGCCATGTTCTGCTTGCCCATCTCCTCGAAGGCGCCGAACGGGAACACCCCGCTGACATCCTTGAAGTACTGGCGCATCTGGTCCTGGTTGCGAGCGAAGGCCTCCATCGAGGATTCGAGGTAGCGTGGGACCATGAACTGCAGGTTGTCGCCATACAGGCTGATCAGCTGCCGCAGAAAGCCGATCGGCAGCATGTTCTGGCCCTTGCCCTCCTCCTCGACGATGATCTGGGTCAGCACCGACCGGGTGATGTCCTCGCCCGTCTTCGCGTCATAGACCACGAATTCAACGCCGTCCTTGACCATCTGGGCCAGGTTCTCGAGCGTCACATAGCTCGACGTCGCCGTGTTGTAGAGCCGGCGGTTGGCGTATTTCTTGATGGTGATCGGCGGGTCTTTCGGCCCTTCCGCCGAAGGGGCGTTTCCAGGGGCGGCCTGACTGGTCGGCATGGGTTGTCCCTATCGCTTCTTGAGGCCGCGGGCACACGGCCGCTTTGACGGATTTGTGGCTATACTGGTCCGAGCGGGGCGGCATGTCACGATCCTTTCGCATCGCAACAACCGCCGGGCATAGGCAGGCCCGGCATCGCCGACTATGATCGCCGCCGATGACTGCGCCGAAACCGCCCCCCGCCCCGCCGCCCGGCGACGGCGACAGCCCGGACGACCTGGCCCGCCGCTTCCTCGATCTCTGGCAAGAGCATTGGACCGCAACCCTGACCGATCCCGAGACGCTGCGCGGCTGGTCCGCCCTGCTGGACCCCGGCCACATTTCGCGTG
>NZ_JBCNNF010000500.1:0-4547 GCF_039594555.1 Inquilinus sp.
GTCTGGTGCTTCGGCGCCGCCCATATCGACCGCCAGGCCCGCGCCCACCGCGCCGTTCGCCTGGGCACCTCGAACCCGGTGACGATCCGCACCAGCCTGGGCGGCGTCGCCCGGAACGTGGCCGAGGCCCTGGCCCGGCTGGGCCTGACGGTCGGGCTGGTCAGCCGCATGGGCCGCGACCCGTCGGCCGAGCGGATCCTGGCGGAGATGGCGCGGCTGGGTCTTGACCTGTCCCTGGTCGGCCGGTCGGAGACCAGCGGCACCGCCAGCTACACCGCGGTGCTGGAGCCGGGCGGCGAGATGGCGGTCGCGATCGCCGATATGGGCATCTATGACGAGATGGCGCCGGAGGCACTGGCCCCGGCCCTGGCGGCGGCGCAGCCGGCTGCGGCCTGGTTCGTCGACGCCAACCTGCCGGCCGACGGGCTGACCATCGTGCTGTCCCATCCCGGCCGGCCGGGGCTGGTGGCGGTCGACGCCGTGTCCTCGCCGAAGGCCGAGAAGCTGCGCGGCCTGCTGAACCGCATCGACCTGCTGTGCCTGAACCGCGACGAGGCCGAGGCGATCACCGGCCAGCCGGTCACCGACGAGGCGACAGCCTGGGCCGCGCTGCGCCGGCTGCGCGCCGAGGGCGTCGGCCGCATCGTGCTGAACCGTGGCGATGCCGGCGCCCTGATCGCCGATGCGGCGGGCGAGGCGACGGTCGCCGCCTGCCCGGCCGAGATCGTCGACGTCACCGGCGCCGGCGACGCCGCCATGGCCGGGACGCTCTACGGCCTGGTCACCGGCCTGCCGCTGGCCGAGGCCGCCCGGCTCGGCCGCGCCGCCGCGGCGCTGGCGCTGGAGGCGCCGACCGCCGTGCCCGCAACCCTGACCGCCGACGCGCTGCGCCGGCGTGCCCTGCTTTCCGTGTGAGGATCAAGATGAACAGCCTGCTGTCGATCACCCCCGAGGTCTCCGCCGCCCTGGCCGCCGGACGCCCGGTGGTGGCGCTGGAGAGCACCATCATCTCGCACGGCATGCCGTACCCGCAGAATCTGGAGATGGCGCGCCGGGTCGAGGCGATCATCCGCGAGGAGGGCGCGGTGCCGGCGACCATCGCCGTGGCCGACGGCCGCATCCATGTCGGCCTCGACGACGCGCTGCTCGAGCGGCTGGCGACGGCCGAGGACGTGGCCAAGCTGTCGCGCCGGGACATGGGCGCGATCCTGGCCTCGGGCGGGCTCGGCGCCACCACCGTGGCGGCGACCATGATCGCCGCCCATCTCGCCGGCATCCGGGTGTTCGCCACCGGCGGCATCGGCGGCGTGCATCGCGGCGCCGAGACCAGCTTCGACATCTCCGCCGACCTGGAGGAGCTGGCACGAACCCCGGTGGCGGTGGTTTGTGCCGGCGCCAAGTCGATCCTCGACCTGCCGAAGACGCTGGAATATCTGGAGACCCGCGGCGTGCCGGTGATCGGCTACGGCACCGACACCCTGCCCGCCTTCTTCTGCCGGTCGAGCGGCCTGGCCCTGGCGCTGCGCCGCGACACGCCGGAGGAGATCGCCGCCGTGCTGGCCGCCCAGGCGGCGCTGGGCTTCCCGGCCGGGGCGGTGATCGCCAACCCGATCCCGGAGGCGCATGCCCTGCCCGAGGCCGAGATCGACGCTGTCATCGCCAGCGCCCTGGCCGATGCCGATCGCGACGGCATTGGCGGCAAGGCGGTGACGCCCTATCTGCTGGCCCGGATCGTCGCCCTCACCGAAGGCCGCAGCCTGACCGCCAACATTGCGCTGGTCGAGAACAACGCCCGGGTCGGGGCGCGGATCGCCACGGCGCTGGCGGCGCTGGACTGAGCACCCCTTCTTGTCATGCCCGGGCCTGACCCGGGCATCCAGAGAGCGTCGGGACCTTCTGGATTGCCGGGTCAAGCCCGGCAATGACACAAAAAGGAGCGGCCCTAGAACCGCCAGGACGCGGTGAACATCCCGTACTGGCTGAAATGATCGTGCTGCTCCTCGAATTCCTGCGTCCGGTATACATGGGTGTAGGCGATGCGCAGGTCGTTGATCTGCACCGCGACGCCGAGCTGTAGGTCGCCCACCAGCGGGTTCTTGGTGACGTGCGGGCTGTCCTCGAAGGTGTTGCCGTCGAGGAAGATATTGCGGGCCACGACCCGGCCTTCGATGCTGGCGAACAGGTACCAGCTGAAGCCGCTGGTCGGGATGAAGAAGTCCGACCCCGGTATGCTGGGCCGGATCCGCGGCGGCCCATAATCGGCGGGGAGGTCGAAACCGAGCCGCGCGGTGGCGCCGACCGAGGCCTGGGTCAGCACATTGCCCAGGCTGGCGCCGACATAGGGCGACAGGTCGAAGCCGATGCCCAGCGGCGCCGCGGCGTAGAGACTGCGCCAGGTGCGCTCGTAGCTCAGGATCACGCCGGGCTCGTTGTGCAGCTGGTACTTCCAGCCCCGGGCCTTCTGCGAGCCGATGATGCTGTGCACCGTGTTCTGCACCTGCTCGCCGATCGCGTAAGGGCCGACGACGCCGATCTGCAGCTCGAGTTTGTCGAGCCGATCGCCGGAATCGGCCAGCACCGCGGCGCTGCCGTAGAGCCAGGCGGCATAGGGCCGGTCGTTCGGGTCCGGGTGGCGCAGCGAGATGTCCTTCGGCGTGTACAGGCTCTGGCCGAAGGACAGGGTCGACCGGATCGGCGCCGCGTCGGGAAACAGCGGGAAGGCACGGGCCGCGTCGGCCAGCCAGTCCGGCGTTCCGGTCTCCGAGCTGGTATAGGCGAAGCGGAAACCGTTGGTGTAGCCGCGATCGGTGTTGGCGAAGACGTCGTTGTCGAGCTCGAAGCTGATGAAGGCGCCCGGGTCCTCCTCCAGCGGCCGCGGCGCCTGCGGCGTCGAGGTGACGATCGCCGGCCGCTTCGGCTCGGCCGGCACGCCCTGGGCGACGGCGACGGCCGGCAGCAGCGCCGCACCGATCACAGCCAAACCCACCCCCTGCCGGAAGCCCGTGCGAACGCCCATCCTGTCCCCCTTCCCTCACCGGCCCGCCGCGGTTGCGGCGGATCTTCCCGGACGGAACGGTACGGAGTGCGATCGGTTCCCGGCGGGATGGCCGTTCAGCGCGGGCGTTGCATGCTGAACACGGTGTCGAGGACGCCGTAATCCATGTAGCCGAGCCGCGAGATCGCCCGCCGGGACGACAGGTCGATGCGGCCGTCGGCGATCACCGAATCGTCGATATGGATCGACACCACCTCGCCGATCACGATGGCGCCGGGCACGGTCTCGCCGGCCGCGGTGGTCATCGGCACCGACTTGACCCAGCGGCATTCCAGCGCCGCGGCGGCGGCCGCGACCCGCGGCGGCTTCACCAGCCGCGACGGCGCCATGGCGAGGCCGGCCAACTCGGGCTCGCTAACTTCCGGCCCGACCGTGGCGGAGGTCAGGTTCATCTGCTCGCGCAGGTCCCAGGTGGCGAGGCTGGCCACGAACTCGCCGGTGGCCTCGGCATTGGCTTGGGAATCCTTCGGCCCGCTCGGCGCGAACATCACCATCGGCGGCCGGTCGCACACCGCGTTGAAGAAGCTGTAGGGCGCCAGGTTGACCACGCCATCGGGACTGATCGTGCTGATCCAGCCGATCGGGCGCGGCACCACCAGCGCCTTGAACGGGTCGTGCGGCAGGCCGTGGTTGCGCAGCCGGGGTTCGTAATCCATGGGGAATCTCTGGGTTCCGGGACTCGATAGAACGGGATCGCCGGCCGGTGTTTCAAGTCGCCTTGGGCGCCGCGTGCAGGCGCAGCAGCCGGGCCACCGGCAGGGCCACCGTGGCGAGGCCGAGCAGGATCAGCACCATACCGAGCAGCCGGGCCGGGCCGAAATGCTCGCCCAGCACCAGGGCGGCGGAGCCGGCGCCAAAGATCGGCACCAGCAGCGAGAAGGGCGCCACCGTCGCCGCCGGGTACAGCTTCAGCAGATGGCCCCACAGGCCGAAGCCGAGCAGCGTGGTCGGCACGGCGAGGTAGAGCACGGTGCCGATCCCGGTCCAGCTGACCAAGGCCAGGGCCTGGCCGATCGCCGCCGGCCCCTCGATTGCGAGGGACAGGGCCAGTAGCGGCAGCGGCGGGATCAGGCTGAGCCAGACGATCATGGGCAGCATGTCAACCTTGCCGGCGCCGCGCAGCAGGACGTTGCCGCAGGCCCAGCTGAGCGCCGCGGCCAGGGAGAGCGCGAGGCCGAGGGCGGTGACGTCGCCGCCGCCCGCGGTGGTCGCGATCACGGCGAGCCCGGCGAAGGCGACGGCGGCGCCGCCGATCTGCCGGCCGGTCGGCCGCTCGCGCAGCGCCATCGCCGCCACCAGCATGGTGAAGAAGGCCTGCGACTGCAGCACGATCGACGCCAGGCCCGGCGGCATGCCGACCTGCATCGCGGGGAAGAGGAAGGCGAACTGGCCGACGAACAGCGTCAGGCCGATCGCCAGCATGCGCGGCCACGGCACCTGCGGGCGCGGCAGCAGGGCCGCCGGCAGCGCCGCCAGGATGAAGCGCAGCGCG
>NZ_JBCNNF010000501.1:0-4545 GCF_039594555.1 Inquilinus sp.
ACCGCCTTCCGTATTGACGTCGTCCCGTTCCCAGCCTTAGCTGTTAGAACGCAATACCGTCACATGCTTCGTTATTGCGGAATAATGGGAGGCAGGGATGGCGGATCTACTGGTCAAGCTCTATGCACTGGAATCGCCGACGCAGTCGCGCGCGGCGATGGCGGCGGCCGGCATCACCATCCGCCCCGCCATCGCGCCGGAAAAGCGCGCCGTCGCCCGCTGGGTGGCCGAGCGCTTCGGCGATGGCTGGGCCAGTGAGGTCGAGGTCGCCTTCGCCCATCACCCGGTCGGCTGCCTGGTCGCGGTCAAGGACGGCGCCCTGCTGGGCTTCGCCTGCCACAACGCCACCGCCATCGGCTTCTTCGGTCCCACCGGCGTCGACCCCGACCAGCGCGGCCTGGGCATCGGCGAGGCGCTGCTGCGCGAGACCATGGAGGCGATGCGCCATCTTGGCCACGGCTACGCCATCATCGGCGGCGCCGGCCCGGTCGCCTTCTACGAGAAAATCGTCGGAGCCGTCGAGATTCCGGGTTCCACAAGTGGTCTATACCACGGCATGATACGGTCCAAGACGACGGAATGATCCGGAGGCGCGGCCCGAACACGGCGGCCGCCCCCACCACGCATTCGGGAGGGTTCACACGGTGACCGCAGCCAACGCGTCCAGGGGCGGCCGGCCGCTCGCGCTCGTCCTCGGCATCCAGCGGCCGACGCTGTCGGCCGACGAGCTGGCCTTCTTCCGCGAGGCCAACCCCTATGGCCTGTTCCTCGGCCGCCGCAACATGAAGGATCCGGAGCAGCTGCGCGCCCTGTGCGCCGCCTTCCGCGAGGCGGTGGGCCGGCCGGACGCGCCGGTTCTGACCGATCAGGAGGGCGGCCGCGTCTCGCATCTCGATTCCGGCGCCTGGCCGATGTTCCGCAGCTTCCGCAGCTTCGGCCGGCTGGCCGAGAGGGACATGGCTGCGGCGAAGCGCGCCATCCGCCTGTCTTCCGTCGCCATGGGCCGGATGATGCGCGAGGTCGGGCTGAACAGCGCCTGCTCCCCCGTGCTCGACCTGCTGCTGCCCGGCGCCGACCTGGTGATCGGCGAGCGCGCCTTCGGCGGCGACCCGGAGCTGGTGGCGGCGCTGGGCCGCGAGGTCGTCGACGGCTTCCTCGAGGTCGGGCTGATGCCGGTGATGAAGCACATCCCCGGCCACGGCCGCGCCACCGAGGACAGCCACAAGACCCGGCCGGTGGTGACAGCCGACGCCGCGACGCTGGACGCCACCGACTTCCTGCCCTTCGCCCGGCTGCGCGACACGCCCTGGGCCATGGTCAGCCATGTCGTCTACAGCGCCTTCGACGCCGATCGCCCGGCCTCGGTCTCGCCGGTGATCACGCAGGAGGTGATCCGCGGCCGCCTCGGCTTCGAGGGCGTGCTGATCTCCGACTGCGTGTTCATGAACTCGCTGCAGGGCGAGGTGCATGATCGCGTCGCGCAGGTGCTGGACGGCGGCTGCGACATCGCCCTGCACTGCCATGGCGAGCTGCCGGAGATGCAGCGTGCCGCCGCCCGCGCCCGGCCGCTGGATGACGCCGCGGTTGCCCGGCTGGACGCGGCGGAGCGGCGGCTGGGAGCCGCCCCGGCCGATGTCACCGCGCTGCATGCCGAGGTCGAGGCGCTGCTGGCCGCGGCCTGATCTTCACCCCGGACCGCCGGCCCGGACCCGCGGGCCGGCGCATCGACGATCAACGATAAGACACGCACATGGAGGCCAATGTCATGAGGCAGAAGAAGTCGGCATTCCTGCTCGCCGCCGCGCTGCTGGCGGCGTCGAGCGCCACGGCCGTCGCCCAGTCCGTCCTGACGATGCATATCGAGGAGGAGACCAACTGGGTGCGGAACTTCAACCCGTTCAACCGCACCTCGTACCGCCAGAGCACAATGGATTTCATCTACGAGCCGCTGGTGATCTTCAACCGGATGCAGAACAACAAGGTCTATTACCGCCTGGCCAAGGGCATGACCCTGGCGGACGACCTGAAATCGGTGACCTTCGACCTGCGCGACAACGTGCAGTGGTCGGACGGCCAGCCCTTCACCGCCGATGACGTGGTGTTCAGCTTCGAGCTGATGAAGAAGGTCCCGGCGCTGGACTTCAACAGCATCTGGCAGGTGATCGACGGCGTCGAGAAATCGGGCCCGAGCCAGGTGAAGTTCACCTTCAAGGAGCCGACCGCGCTGGGGCCGGAGAAGATCGCCGAGATGCCGATCATCGCCCAGCACGCCTGGAAGGACGTGGCCGACCCCGTCACCTATCTGAACGAGAAGCCGGTCGGCACCGGGCCGATGACCGAGGTCACCCGCTTCACCCCCCAGGTCTATGAGCAGTGCCGCAACCCGCATTACTGGGACGCCGCGTCGCTGAAGGTGGACTGTCTGCGCTTCCCGCAGATCGCCAGCAACGACCAGGCGCTGACCGCGGCGAATGCCGGCGAGCTGGACTGGTTCGCGTCCTTCCTGCCGGACATCGACAAGACCTATGTCGCCTCCGACAAGGACCATCACGGCTACTGGTTCCCGCCGGGCAGCCTGGTCGCGGTGATCATGAATCTCGACAGCCAGAATCCGGTCCATCGCAAGGCCTTCGACAATGTCGACTTCCGCCGCGCGGTCAGCATGGCGATGGACCGCGACGCCATGGTCAACGTCGCCGGCTACGGCTATCCGACGCTGAACGACGACCCCGGCACCTTCGGCAAGCGCTTCGAGAGCTGGGCCGACCCGAAGGTGAAGGAGCAGTACGGCAAGTACACCCAGTACGACCTCGAGGCGGCCAAGGCCCTGCTGGACCAGGCCGGCTTCAAGGACAAGGACGGCGACGGCTTCCGCGACACGCCGGAAGGCGAGAAGCTGTCCTTCGACCTGATCGTGCCGAATGGCTGGACGGACTGGATCAGCACCTCGCAGATCGCGATCGAGGGCCTCAACCAGATCGGCATCGACGTCAAGCTGGCGACGCCGGACGGCGCGGCCTGGCGCCAGAGCCTGCTGGACGGCAGCTTCGACATGGCGCTGAACTCCTGGTATGTCGGCGCCACGCCCTACTACCAGATGGACGACGCCTTCCATTCCCGGAACAAGGGCAAGACCCGGTTCTCGGCGCAGCGCTTCTTCGACCCGAAGCTGGACCAGCTGCTGGACGACTACACCCGCACCGTCGACGACGCCAAGCGCAAGGACCTGATGGACCAGGCGCAGCTGCTGCTGGCGGAGAAGATGCCGGTGGTGCCGGTCTACAACAACCCGATCTGGTACGAGTACAACTCGAAGCGGTTCACCGGCTGGGCCACCAGCGACAACCCCTTCGTCAGCCCGCAGAACTACGACCCCAACCACGAGCGACTGCTGCACCTGCTGGCGCTGAAGCCGGTGCAATAGTCGAGGCCCCTCCCCCTCTTCTGTCATTGCCGGGCTTGACCCGGCAATCCAGAGGGTGTCGACGCTCTCTGGATGCCCGGGTCAAGCCCGGGCATGACAGACGGGGGATTGCGGACCACCATCCGTCCACAGACTGCCCCACAGCCGGATGACCTGACCACATGGCCTTCGTCGCCCGACGACTGATCTTCTACATGGTCGCCTTCCTGGTGGCCGCCAGCATCAACTTCCTGATCCCGCGCCTGATTCCGGGCGACCCGATCGACATCATGTTCTCGCAGTCCGGCACCCGGCTGTCGGTCGAGAACCTGGCGGCGCTGAAGGCCACCTTCGGCTTCGTCGACGGGCCGCTGTGGCAGCAGTACCTGTCCTATCTCGGCAGCATCTTCTCCGGCGACCTCGGCATGTCGGTGAAGTACTTCCCGACCCCGGTCTCCGACGTGCTGGGCCGCGCCCTGGTGTGGACCCTGGTGCTGATGGGCGGGGCCACGCTGCTCAGTTTCGCGCTGGGCACCCTGCTCGGCATCGTTGCCGCTTGGCGCCGCGGCAGTCGCTTCGACGTCACGGTGTCGACCACCGCCATCATCTCCACCGCCACCCCGGCGGTGGTGGTGTCGCTGTTCGGGCTGTTCGTTTTCGGCTTCACCCTGCAGTGGTTCCCGACCGGCTATGCCGCCGATACCTCGATCGACCCGGCCTTCTCGGCCGAGTACATCCTCAGCGTCGCCTATCACGCGATCCTGCCGATCGTGACGCTGTCGGTGGTGCTGACCGGCGACTTCCTGGTCACGATGCGCAACAACATGATCAACCTGCTGGGCGAGGACTACATCACCATGGGCCGGGCCAAGGGCCTGGCCGACCGGCGGGTGATGCTGATGTACGGTGCCCGCAACGCCCTGCTGCCCGGCGTCACCAGCCTGGCCATCGCCATCGGCAAGATCCTGGGCGGGTCGCTGGTGACCGAGGTGGTGTTCAACTATCCCGGCCTCGGCAACACCCTCTACAAGGCGATCCTCGGCCGCGACTATCCGGTGATCCAGGGCCAGCTGCTGATCATGACCCTGGCCATGCTGGCGGCGAACTTCCTGGCCGACATCGCCTATGCCTGGCTCGACCCC
>NZ_JBCNNF010000502.1:0-4521 GCF_039594555.1 Inquilinus sp.
CATCTTAGATGAGGTGACCGCCCTCCTATCACCCCCAGATGGGGGATCGGAGCGGTTCGCTTCCACTGATGGGAACAGAAAACCCGATGCCCGGCGTCACGGCCATGCGCGCTTCGTCGCGGCACGGTCGCGACAGGCTTGGGTTGGCAGCGGCCTCAGTTGACGCTATCCCTGCGGTCCATGCCCCGTCCCATGATCAAGATCGCGATGCCGGCCCCCCTCTTCCGCGTCACCTTCCTTCTCGCCAGCCTCGCCGCGCTGCCGGCCGGCGCCGCCACGGTCGACACCATCGCCCGGCAGGCGATCCTGATCGACACCACCACCGACACGGTGCTGATGGAGAAGGCGGCGGATGAGCGCATGCCGACATCGTCGATGAGCAAGATGATGACGGCCTATCTGGTCTATGACGCACTGCGGGACGGCCGGATCACGCTCGACACCAAGTTCCCGGTCAGCAAGAAGGCCTGGCAGACCGGCGGGTCGAAGATGTTCGTCCAGGTCGGCGACAACATCCGGGTCGAGGACCTGCTGCGCGGCCTCCTGATCCAGTCCGGCAACGACGCCGCGGTGGTGCTGGCCGAGGGCCTGGCGGGGTCGGAGACCGCCTTCGCTGACCAGATGAACGCGATGGCGAAGAAGCTGGGCATGAACAGCAGCCATTTCGTCACCGCCAACGGCCTGCCGGACCCGGAGCACTATTCCACCGCCCGCGACCTGGCGATCCTGGCGGAGCGGATGATTACCGATTTCCCGCAATACTACCGCTACGACGGCGAGCGGGAGTTCACCTGGAACAAGATCAAGCAGGGCAACCGCAACCCGCTGCTGTATCGCGACATGGGCGTGGACGGGATCAAGACCGGCCACACCGATTCCGGCGGCTACGGCCTGACCGCCTCGGGCGTGCGCGACAACCGCCGGCTGATCCTCGTGGTCAACGGCCTGCCCAGCATGCAGTCCCGCGCCGATGAGGGGGCCCGCCTGCTGGAATGGGGCTGGAACCAGTTCCGCCTGTACCCGCTGTACAAGGCTGGCGCCACGGTCGACGAGGCGTCGGTCTGGCTGGGCGCCGAGGACAAGGTGCCGGTCACGGTGGCGCATGACCTGGCCATGACCATGCAGCCGGCCGATTTCGACAAGATGACGGTCACTGCCCGGTTCCAGCAGCCGATCGAGGCGCCGATCGCCAAGGGCCAAGTGCTGGGCGAGCTCGACATCGCCCCGCCGGAGGGGCCGGTGCGCAAGGTGCCGCTGGTCGCCGCCCAGGACATGGCCGGGGCCTCGATCTTCCGCGCCCTCGGCATGAAGCTGAGCCTGCTGCTGGGCCTCTGACCCCCTGCCATCCGCGCCGCCCCGGCTCGCGGCGCTTTCGATCAGGTCGGCGTCGCCTTCGGTCAATGAGGGGCGCCGCCGCCGCGTAGCATCGCCTGCATTCGAGCCCGTCCGCCGAGAGACGGGCCGCAGGCGAGGACCAACCGGCGGATGCCAGCGACCGCGGCCAACCCGACATCCCCGTCCGACCGGACGATCGCGGCGCCGCTCAGGCTGCACCGCGAGGCGGTGCGGGCCGAGTGGACCGACTACAACGGCCATCTGAACGACGGCTACTACGCCGTCATCTTCAGCCACGCCACCGACGCCTTCCTGGAGTTCGCCGGCATCGACGCCGCCTACCGGGCGCGCAGCCGGCGCACCGTCTTCACCGGCGAGATGACGATCCGTTACCGCCACGAAGCCCATGCCGGCGACGAGGTGGCGGTCGAGACGCGGCTGGGCGCGATGGACGCCAAGCGCTTTACCCTGCATCACGTGATGCGCCATGCCGCATCCGGCACCGTGCTGGCCGAGAGCGAGGTGCTGAACCTGTCGATCGACGCGACCATCCCCAAGGTCGCGCCGTTCGAGGCCGAGATCCATGACCGCTTGAGCGAGATCCGCGCCGCCCACGAGGCGGCGGCGGAGGACGAGAAGGGCTGACCGAGGCCACCGTCCGCACCGAACAGACAGGAGGCTACCATGAGCGCAAGACACCTCATTTTCACCGCAACGACGATCGCCGTCCTGGCGCCCGCCGGCGCCGCCCTGGCTGACGACGCGGCCTGCAAGGCCGTGAAGATGTCGGATGTGGGCTGGACCGACATCACCTCGACCACCGCCCTGGCCAACACGGTGCTGACCGGGCTGGGCTACGAGCCGAAGATCGACATGCTGTCGGTCGCGGTCACCTTCGAATCGCTCAAGAACAACCAGGTGAACCTGTTCCTCGGCAACTGGATGCCGTCGCAGACCGAGATGGTCGACCCCTATCTGAAGCAGGGGGTCGAGCTGGTCGGCACCAATCTGGCCGACGCCAAGGTGACGCTGGCGGTCAATCGCGAGGCCTATGAGGCCGGGGTCAAGGACTTCGCCGACCTGCAGAAATTCGCCGACAAGTTCGGCAAGTCGATCTACTCGATCGAGCCCGGCTCCTCCGCCAACAAGAATCTGTCGACCATCATCGGCAAGAACGAGTTCGGCCTTGGCGACTGGAAGCTGGTCGAGGCCAGCGAGCAGGCGATGCTGGCCCAGGTCGACCGGGCCACGCGGCGCGGCGAATGGGTGGTGTTCCTGGGCTGGGCGCCGCACCCGATGAACATCAAGTACAAGATCGACTATCTCAGCGGCGGCGACGCCTATTTCGGCCCGAATTACGGCGGTGCCACGGTGCGCACGCTGGCCAACCAGAAGTGGCTGGACGGCTGCCCCAACCTGAAGAAGTTCGCCCAGCAACTGGTGTTCGACCTGAACACCGAGAACCAGATGATGTCGATGATCCTGGACGGCGGCATGGAGCAGAACGCCGCCGCCCGGAAGTGGCTGAGCGAGAACCCCGACCTGCTGACCAAATGGCTCGACGGCGTCACCACCATCGACGGCAAGCCGGGCCTCGAGGCGGTGAAGGCCTCGCTGAAGAGCAGCTGAGCCGGCCGGACCGGGCCCGCCGCAACGGGCCCGGCCGTCCGATCGCTTCTCAATAAACGCGCTCCTTCGGCGGGATGGGCGCGACCTCGTTGGACAGCGGCTGCATGTGGACCGGGCGGTGGTCCAGCCGGACCCCGCCCGCCTCATCCAGCCAGGCCAGGCTGTGCTTCAGCCAGGCCGTGTCGTCCCGCTTCGGATAGTCCTCGCGGGCGTGGGCGCCGCGGCTCTCGGTCCGGCCGATCGCCGAATGCAGGCTGACCACCGCCTGCTGCAGCATGTTGTCCAGCTCCAGCGCCTCGGCCAGGTCGGTGTTGAACACCATCGACCGGTCGGCCAGGCCGAGATCGGCCCGCATCGGGCCCGCGGTCTCCCCGAGCTTCCCGAGCCCCTCCTGCATCAGCGGCCCGTCGCGGAACACGGCGCAGTGCCGCTGCATGATCCGCTGCATCGCCAGCCGGATCTCGCCGGCGCTGGTGCCGCCCTTGACATGGCGCACCCGGTCCAGCCGGTCGATCGCCTTCTCGGTCGCCGCCGCCGGCAGCGGGGCGTGGGTCTCGCCCGGCCGCACCGTCGCCGCGGCCCGCTGCGCCGCCGCCCGGCCGAAGACGATGATGTCGAGCAGCGAGTTCGACCCCAGCCGGTTGGCGCCGTGCACCGAGACGCAGGCCGCCTCGCCGATCGCCATCAGCCCGGGCACCACCGTCTCCGGATCGCCGCCGCGCAGCGTCGTCGCCTCGCCATGCAGGTTGGTCGGCACCCCGCCCATGTTGTAGTGCACGGTCGGCAGCACCGGGATCGGCTCCCTGGTCACGTCGACGCCGGCGAAGATCTTCGCCGTCTCGCTGATCCCCGGCAGCCGCTCATGCAGCAGGTCGGCGCCGAGATGCTCCAGATGCAGCAGGATGTGGTCCTTCTCCGGCCCGCAGCCCCGCCCCTCGTTGATCTCGATCGTCATCGACCGGCAGACCACGTCGCGCCCGGCCAGGTCCCGCGCCGTCGGGGCGTAGCGCTCCATGAACCGCTCGCCTTCGGAGTTGGTCAGGAAGCCGCCCTCGCCCCGCGCGCCTTCGGTGATCAGGCAGCCGGAGCCGTAGATGCCGGTCGGATGGAACTGGGTGAACTCCATGTCGGCCAGCGGCAGCCCCGCCCGCAGCACCATGGCGTTGCCGTCGCCGGTGCAGGCATGCGCCGCGGTGCAGGAGAACCAGACGCGGCCGTAGCCGCCGGTCGCCAGCACGGTGCGGTGGGCGCGGAACCGGTGCAGCGTGCCGTCCTCGACATTCCAGGCCAGCAGGCCGCGGCAATTGCCGTCATCGTCCATCAGCAGGTCGAGCGCGACATATTCGACGAAGAACTCGGTGCGGTGCTCCAGGCATTGCTGGTAGAGGGCGTGCAGGATGGCGTGGCCGGTGCGGTCGGCCGCGGCGCAGGTGCGCCGCGCCATCTGCTTGCCGTAGTTCAGGGTCTGGCCGCCGAAGGGACGCTGGTAGATTAGCCCGTCGGCGGTGCGCGAGAACGGCACGCCAAACCGCTCCAGCTCCAGCACCGCCGGCCCGG
>NZ_JBCNNF010000503.1:0-4510 GCF_039594555.1 Inquilinus sp.
GGCCCGGCCGACCAGGCTGTCGTCCGGATCCGGGTTGACCCGGATCACCAGGTCGAACCCCTCCTCGATCAGGTCGACGGCACGGTCCTCGGTCGAGACCTCAAGCCTCACCTCCGGATAGGCCAGGGCGAACCCCGCGGCGATCTTGCCCATCGCGGTCTGGGAGAACAGCAGAGGGGCGCTGATCCGCAACCGGCCTCGCGGTCTTTCACCGCCGGAGGCGATCGCCGCCGCCGTCTCTTCGAGTTCGGCCAGCAACCGGCCCGCCCGCTGGAACAGCGCCCGTCCTTCCTCGGTGAGCTTCAGCGCGCGCGAACCGCGCTCGAACAGGCGCAGGCCGAGGGCGGCCTCCAGCTCGGCGACCCGCCGGGACAGCGTCGCCTTGGGGCGCCCCGCGGCGCGTGCGGCTCGTCCGAACCCGCCGTGGCGTGCGACGAGAGTGAAATCAGCGAGGGCGAGCAGATCCATTAATGTTCCACTGGAGAGACGTCTTGTCCAAACATGGCGTCTCCCGGCCTGAATATGGATCGGTCATTTAGAGGATGTCTTTTGACCGAACCGGAGTGATCCCCATGACCATCCTCGTCACCGGCGCCACCGGCCGTGTCGGCCGCCATGTCGTCGACCAGCTCCTGAAGCGCGGCGCCGACGTGCGCGTGCTGACCCGCGATCCTGCGAAGGCCGGCTTCCCAGCCGGCGTGGAGGTCGCGCAGGGCGATCTGCTCGATATCGACGCGCTGCGGGCCGCGTTCTCCGGCGTCAGCACGCTGTTCCTGCTCAACGCGGTCACGGGCGACGAGTTCACCCAGGCGCTCGTCACCCTGAACATCGCCCGCGAATCGGGCGTCGAACGTGTCGTCTACCTGTCGGTGCTCCACGCCGACCGCTTCGTCAACGTGCCGCATTTCGCGGTGAAATCCGGCGCCGAGCGGATGATCGAGCAGATGGGCTTCAGCGCCACGATCCTGCGTCCGTCCTACTTCATCGACAACGAGCTGATGATCAAGGACGTCATCCTCAACCACGGCGTCTATCCGATGCCGATCGGCGGCAAGGGCGTCGCCATGATCGACGCCCGCGACATCGCCGAAGTGGCGGCGATCGAGCTGATCCGCCGCGACCAGGCGCCGGGCAAGCTGCCGGTCGAGACCATCAACCTGGTCGGCCCCGACACGCTGACCGGTCCGGACGCGGCCGCGATCTGGTCTGAGGTCCTGGGCCGCCCGGTCGTCTATGCCGGCGACGACCCCAGCGGGTTCGAGCAGAACCTGGCGACCTTCATGCCGAAATGGCAGGCCTATGAGATGCGTCTGATGGCCGAGCGTTATGTCAGTGACGGCATGATCCCGGAGCCCGGCGACGTTGAGCGTCTGACCAGGATCCTGGGCCGGCCGCTGCATTCCTATCGCGACGTCGCGGCCGCGATCGCCGCTGCGGCGTGACACCCGGGCAACCCGGCCCGAATTCATGAGGAGATCGATCATGATCTATTCGACCGCCACCGTCCCGGTGAACCCGGTTGGCGAGACCAGGCTCACTCGTGCGCAAGCCTGGGCCGGCCTGGTGCTCAAGGCCCGGGACGCCCGCGAATTCCTGCCACCGGGCTTCTGCACCCGCTGCGCCGTCGTGGAGGAAAGCGTGACCCATATCGTGCGCGACGCCACCATCGGTGGCGTCGGCCTCCGCGAAATCATCACCTTCGAGCCGGAGTGCAAGGTCACCTTCTTCCAGGCCGGCGGGCCGCGCGAAGGCGCGATCATCAACGAGCTGTTCGAGGATGAGGCGGGCGAACTGCAGCTCCGCTTCTACTGCTACCTCGGCCTGCGCGGGAAGGAGCCGAATGGACCGGAGGAGCGGGCGGAGCAGGCGCAGTTCGACAGCGACAAGGGCTACAAAGCCGCCCTGCTGTCCACGCTGAAGCGGACCCGCGAGCTGCTCGCCGAGGGCAAGCTCTGATCCTCCATCCCCGGATCGAGCATGGGGGCCGCCAGTCACCTGCGGGCGCCCACGTGATCGTAGTGCCGCGCGGGTAAAATCGCTCCGAGGCAAGGTGCCGAGGTGCCCAGCGGTGAGAGTGGAAGGTGATACGCTAGCCTCTTTTCTTACCATTACGGCCAAGCTTCTCCAGCGACCCCAAGCGTCAGAGCCAGGCGGGGATCGGAAACGCTCAGACATCGATAGCGGTATCCGACACGATCTCCCGTATGATCGAGGTCAACCGAGCCCGCTGGGACTGGAGGAGGCGATCCAGTTCGTCGAATGCGGCTTCGGCCGAGCCTCCGACGAGCGCACCCACCAGGGCCCCGAGATGATCCTGGATCTCGGCCGCACGAGCCGAGCCGCAATCGACCAGCCGGACATACCGCGTCCGCTCGTTGCATTGCCGCGTCAGCCGAACCAGTTCGCGATTGAGCGACATGCGCGCGATCTGCTCGTGCAGGCGCTCCAGCCGGATGCACAGCCGGCGCGGTCCGTCGAGTGCGGACGTGTCGACCTCCGGCCCCGACAGATGGGCGGGCGCGAAATCGTCCTTCCACAGCTCCAGCGAGCTGCGCAGCACCATGTGCAGCACGCCGTACAGGTCGTCGATCTCGTGCAGGTCGGGGACCTTGGTGAAGAAGCCCCGGTTCGGCTGGGTGGTGATCAGCCCCTCGTCGGTCAGCCGGATCAACGCCTCGCGCACCGGCGTGACGCTGACCTTCAGCGTGGTCGACAGCTCGTTGATGTGCAGATGCTCGCCGGGGCGGAACTGGAAATCGACCACCAGCTCCTTCAGCTTGGAATAGACCGAAGCCACCTTCCGGCTCTCGACGCCGTAATACATCTCCGTTCACTCCGCGGGGAAGGCCATCGCCTCGACGGTGCCGGCCGGGGCCGGATCGCGCCGGAAGCGATCGATTCGGAAGGGCGCGACGGGCAGTGACGCGGCCCCGTCGAGCGCCAGCTCGGCCAGGATGCGGCCGACCACCGGGCCGAGCTGGAAGCCGTGGGCGGAGAAGCCGAAGGCGTGGAACGCCCCCGGTTCCGCAATGCTCGGGCCCAGCACCGGCAGCCCGTCGGGGGTGAAGCCCTCGATGCCGGACCAGAAGCGCACGATGGCCGCCCGCGCCATGATCGGGAACAGGGCGGCGGCGTTCAAGGCCGCCCGGGACAGGGCCCGGACGTCGATGGCCGTGGCGTTGCTGTCCAGATCGACCGGCGCCCGGTGGCCGCCGCCGATCAGCACCGTGCCGTTGTCCAGCTGCTTGAACGACAGGGCGCGGCCGGCGGCGCCGACCACCGGCCCGACGAAGCGCGGCATCCGCGCCGTGATCATCATCATCGACCCGTTCGCGGCCAGCGGCACGGGGTCGCCCAGCGCCGCGGCCAGCCGGCCGCCCCACGCGCCGGCGCAGTTGAACAGCAGCGCCGCATCGTGCCGCTCGCCCGCCGCCGTCACGCGCCAGCTGCCGCCGTCCGGGCGGGTGACCGCCGCGACCACGGCGCCTTCGACGATGCGGACGCCCTCGCGCTCGGCGGCGCGCCGGAAGGCCGCGGTGGTGCGGAACGGGTCGGCGAAGCCGTCATCGGCGACATGCAGCCCGCCCAGGCAATGCGGCGCCACCGCGGGCAGCAGCCGGCGCAGCGCCGCCTGGCCGATCACCGTCTCACGATGCTTCAGCCCGAGTGCGTCGACGGCCTGGCTGCGCCGGCCCAGCCCTTCCAATTCGTCCGCCGTCTCGGCGACGCGGATCTGGCCGGCGGGGCGGAAGCCGCAATCATCGTCGACCAGCGCCTCCATCTGCCGCCACAGCGCCTTCGCCGCGATCGACAGCGGCAGCTCGGGCAGGGCCCGGCCCAAGGTGCGGACACCGCCGGCATTCACGCCGGAGGCATGACGGCCGACATAGTCCTTCTCGATCACGGTGACCCTCAGCCCGCGCCGCGCCAGGTGCAGCGCGGTCGAGCAGCCCTGCAGGCCGCCGCCGATTACGATCGCGTCCGGCCGCATCTCAGGCCTCCACCCTGTCGGGCGCCATTTCCGGGGCGGCCAGCCGCGCCAGCTGGTCCAGCGGCACCGGCCGGATCGGCGGCCGCACGCGGAAGCGGCCGACGGCCTCGACCGGCCGGCCGCAGGCGGCGGCCGCCAGCTCGCTGACCGTGCCCGCGCACATCCGGCCCTGGCACGGGCCCATGCCGCAGCGCAGCGCGCTCTTCAGCCGGTTGGCGTCGGCGGCGCCTTGTCGCGCCTCCTGCCGCACCGCGCCGGCCGTCACGTCCTCGCAGCGGCACACGATCACGCTGTCGTCGGCCGGGATGCGCAGCCGAGGGCGCGCCCGGTACAGCCGGTCGAGGAACGGCCGGATCGTACCCTCGCGCCGCAGCGCCGCCTGCAGCGGCCGGGCCAGCGCGTCGCGGCGACCCTCGGGCAGGAGGCCGAGATCGGCGGCGGCCGCCAGCGCCGCCAGCCGGCCGCGATCGGCCGCCGCCCGCGCCCCGGCAATGCCGGCGGCGTCGCCGGCGACCAGCA
>NZ_JBCNNF010000504.1:0-4463 GCF_039594555.1 Inquilinus sp.
CGGCCGAACTGCCTTCGAGCTTCTTGCGCAGCCGCGAGACGTAGATTTCGATCGCGTCTTCGCTGGGTTCGTCGGCGAGCGAAGATGGCGCCGAAGCCGGCGCCGACCGAGAGCGACGGCGCGAACAGCCCGCCGGGAATGCCGGCCGAGGAGGCCAGGGCCGTGGCGGCGAACTTGGCCGGGAAGAACCACCAGGCCAGCGCGTGCCCGCCCTCCAGCGCCAGCCGCGTCGGCTCATAGCCGGTGCCGAAGGTGGCGCCGCCGGCGGCCAGGCCGATCAGCCCGGCGAGGAGGCCGCAGCTGGCGGCGGCGGCCAGCACCGACCAGCGGCCGAACCGGGCGAACAGCCGCGGCAGCAGCCGGGTCAGGGCCAGGACGCAGCGGCCGAACAGGCCGCCGAGAATGCCGGCCAGCACCGCGACCAGCAGGAAGACCGGGATCGCCCCGGCGGTGAAGTCGAGCGGGTGGCGGCCGAAATAGGTGTAGTCGCCGAGCACGGCGATGGCGACGGCCGAGGACAGAAAGATCGCGGCCAGCACCGCCATGCGGTTGCGGATGTCGAAGCCGGCGGCCAGTTCCTCCAGCGCGAAGACGATGCCGGCCAGCGGCGTGTTGAAGGCGCCGGCCAGGCCGGCAGCGCCGCCGGCGGTGATCACCCGCCGCAGCCGGGCCGGGGTGGCATGCGGCGTCAGGCTGGCCAGGATCACGGCACCGACCTGGACGGTCGGCCCCTCGCGCCCGATCGAGGCGCCGCAGGCCAGGCCGAACAGGCACAGCGCGATCTTGCCGATGCCTGTGCGGGCGTTCAGCTGGCTCGGCACCAGCTCCAGCGGCCGGCGCATCGCGGCGATGCATTGCGGGATGCCGCTGCCCGGCGCCGCCGGGAACAGCCGCTGCGCCGCCAGTGCCGAGACGCCGAAGCCGATCGCGCCCAGGATCGGCGCCAGCTATAGCCGTCCATCGGTGATCCAGGCGAACAGGCTTTGCGCTTCGTCCGCGGCCTCGGCAAAAGCCACGGCCATGCAGCCGACCAGGAGGCCGCCGATGCCGAAACGCAGCAGCCGCCGCAGACGCGGCGGCGACAGCAGGCGGCGGAGGGTTCGTGGCGTCAGATCCGGCGCGGCGCCGGCCGGATGACCCATCATGGCCTCCGGGAGAAATCAGAGACCGTTTGAGAATGCGCTGGCATGAGTCGACTGGTGGTGGTTTCGAGAACCGGCGCGCAGCGGACGTTAAAGTCCGTGAGCACCGGAAGCGCAGAAACCGCCATCAGACGGCCGTGCCAGTAGCATTATCGGACGGTCTCTCATGCCCCGACGGGGGCCGGTTCCTTACCCTCGGGCTGGGCCACCCGGAAGCTCTCGCCGCAGCCGCAGCGATCGACCTCGTTCGGGTTGTTGAACACGAAGCGGGCGCCGAACTCTTCCTGCACCCAGTCCATCTCGGTGCCGAGCAGGAACATGATCGCCGACGGATCGATCAGGACGGTGACGCCCTTGCTCTCGACCACATCCTCGAACTTCTTCCGCTCCTCGGCATATTCCATGAAGTAGCTGAGGCCGGAGCAGCCGCGCGCCTTGACCCCGACCCGGAGGCCGATGATCGGCTTCGGCGACTTCGCGATCAGCTCGCGCACGCGGTCGGCGGCGCGGTCGGTCAGGGAAATCGGCGGCGGTAGGGCGCGCATCCTGTTCACCTCTTGTCCTCGACCCACAAGATGGGCCGATCGGGAGAAGACTTCAACGGTCTGCGGCGGCAGGGCTGGCCTGCCCGCCTCCTCTGTCACATGCCCAGCGCCAGCCGGGCATCCTCGCTGGCGCGCTCGATCGACCAGGCCGGGCTCCAGGTCAGGTTGACCTTGGCCTCGGTCACACCCGGCACGGCGCGCGCGCCCTTCTCGACGATCACCGGCATCGACCCGGCCACCGGGCAGTTCGGCGCGGTCAGGGTCATGTCGATCTCGACCTTGCCCTCCGGCGTCACCTCGACCCGATAGATCAGCCCGAGTTCGACGATGTTGACCGGCAGCTCCGGGTCGAACACCAGGGTCAGGTTGTCCATCACCGCCGAGCGGGTGGCCTCGACATCGAGCGGATACTCGACCTTCGACAGCGGCGTCCGGACATGGATCCAGTCCGGCTCCGGCACGTCCAGCGTGCCGGCGCGCATGAAGTCGTTCAGGCCGAGGCCGTCATCGGGGAAATAGGCGGGCTTGGTCATGATGATGTCGCCTCCCGCGCGGCGACGGCGCGCCGCGCGATCTCCTTGATCCGCTCGACCATCGAGGCCAGGCCGTTGCGGCGGCCGCTGGTCAGATGGGTGTCGAGGCCGAGCCGGTTGAACAGGCCGCGCAGGTCCATCGCCGCCACCTCCTCCGGCCGCTTGCCGGAGAACACGCCGGTGACGATGGCGATCAGCCCCTTGACGATGCGGGCGTCGCTGTCGCCCTGGAACACGATGCGGTCCGGCGCCTGGTCCTCGGGCCTGGCGATCAGCCAGACCTGGCTCTGGCAGCCATGCACCTTGTTGGCCTCGACCCGCTCGGCCTCCGGGAAGGGCGGCAGCGCGTCGCCCAGGCTGATGATGTAGGCGTAGCGCTCCTCCCAATCGTCGAGGAGGGCGAAGTTCTCCTCCAGCTCTTCCTGGGACAGCGACATGCTCATTTCCCGAACAGCTTGACCACCTTGTCCAGCGCCTCGGCCATCACGTCGATCTCGGCCTTGGTGTTGTACAGGGCGAAGGACGCGCGGGCCGTGGCCGGCAGGCACAGCCGCTCCATCAGCGGCTGGGCGCAGTGATGGCCGGCCCGGACGGCGACGCCGGCCTGGTCGATCACCGTGCCGATGTCGTGCGGATGGGCGCAGTCCATGGCGAAGGAGATGATCGAGGCACGCTCCCGCGCCCGGCCGACGATGGTCAGGCCCGGCACATGCGACAGCCGCTCGACGCCGTAGTCCAGCAGCTCGCGCTCATGCGCCGCGATGGTGTCGAGGCCGAGCGCCGTGACGTAGTCGATCGCCGCCTTCAGCGCGATGGTCTGGGCGATGGCCGGGGTGCCGGCCTCGAACTTGGCCGGCAGCTCGGCGAAGGTGGTGCCGGAGAAGCTGACGGTGCGGATCATCTCGCCGCCGCCCTGCCAAGGCGGCATCGCCTCCAGCAGCGCTTCGCGGCCGTAGAGGATGCCGATGCCAGTCGGGCCGTACAGCTTGTGGCCGGAAAAGGCCAGGAAGTCGCAGCCGAGATCCTGGACGTCGACCGGCATGTGGGTGATCGCCTGGGCGGCATCCAGGAGCACCTTGGCGCCGACCGCATGCGCCCGCTCGATCACCGCCTTGACCGGGACGATGGTGCCCAGCGCGTTCGACATGTAGGTGATCGAGACCAGCTTGGTCCGCGGCGACAGCAGGCGCTCGAACTCGTCGAGCAGGAAGTTGCCGTCATTGTCGATCGGGGCGACCTTGAGGACCAGCCCCTTCTCCTGCGCCAGCAACTGCCAGGGCACGATGTTGGAATGGTGCTCCAGCACCGAGACGATGATCTCGTCCCCTTCCTTCAGGAAGGCGCGGCCATAGCTCTGGGCCACCAGGTTGATCGCCTCGGTGGTGCCGCGGGTGTAGACGATCTCATTGATCGAGGCGGCGTTGATGAAGCGCTTCACCGCCTCGCGCGTCGCCTCGAAGGCGTCGGTCGCGGCGCCGCTGAGATAGTGCAGCCCGCGATGGACGTTGGCGTATTCCTCCTCATAGACGCGGCTCTCGGCGTCGATCACCGAGCGCGGCTTCTGCGCCGAGGCGGCGTTGTCGAGATAGACCAGCGGCTTGCCGTAGACGGTGCGGGACAGGATCGGGAAATCCGCCCGCACGGCGTTCACGTCATAGGCGTTGATGCCGCTCGCATGCAGCCGGCTGTCCATCGGATCTAACCCTCCTGGTGCCGCCCGGCGAGCCACTGCCCGACCGCGGCCTCGAACTCCTCGCGCACCGCCTCGTCGGCGACCTCCTCCAGCGCCTCGCGCAGGAAGGCCTCGACCAGCAGGGCCCGGGCCGTGCGCTCGTCGATGCCGCGGGCGCGCAGGTAGAACAGCGCCTCGGCGTCGATCTCGCCGACCGTCGCGCCGTGGCTGCATTTGACGTCGTCGGCGTAGATCTCGAGCTCGGGCTTGCTGTCGATCTCGGCGGTGCGCGACAGCATCAGCGCCCGGTTCAGCTGGTAGCCGTCGGTGCGCTGGGCGTCGCGGCGGACGATGATCTTGCCCTGGAAGACGCCCCTGCCCTTGCCGTCGAGCACGCCCTTGAACACCTCGCGCGACCGGCAATCCGGCACGGCGTGGTCGATCAGCGTGGTGGTGTCGATGTGGCGGCTGCCATCGGCCAGATACGCGCCGGTGACGTGCCCGTTGCCGCCGCGGCCGGTGAAGGTCGCGACCACCTCGGTCCGCGCCAGGTCGGCGCCGAGGCTGAGGG
>NZ_JBCNNF010000505.1:0-4458 GCF_039594555.1 Inquilinus sp.
TCTTCACCGAATACGCGACCAACTGGCCGGGGCTGATGGCGGCGTCGTTCATCATGAGCGTGCCGGTCGTCGTGCTGTTCCTGGTCCTGCAGAAATACTTCGTCCGCGCCCTGACCGAGGGCGCGGTCAAGTCCTGAACGAGAAGGGGAGCTTATGGCCCAGGTGGTGCTGCGGGACGTGGTCAAGCGGTATGGCGACCTGACGGTCGTCGACCATGTCTCGCTGACGGTCGAGGATGGCGAGTTCGTGGCCCTGGTCGGCCCGTCCGGCTGCGGCAAGACGACGACGCTGAACCTGGTGGCCGGGCTGATCGAGCTGAGCGACGGCGACATCCAGATCGGCGACCGGCTGGTCAACGAGCTGGACCCGAAGGACCGGGACATCGCCATGGTGTTCCAGAACTACGCCCTGTACCCGAACAAGACGATCTACAAGAATCTGGCCTTCCCGCTGAAGATGCGGAAGCTGCCGACGGCGGAGATCGAAACCAAGGTCCGGGCCGCCGCCAGGCTGCTGGATATCGAGCACCTGCTGGAGCGGCGGCCGCGCGAGCTGTCGGGCGGGCAGCAGCAGCGCGTGGCGCTGGGCCGGGCCTTGGTGCGCGACCCGCGCGTGTTCCTGATGGACGAGCCGCTGTCGAACCTGGACGCCAAGCTGCGCACCCAGATGCGGTCGGAGCTGAAGCGCTTCCACCAGGATTTGAAGGCGACGGTGATCTACGTCACCCACGACCAGATGGAAGCCGTCACCATGGCCGACAAGATGGCGGTGATGAGCGGCGGGGTGCTGCAGCAATACGACACGCCGGAGCGCGTGTTCGAGCACCCGGTCAACACCTTCGTCGCCGGCTTCGTCGGCAGCCCGGCGATGAACCTGGTGCGGGCCCGGGTGACCGGGGACGGCGCCGCGATCGAGAGCCCGGATGGCTGGCGCTGCGCCCTGTCCGACGCCAATGCGCGCAAGGCTGCGGCCGCGACCGATGGCGAGATCGTGCTGGGCGCGCGGCACAGCACCATCCGGCTGCACCGCGAGGCGGCGCCGGGCGCCGTGGCGGGCCGAGTCTACACGGTCGAGCCGACCGGCGACATCACCTACGCCCATGTGCATCTGGGGTCGGCGACGCTGGTGGTCAGCGTCACCCCGGATGTGAAGCTGGGGATCGACCAGCCGGTCTGGCTCGAATTCGACCAGCAGAAGCTGCACCTGTTCGACGGCAAGACCGGACGGGCGCTGCCGGCTGCCTGAACCATCACCGGCCCCGATCAAGCGGGCCGGCTCTCGGAGGGAAGCACGTGAAGATCACCAATCTACGCACCGCCGTCATCGCGGGGAATTTCCCCTGGGTGCTGGTGAGGGTGGAGACCGACGCCGGCATCACCGGCCTGGGCGAGGCCTATTGGGGCGCCGGGGTGGCGGAGCTGGTGCACAAGGCCAAGCCCGTCATCATCGGCGAGGACCCGGTCAATATCGGCAAGATCGTCGAGATCCTGATCCGCTGCCTGTCCGGCGAGGGGTCGCAGGCCGGTGCCACCGTGACCGCGATCAGCGGCATCGAGATCGCGCTGTGGGACCTGATGGGCAAGGCGCTGCAGACCCCGATCTCGACCTTCTTCGGCGGCCGCTTCCGCGACAAGATCCGGATCTATGCCGACTGCCATGCCGGCGACACGCCGGAGCCGTCCTCCTACGCCGCCAAGGCGCGCGAGGTGGTGGCGGACGGCTTCAGCGCCATCAAGTTCGACCTCGACACCCGTAACCCCTTCACCATCGACATCTCCGACGACCCCAATCCGCGCCGGCAGTGGTTCGAGCCGTTCAACCGCACCATCGGATCGGGCGAGATGGCCTGGATGGTCGATGTCGTCCGCGCCGTGCGCGAGGCGGTGGGGCCGGAGATCATGGTGGCGATGGACGCGCATTGGAAGTTCGGGGTGAACGACGCGATCAAGCTGGCCCAGGCGCTGGAGCCGTTCGACCTGCTGTGGCTGGAGGACCCGGTGCCGCCGGAGAACATCGAGGCGCAGCGCCACGTCACCCATTCGACCCGGACGCCGATCTGCACCGGCGAAAACCTGTACCGCAAGCACGGCTATCGCGAGCTGATCGAGAAGCAGGCGGCCCGGATCATCGCCCCGGACATCCCGAAGATGGGCGGGCTGGCCGAGGCCAAGAAGGTCGCCGACCATGCCGACCTCTATTACATCCCGATCGCGCCGCACAACGTGGCCAGCCCGATTGGCACAGTGGCCGGCGCCCATGTCTGCGCCGCCATGAACAATTTCCTGGTGATGGAATTCCACGCCCATGACGTGGAGTGGTGGAGCGACATGGTCGATGGCGGCCCGCCGATCGTCGACGGCTTCATCCATCTGAACGACCGCCCGGGCCATGGCCTGACGCTGAACGAGGACGTGGCCCGCGCGCATCTGCAAAAGGGATCCAGCTATTTCGGGGATGAGCCTTAGCCGCCGCCCTCGCCATCCCCTTCCCTGTCATGCCCGGGCTTGACCCGGGCATCCAGAGACTGTCGAGACCCTCTGGATTGCCGGGTCAAGCCCGGCAATGACACCGGAGGGGACGGGACGCAAAGCGTCGATCTTCGAAGAGAAAGCGAACCCCAAATGATCGAGACCAGCGACATCAAGCGGCCGCCGGCGGAATGGTGCGCGGCGCTGCAGGCGATCGGCGCCGCCACGGCCAGCAGCACCCTGGCCCATATGGGCATCCGCAACACCCATATCTGCGGCCCGGTGGCCTGGACCAGAGGCAAGGCGATCTGCGGCCCTGCCCTGACCCTGCAATTCATGCCGAAGCGCGAGGACCTGTACGGCGAGGACGAGTACGCCGAGCCGGAGAAGCAGCTGCACCGGCACGTGCTGTATCACGCGCAGAAGGGCGACATCGTCGTCGTCGACGCCCGCGGCGACATGAAGAGCGGCGTGTTCGGCGACATGATGCTGACCTATTTCAAGGGCCGCGGCGGCCTGGGCGTGGTGATCGACGGCTGCATCCGCGACTATCCGAACACCGGCCGGCTGGACCTCGGCTTCTGGCTGCGCGGCGTGACCCCGAACTTCCACACCCAGACCGACCTGATGCCCTTCGGCGTCAACATCCCGATCGCCTGCGGCGGCGTGCTGGTGATGCCGGGCGACATCATCGTCGCCGACGATGATGGCGCCGTGGTGGTGCCGGTGGCGCTGGCGCCGGAGGTGATCGAGAAGGCGACGCACCACCATGAGTGGGAGGAGTTCTCGCGCGAGCGCCTGTCCCAGGGCGGCGACCTGCGCCGCTACTACCCGCTGAGCGACGCGGCCCGGCCGGAATATGAGGAGTGGCTGCGCAGCAAAGGCCGGTAACGCGCCATCCGATCTCGGCTTCCCAGACTTCCTCGAGATCGCGGGCCTCGTCGGCTGCGGCTTGCCGCAGCGGCAAGGCTCCTGGTCATCGGCCGCCAGACGGGGCAGGATCCCCTTCGGCACGAAACGGCAAAGCCCGCGCGGCCACGGCCCGGCGGGGCATCCGAAGCGCCGACGAGGAGGACAGGATGGACACACGGAAGCTCGAGGCCCTGCGCGCCCGCTACGGCTCCGCCGGCGGCGCTGACCTGGACGACCCGGATTTCCGCAAGGCGGCGTCGCTGCAATTCGGCGACGGCGACCGGCGCAGGCTGCCCTTCGCCGACCCGTCGACCCTGCTCGACGCGCCCTTCCGGCCGGACGCCGCGGCGAAGGCAGATTTCGGCGGGATCGACGTCGCCTTGATCGGGGTGCCGATGGATCTCGGCGTCACCAACCGGGCCGGCGCGCGCCTTGGCCCCCGGGCGGTGCGCGGGATCGAGCGTATCGGCCCCTATGAGCATGTGCTGCGCATGACGCCGATGGCCGACTGCCGCGTCGCCGATATCGGCGACGTGCCGTTCCGCAGCCGCTTCAGCCTGGAGGAGAGCCACGCCGACATCGAGGCCTTCTTCAGCAAGGTCGTGGCGGCGGGCGTCGTCCCGCTAGCCGTCGGCGGCGATCATTCGATCAGCCGTTCGATCCTGGCGGCGGTCGGCCGCGACCGGCCGGTCGGCATGATCCACATCGATGCCCATTGCGACACCGGCGGGAGCTTCGAAGGCGCCAAGTTCCACCATGGCGGCCCGTTCCGGCACGCCGTCCTGGAGGGCACGCTGGACCCCGAACGGACGATCCAGATCGGCATCCGCGGCGGCGCCGAATATCTCTGGGAGTTCTCCTACGCCTCCGGCATGACCGTGATCCATGCCGAGGAGGTGCCGAAGCTCGGCCTGCCCGCGGTGATCGCCCGGGCGCGGGAGGTGGTCGGCGACGGCCCCACCTATGTGTCCTTCGATGTCGACAGCCTGGACCCCGGCTTCGCGCCCGGCACCGGCACGCCCGAGGTCGGCGGCCTGCAGCCGCGCGAGGTGCTGGAGCTGCTGCGCGGCCTGGCCGG
>NZ_JBCNNF010000506.1:0-4420 GCF_039594555.1 Inquilinus sp.
TCGATGCGCGCGACCTGCTCGGCTTCGTCGACGGCACGGCCAATCCGGCCGGCCTCGACCTGCCCGCCTCGGCGCTGGTCGGGGACGAGGACGCCGATTTCGCCGGCGGCAGCTATGTCGTCGTCCAGAAGTACCTGCACGATCTCGGCGCCTGGGGCCGGCTGCCGACGCCGGACCAGGAACGGATCATCGGCCGCACCAAGATCGACAACATCGAGATCGATGACGACGACGCGCCCCGCAAATCGCACAAGTCGCTGGCCACCATCGCCGATGCCGACGGCACCGAACACGACATCCTGCGCGACAACATGCCCTTCGGCCGCCCGGGGCAGCGCGAATTCGGCACCTATTTCATCGGCTATTCCCGATACCTCTGGGTGATCGAGAAGATGCTGCAGCGGATGTATGTCGGCGACCCGCCGGGTGCCTATGACCGGCTGCTGGATTTCTCGACCCCGCACACCGGCACGACCTTCTTCGCCCCGGATCGCCCGACGCTGCAGGCGCTGGTCGAGGCGGCGCAGGAAAGGATTGCGGCCGCCCCGCCGGCCGAGGCGCCGCGTTAGACCGTAGGTTGGGTTCGCGGGTCGCGAACCCAACCTACGGCCCTACCGTCCCAGCACCAGCGGCTGCATCGCCGCGACCGGGCCGTCGGCCGTGGCGGCGAGGGCGCTGAACCGTTCCGCGACCGGGGCCAGCGGGCCCAGCCCGGCCTGCTCCAGCAGCGCCGCGCCGCCGAGCGGGCTGCCGGAGACCAGCCGGCGCAGCGTGTCGAGGGCGGAGCGCGGGCGCGGCAGGCGCACCACCGCTACCTTGGCGTCGGGGCCCAGGCCGATCGCCTGGCGGGCGATGACCATCGCCGCGTCCAGGCCGCCCAGCCGGTCCACCAGCCCGTTCTTCACCGCCTCGCTGCCCAGCCAGACCCGGCCCTGGGCGACGGCGTCGACCGCCTTCGGGTCCATGCCGCGGCCCTTGGCCACCAGCTGCAGGAAGGCGTCGTAGCCGGCGTCGATGCCGGCCTCGAAGCGGGCCTTGCCGTTGGCGTCCAGCGGTTCGTTCAGGGTCCAGATGCCGGCGTTGCGGCCGCGCTGCACATTGCCCCAGTTGACGCCGACCTTCTTCCACAGCGCCTGCAGCACCGGCTTGCCGGCGAAGATGCCGATCGACCCGGTCAGGGTCGACGGCTCGGCCACGATCGCCTTGGCCTGGGCGGAGATCCAGTAGCCGCCGGAGGCCGCGGCCTCGCCCATCGACACCACGACCGGTTTGCCGGCGTCGCGCGCCCGGCCGACCGACCGGCCGATCAGGGCTGAGGCGACGACCGATCCGCCGGGGCTGTCGACGCGCAGCACGATCGCCTTGATCTTCTCGTTCTCGACCGCGTCGTCGATGGTCTGGGCCAGCTCGCGGCCGACGATCTCGCGCTCCAGCCGGCTGTCCGACGGCTCGTCGACGATCGGGCCGGTGGCGTAGATCACCGCCACCTGCGGCTGGTCGGCCTTCACCTCCGGCTCGGTCGCCTCCAGATAGTCGTCGGCCTTGACCTCGGCCAGCTTGCGGCCGACGCGGGCGTCGACCAGGTCGTCGACCTGGTCCCAATAGGCCAGCTTGTCGACCAGCTTGGCGTCGATCGCCTCCTTGGCCGTGTAGGGGCCGCCGTCGATCAGCTTCTTGACCTGGTCTGGCGGCAAAGCGCGGCCCTGGGCGATACCGGCCACCAGCTGGTCGTACAGCCCCTGCGCCATATCCTCGTTCATCGCCCGGCTGGCCGGGGTGAAATCGCGCTCGGTGAAGGTCTCGGGCGCCGATTTGTACTGGCCGCGCTTGCTGACCTCGGATTGGATGCCGACCGTGTCCAGCAGGTCGCGCACGAACGGCACCTCGACCGAGATGCCGGTCAGGCCGACGCCGCCTTGCGGCATCATCAGGCTCTGGTCGAAGCCGGCGGCCAGGAACACCGCGACATTGCCCGGCCCGCCGCTGCCCAGATCCTCGGCATGGGCCACGGTCAGCTTGCCGGCGCGGCGCGCGCGGTCGACGGCGTCGCGCAGCTCCTGCGCCGAGGCCAGCGGCACCGCGTCGGGCGACAGGCGGGCGACGATGGCGCCGACGCGCGGATCGGCGGCGGCGCGGTCGATCGCGTCGATGACCTGGTGCAGCGTCAGCGGCGTACGGCTCAGGCTGAAGCCGCCGGGCACTTGGTCCGGCGCGCCCTTCCGCAGGTCCAGCACCAGGGCCAGGTCGCCCTTGGGCAGCGGGTGCGTCCGCGTCATCGCGTACCAGGTCAGGCCGCCGCCGGCCAGGATCAGCAGCAGGAACAGCACGCCGAAGATGATGAGGATGGCGCGGATGAAGCGGCCCATGATGCGTCCGGCTCCGGGGAGGTCAGCGGTTCATCGCGTGATAGTCGCGGTTCGGCATCATGTCGACGCCCGACGCGACGCGGTTCGACATGTTGAAGAAGCCGACGACGTCGCAGATGTCGAAGATGTCCTCGTCGGAGAAGCCGTGCCCGCGCAGCGCCGCGCGCTCAGCGTCGCCGATCATGTGCGGCTCGGTGGTCAGCCGCCAGGCGAAGTCCAGCATGGCGCGCTGGCGCGGGGGCAGCCGGGCGACGCGGTGGTTGAAGGCCAGCATCTCGCCCAGCTCCGGGTCCTCCGCCAGCCGGCGCACCGCCTGGCCGTGCGCCACCAGGCAGTAGTAGCAGCGGTTGGCGGAGGAGACGGTGACGGCGATCATCTCCCGCTCCAGCTTCGACAGGCCGCTGTCGCCCAGCATCAGCTCGTTGTAGGTGGCGATGAAGTTGCGCAGCTTCTTCGGCCGCAGGCTGTAGGCGCGGATCACGTTCGGCACCAGCCCGAGCTTCTCCAGGCACTTGGCGTAATAGGCCTTGAGGTCATCGTCGAGCGCGGCCTCGTCCGGGATCGGGAAGGCCATGACGTGGTCGGGCTGCGGCACGATGGGAATCCTCTCTGGTCGCCGGCCCAGCCTAGCAGGCGGCCGCGCCGCCGTCGAACCCGCGCGGCGGCGGGCCGGCGGCCCATAGTCGGGTACTTTCGGGTGAAATCGAAACCAGATTCGGAGTAGTCTCGTCGAAGATTTGAATGCCGCTTGATCCGAGATTTGAGCATCGAACCGTCACGGTTCCGGGCAAGAATGCCCTGTCCATCCGGGAGGCAGGTCCATGGCGATCATCAATGGCGACGACCTCGACAACGTCCTGACCGGTACGGCGGGCGCGGATGTCATCCACGGCCTGGGCGGCAACGACCAGCTCTTCGGTCAGGATGGCGACGACCAGCTGTTCGGCGACGACGGCAATGACCAGCTCTATGCCGGGGCTGGCCGGGACGTGCTGTCCGGCGGGGCCGGCGACGACACGATCGGCATCGCCGTGGGCGGGGCCGGTGACGGCGACCTCATCGATGGCGGCACCGGCATCGATCACCTGTACCTGCAGTTCGACGACAGCTTCACCGCGCCGATCACGCTGTCGATCGCCGACCCGGCCGTCGCGCAGGTGCTGCCGGACGGGACCCGCATCGTCGGCATCGAGAGCATCCAGTTCCTGGGCGGGGCGGGCGCCGATACGCTCACCGGCGGCGACCTCGCCGACACCCTCGGCGGCGGTGCCGGAAACGACACCATCCAGGGTGGCGGTGGGAACGACTCCCTCAACGGCGACGCGGGCAATGACGTCGTCGACGGCGGGGCCGGCAACGATCAGCTCTATGGCTATAGCGGCAACGACCAGCTTTTCGGCGGCGCGGGCGACGACATCCTTCACGGCCAGGCCGGCAGCGACGTGCTTCATGGCGGTGACGGCAACGACGTCCTCTATGGCAGCGACGATCCCGCCGAGACCGGCTCCGACGTCCTCTACGGCGATGCGGGCGACGACGTCTTCCACGCCGGGGCCAATCCCGCCGAGATGCATGGTGGTGGCGGCGATGACACCTATTGGATCGACCGGTTCGGGAACACCGTCGTCGAGGCGCCGGGCGAAGGCACCGACACCGTCTATGCAGGCGTGACCTTCCGTCTGCCCGACAATGTCGAGAACCTGGTCATGTCGGGCACCCTCTATCCCGGGGCGCACGGCATCGGCAACGCGCTCGACAATGTCATCACCGCCGACGACAACGGCAACTCCCTGTACGGCGCCGGCGGAGACGACACCCTCCACGGCGGCCCGGGCGACGATTATCTCGACGGCGGGGTCGGCGCCGACACGATGGACGGCGGCGCCGGCAATGACACCTATGTGGTCGGCAGCCCCGGCGATGTCGTGACCGAACTGCCGGGCCAGGGCACCGACACGGTGCGCGCCGCGATCAGCTATCATCTCGGCGACAATGTCGAGGATCTGGTCCTGATCGGCAGCCGCGCGGCCGATGGCACCGGCAACGCGCTCGAC
>NZ_JBCNNF010000507.1:0-4387 GCF_039594555.1 Inquilinus sp.
GAGGTGCTGCCGGACGACTGGGATATGGAGGACGAGGCTCCGGCCGCGCCGGTCGCCGCGCCGACCACCAGTGATGCCGAGGCGCCGGCTCCCGCGCCCGTGCCGCCGCCCGTCTTTGCGCCGGCGCCGATGGCACCGCCGGCGGCACTGCCCGCCGCGGCACCGGGCGCCCCGGCCGGGTCGATGGAGCAGGCGGTCGCGGCCTTCGTCGAGGGCGCCGGGCTGCAGGGCGCCGCCCAGGGCGACCCGGCCGAGATGCTGCGCGGCCTGGGCGAGGCGTTCCGCGCCATGGTCGTCGGCCTGCGCCGGATGATGATCGCCCGGGCGGCGATCAAGGGCGAGTTCCGCATCGAGCAGACCCTGATCCGCCCCGCCGGCAACAACCCGCTGAAGTTCTCGGCCGATGACGAGGACGCGCTGGCCGGGCTGCTGGGCATCGGTCGCCGCAGCGACATGAGCGCCCGGGACGCCGTGGCCGACGCGCTGCGCGACATGCGCCTGCACGAGCTGGCGGTGTCCGCGGCGATGCAGCAGGCGGTGCACCATCTGGTCGGCGAACTCGCCCCTGCCCAGGCTGCGGGCAAGCTGGAGCCCAAGGCGCTGGACGGGCTGCCGGGCCGGCGCAAGGCCCGCAGCTGGGACGCCTACCAGGCGCTGCACGCCGCCGTGACCCAGGCCCTGGCGGATGATTTCGACAGCGTGTTCGGCAAGTCCTTCGCGCGCGCCTATGAGCGGGCGATGGCCGAGGTCGCCGACCGGGCCGACGACGAATAGCCAAGCCCTGACGGGCGTGGCCGGGCACCGCCGCCACAGGCCGGGCGGCGCGTTTCCAAGGAGAATGACGTGACGTGGAGCAGTCGGATCGCGTGGCAGGAGGGCATGTTCCTCCGCGCCCAGCATTTCCAGCAGCAGGACCGCTGGGTCGAGGCGCAGATCCGCGGCAGCGTCGGCGCGCTGCGGCCCCATCCCTGGGGCGTGACCGGGATCGCCATCGCCCGTGACCTGCTGGCGGCGGGCCGGTTCGCGCTCGCCTCCGCCGCCGGGGTGTTCGAGGACGGCACGCCCTTCGCCGTGCCCGACGAGGCCGAACTGCCGCCGCCGCTCGAGGTGCCGGATTCGGTGCGCAACGCGCTGGTCCATCTCGCGATCCCGGTGCGCCAGGCGGGGGCGGCGGAGATCGGCATCCTCGCCAATGACGGCCGCTACGGCGCACGGCCGTTCGAGGCCTACGACACCCATTCCGGCACGCCGCAGCCGGCCGAGCTGCAGGTCGGCCAGCTGCGCCTGCGCTACCTGCTGGAGACCGACGACCGCGACGGCTACATCTGCCTGCCGCTGGCCCGCATCACCGAGGTGACGCCCGACCGCCGCGTGGTGCTGGACGAGCGCTGGATCCCGCCGGCGCTGGTCTGCTCCGCCGCCGCGCCGCTGGCGGCGCTGCTGGTCGAGCTGGCCGGCATGCTGAACCAGCGCGGCGAGGCCATCGCGGCGCGGGTCACGGCGGTCGGCACCAAGAGCAACACCGAGGTCGCCGACTTCCTGCTGCTGCAGTCGATCAACCGCTGGCAGGCCCTGCTGGCGCATCTGGCGGATTCCGGCAACATCCACCCCGAGACGCTGTACGGCGTCCTGGTGCAGATGGCCGGCGAGTTCGCCACCTTCACCGATGCGCGCCGGCGGCCCAACACCTATCCCGCCTACCGGCACGAGGACCTGCAGCGCAGCTTCACCCCGGTGATGGCGGATGTCCGCCGCTCGCTCTCGGCGGTGCTGGAGCAGACGGCGATCCGCATCCCGCTGCAGGAGCGGCGGCACGGCGTGCGGGTCGGCCCGATCCTGGACCGCACCCTGCTCAACGGCACCAGCTTCGTGCTGGTGGTCCAGGCCGACATGCCGGCCGAGCAGCTGCGCCGCACCTTCCCGGGCAAGGCCAAGGTCGGCGCGGTCGAGCATATCCGCGAGCTGGTCAACGTGGCGCTGCCCGGCATCGACCTGCAGCCGCTGCCGGTGGCGCCGCGGCAGATGCCGTTCATCGCCGGCGCCCAGTATTTCGAGCTCGACCGCAACAGCCCGCACTGGCAGCAGATGCAGTCCTCCGGCGGCTTCGCGATCCATGTCTCGGGCGACTTCCCGAACCTGGCGCTCGACCTCTGGTCGATCCGCGGCTGAGGGACGGGCCGATGAGCGAGAACCCCTTCGCCGAGCCGGACGACGACGAGCGCACGATCATCCGGCCGCTGCCGGGCGGACGGGCGGCGCCGCCGCGCCCCCGGCCCGTAGCGGCCGAGCCGCCGGCGGCGTCGGAGGCCGCGGCCGTTCCCGCCTCCGACGCGGCCTTCGCCGACCTGCCGGCCGAAGGCGCCTCGCCGATCGTGACCGCAGCCGCGCCCCTGCTGTCGCTGGTGGCGCGTCTGCGCAACGTGGTCACCGTACCGGACCCGGCCAGCCTGCGCGACAACGCGATCCAGGAGATGCGGCGCTTCGAGAAGACGCTGCGCGACCGCAAGCTGCCGATCGAGCAGATCCGCCTGTCGCATTATGCGCTGTGCGCCAGCATCGACGATGTGGTGCAGAACACGCCCTGGGGCAGCCGCGGGCCTTGGGCGGACGCGTCTCTGGTCTCGACCTTCCATCAGGAGGTGCGGGCCGGCGAGCGCTTCTTCGACCTGCTGGACCAGCTGCGCCAGAATCTCGGCACGTTCCTGCCGGTGGTCGAGCTGATGTATCTCTGCATGTCGCTGGGCATGCAGGGGCGCTACCGCCTGTCGGCGCGCGGCCCGGCCGAGCTCGACCGGGTCCGCGAGGAGACCTATGTCGCGATCATGCGGCAGCGGCGGCCGCTCGATCGCGGCCTGTCGGCCCATTGGAAGGGCGTCGCCGCACCATACCGCCAGCAGCGCCGCATCCCGGTCTGGGTGGCGGCGCTGGCCGGGCTTGCGCTGGTGGTGGCGCTCTACGTCCTGCTCGCCTACGGCCTGAACGGCGCGTCGGACCGGCTGTTCGACGCCGGGCGCACGCTGCCGCCGGGGCAGTTCCCGACGATCGCCCGCAGCGCCCCGCCGAAGCCGCTGCCGCCCCCCCCGCCGCCGGCCGAGCCGGGCGAGCTGGCCAAGCTGTCCGGCTTCCTGCAGCCGGAGATCCAGCAGGGGCTGGTGACCATCGCCGGCACCGACGCGGTGCCGATCGTGCGCATCCTCAACCTCGGCATGTTCAAGTCCGGCAGCGCCAAGGTCGAGGACAAGTACCTGCCGATCCTGGCCCGGATCGGCGCGGCGCTGCGCACCGAGCCCGGCGCGGTCGACGTCGTCGGCTACACCGACAACCAGCCGATCCACACCGTGCAGTTCCCGTCGAACTTCCAGCTCTCCCAGGCCCGCGCCAAGGCGGCGGCCGAGGTGATCGGCCAGTCCATCGACGACCCGGCGCGGCTGTCGACACAGGGCCGGGCGGACGAGAACCCGCTCGCCTCGAACGACACGCCCGACGGGCGGCAGCAGAACCGGCGCATCGAGGTGGTGCTGCACCGGAAGGGGGCGCAGTGATGGAGAACCTGCAGTATCTCGGCGCCTTCTTCGTCAACCGCTGGACCACCAGCTTCGCCGGCGTCGGCATGGCCAGCATGCTGGTCTGGTATCTGGCGCCGCTGGTCCCCGGCTTCGAAAGCTACTTCGCGCGCAGCCTGCTGATCCTGGCGCTGGTGATCCTCTGGGGCGGCGCCAACGGCGCCATCAGCTGGATCCGCCGCCGCCGCGAGAACACGCTGGTGCAGGGGCTGACCGGGGATGGCGGGTCGGCCGCCGCCAGCCCGGCCGAGCGCGACGTCCGCGCCGCAACGGCCGAGGAGGTCGCCCGGCTGCGCGAGCGCGTCCGCGCCGCTTTGCGCCGCCTGCGCAAGGGCCGCCGGCGCGGCTATCTCTACGAACAGCCCTGGTACGTGCTGATCGGGCCGCCGGGTTCGGGCAAGACCACGGCGCTGCTCAGCTCCGGCCTGAACTTCCCGGCCGACCAGCTGGACGGCGAGACCACGCCGGTCGGCGGGGTCGGCGGCACCCGGCTGTGCGACTGGTGGTTCGCGGACGAGGCGGTGCTGATCGACACCGCCGGGCGCTACACCACCCAGGATTCCGACAAGGCGGTGGACCGTGCCGGCTGGGAAGGGTTCCTCGACCTGCTGCGGCGCACCCGCAAGCGCCAGCCGGTCAACGGCGCCATCGTCGTCGTCTCGCTGACCGACATCGCCGCCGCCGATCCGGTGGAGCGGGCCGCCCATGCCCGCACCGGGCGCCGGCGGGGGCGGCCTCGGGGCCGGCGGTGGACGGATCGCCGGCCGCGGGGCCGTGACCGGCCGCCGACGACGAGCCGGCCGCGGCCTCCGGGCTGCGGGACC
>NZ_JBCNNF010000508.1:0-4368 GCF_039594555.1 Inquilinus sp.
GAGCCATGTCTCTCTTCCCGATCCGACCCTCCGCCGCCTGGCGGCGCCTGCCGGCCCTCGCCGGCGCCCTGTCCCTGCTGGCGGTCGCCGCCGGCCTCGCGGTCACGCAGTCCTCGGCCGAGGAGGCGCGGCTGGTGCCGCCGCCCGCGGTCGACGAAAGCGCCGCGTCCGGCGCCGCGACCGAGACCGCGGTGCTGGCCGGCGGCTGCTTCTGGGGCGTCCAGGGCGTGTTCCAGCACGTCAGGGGCGTCACCAGCGCCGTCTCCGGCTATGCCGGCGGCGACGCGCGGACGGCGCAGTACGAGACCGTCAGCGGCGGCGGCACCGGCCATGCGGAATCGGTCAAGATCACCTACGACCCGCACCAGATCAGCTATGGCCGCATCCTGCAGATCTACTTCTCGGTGGCGCATGACCCGACCCAGCTGAACCGCCAGGGCCCGGACAGCGGCACCCAGTACCGCTCGGCGATCTTCCCGGCGGATGCGGAGCAGGCGCGCGTGGCCAAGGCCTATGTCGACCAGCTGAACCAGGCCGGGACCTTTGACGCCGCGATCGTGACCAGGATCGAGCCCGGCCGGTCCTTCTTCCCGGCTGAGGACTACCACCAGGACTATCTGACCCTGCACCCGGCCAGCCCCTACATCGCCATCAACGACCTGCCGAAGGTCGAGGCGCTGCAGCGGCTGTTCCCGGATTCCTACCGCGCCGATCCGGTGCTGGTGTCGGCGCGAACCAACTGAGGGCAGCCGAGCGGCGACAAAACGCCCCTGGCCAGGACGGAAATCTCGTCCGACCATGCATATCCAGGAATGCACCGGCTGAAGGCCCGTGAGAGGTCCGGCCGGCAGGCAAGGGACGGATCGCCATGGGGCTGCTGCGCGCCGGCCGCATCGTGCTGGGCATCGGGCTGCTGCTGGCCGTCGGCGGCGCTGCGGGGCTGGCCGCCTATGGCTGGCGCCCGGCGATCGACCCGATCGAGCCACCGGCCCCGGCGGGCTTCGACCCGGCGCTGGTGCGGCAGGGCGCCGAGCTGGCCTCGGTCGGCAATTGCGCCACCTGCCACACCGCCCCGGGCGGCAAGCCCTTCGCCGGCGGGCTGCCGCTGCCGACGCCCTTCGGCACGATCTACTCCACCAACATCACCCCCGACCCGGAGACCGGCATCGGCCGCTGGTCGGAGGCGGCGTTCCAGCGGGCGATGCGCGAGGGCGTCGACCGCGCCGGCCGCAACCTCTACCCCGCCTTCCCCTACGACCACTTCACCCTGGTCACCGACGCGGACAACCGGGCGCTCTACGCCTTCCTGATGACGCGGCAGCCGGTGCCGGCGCGGGCGCCGGCCAACGACCTGCCCTTCCCGCTGGACCAGCGCTTCGTCCTGGCCGGCTGGAAGCTGCTGTTCCTGCATCCCGGGCCGTACAAGCCGGACCCGGCGCATGACGCGGCCTGGAACCGCGGCGCCTATCTGGCCGAGGGGCTGGCGCATTGCGGCGCCTGCCACACGCCGCGCAACCTGCTCGGCGCCGAGCGGACCAGCCGGCGCTTCGCCGGCGGCGATGCCGAGGGCTGGCACGCCGTGCCGATCGGCAGCTTGTCGCCGGCGCCGGTGCCCTGGACCGCGGAGTCGCTGTTCCAGTACCTCCGCGCCGGCTGGCACGGCCAGCACGGCACCGCGCAGGGCCCGATGGGGCCGGTGGCCGACAGCCTGGCCGGCATCCCGGAAGCCGATGTGCGGGCGATCGCCGGCTACGTCGCCTCGGTGATGGGCCAGCCGGATGCCGATGCGCGCAGGCGCGGCGATGCCCTGGTGGCCGCCACCGCCGACCCGGCCGGCCCCGGCACCCGGCCGCAATCGGCCGGCAGCCAGACCGTCGCCCCAGCCGCCTCCGCCCCGGATCCCGGCGCCGCGATCTACGCCGCCACCTGCGCCGCCTGCCATGAGAGCGGCCGGCCCTCACCCTTCGGCGGGCTGGACCTGCGCCTCAGCTCCGCCATCAGCGGCGACAGCCCGGCCAACCTGATCCGCATCATCCGCCAGGGCGTCCCGGCGCAGGCCGGCGCGAAGGCGCCGATCATGCCCGGCTTCGCCGCCGCGATATCGGACCGGCAGCTGGCGGCGCTGACCGGATATCTGCGCGGCCGCTTCACCGACAAGCCGGCCTGGAGCGGCGTCGACGCCGCCATCCGCGCCGCCCGCGACAGCGAGGTCGCCGCCTCCGCCACCGCCGCCAGCCCCTAGGGAGAGGTCATGATCGAGATCAGGGTCAACGGCCGCCGGCAGACCATCGCCGCCGATCCCGACACGCCGCTGCTGTATGTGCTGCGCGGCGAGCTGCAGCTCAACGCCGCCAAATACGGCTGCGGCCTGGGCCAGTGCGGGTCCTGCACCGTGCTGGTCGACGGCGAGCCCGCCTTCTCCTGCGTCGTGCCGGTGCTGCTGGCGGAGAACAAGGAGGTGACGACGCTGGAGGGGCTGGGCACCGAGGCCGAGCCCGGCCCGCTGCAGCGCGCCTTCATCGCCGAGCAGGCGGCGCAGTGCGGCTACTGCATCCCCGGCATGATGATGCGAGCCCATGCGCTGCTGCGGAAGACGCTGACACCGTCGGAATCCCAGATCCGCCAGGCCCTGCAGCCCAACCTGTGCCGCTGCGGCACCCATCTGCGCATCCTGCGCGCGGTCCGCCGCGCCGCCGAGGAGATGCGCAGCGCCTCGTCCGACCGGCCGGCGGCGCGGGAGACCGCGCTGTGAGCGCCGGCCTCTCCCGCCGCTCCGTGCTGCAGGGCGCCGGCGGCCTGGTCGTCAGCTTCGCCCTGGCGCCTGCCGCCTTCGCCCAGCAGGCGGCCGAGACGCCGCAGCTGGGCGGCGCCCTGCCCGGCAGCCTGGAGGACGCGCCCTATCTCGATTCCTGGATCCAGGTCGCCTCCGACGGCACGGTCACCGTCTTCACCGGCAAGGCCGAGCTGGGCCAGGGCATCGCCACCGCGCTGCGCCAGGTCGCGGCCGAGGAGCTGGGCCTGGCCTTCGAGGGGCTGGGCATCGTCACCGCCGACACCGGCCGCACCGCCAATGAGGGCTACACCGCCGGCAGCCATTCGATGCAGGACAGCGGCACCGCCATCCGGCATGCCGCGGCCCAGACGCGCGCGATCCTGCTGACCGAGGCGGCGCGGCAGATGGGGGCCCCGGCCGAACAGCTGCGGATCGACCGCGGCATCGTGCTGGCGCCGGACGGCAACCGCCGCTCCTTCGGCGCGCTGGCGGCCGGCCTGTCGCTGCATGTCGAGGCGAAGCCGGAGTCGCCGCTGACCGACCCGGCCGCCTTCCGGGTGATGGGCCAGCCGGTGCCGCGCATCGACATCCCGGCCAAGGTGACGGGCGGCGAGGCCTATGTGCAGGACATGCGCCTGCCCGGCATGCTGCACGCCCGGATCGTGCGGCCGCCCAGCCCCGGCGCCCGGCTGGCGGCGCTGGACAGCAGCGCGGCCGAAGCGTTGCCCGGCGTGGTCAAGGTGATCCGCGACGGCGACTTCCTGGCGGTGGCGGCGGAGCAGGAATACCAGGCGATCAAGGCGATGCGGCTGCTGGCCGCCGCGGCGCAGTGGCAGGAGGATGCGGCGCTGCCCGACCAGGCCCGGCTGCCGGAGGCGCTGCTGGCCCTGCCGGCCCAGGATTTCGCCATCCTCGACAGGCATGACGCGGCACCGCCCGCCGGCGGCCGGACCATCGAGGCCCGCTACACCAGGCCCTATCTGATGCACGGGTCGATCGGCCCGTCCTGCGCCGTGGCGCAGCAGGAGAAGGACGGGCTGCTGACGGTGTGGACCCACACCCAGGGCGTCTTTCCCGACCGCAAGGCAATCGCCGAGATGCTGGGCCGGCCGGTCGAGACGGTGCGCTGCATCCATGTCCCCGGCTCCGGCTGCTACGGCCACAACGCCGCCGACGACGCCGCGGCCGACGCCGCCCTGCTGGCGATGGCGCTGCCCGGCCGCCCGGTGCGGGTGCAGTGGATGCGCGAGCAGGAGCATGCCTGGGAGCCCTATGGCCCGGCGATGGTGACGCAGGCCCGCGCGACGCTGGACGACACCGGCCGCATTGCCGACTGGGATTACGGGGTGTGGAGCAACACCCATTCGATGCGCCCCGGCCCGGCCGGCAGCCTGCTGGCCGCCCGGCACTTGGCGAAGCCCTTCCCGCTGCCGGCGCCGAAGCCGCTGCCGCAGCCGGAGGGCGGCGGCGACCGCAACGCCATCCCGCTCTACACCCTGGCCAGCGCCCGGGTGGTGCACCATTTCCTGCCGGACATGCCGCTGCGCATCTCGGCCCTGCGGTCGCTCGGCGCGCAGATGAACGTGTTCTCGATC
>NZ_JBCNNF010000509.1:0-4365 GCF_039594555.1 Inquilinus sp.
CGCACCCGCCAGAGCGGCAGGCCGGCCGCCTCCGCCAGCCGGGCCGCGGTGTGCGGCACGGCCAACAGGGTCAGGCTGCGCTTCGCCACCTCGGTCAGGGTGCCGTCGGGATTGATGCAGGCCATGGTCTACGCTCGGGCGGGCCGGATCAGCCCTTCACCCCGGTTTGGCAATACCAGAAGTCGGTGTAGTCGTAGCCGCCCTTGGCCCGGGCGTCGGCATCCTCGATCGTGCGCGGCGCCGGCACGATCACCTTGTCGCCCGGGCGCCAGTCGGCCGGGGTGGCGACCTTGTGCTTGTCGGTGGTCTGCAGCGCGTCGATCAGACGCAGGATCTCATCGATGTTCCGGCCGGTGGTCAGGGGATAGTAGATCATCGCCCGCACCACCCCGGTGGGGTCGATGACAAAGACGCAGCGGCTGGTCTCGGTGCCCGACTGCTCCGGCATGATCATGCCGTACAGCGTCGCCACCTTGCGGTCGCCATCGGCGATCACCGGGAACGGGATGCGAGTACCGAACAGCTCCTCGATCCGCTTGGTCCAGGCCAGATGGGCGTAGATGCTGTCGATCGACAGGCCCAGCAGCTCGACCCCACGCTCCTTCAGCGCCGGGGCAATGCGGGCGAAGGCGACGAACTCGGTGGTGCAGACCGGGGTGAAGTCGGCCGGGTGCGAGAACAGCACCACCCAGCTGCCCCGGAAATCCTCGAGCGCCAAGCGCCCATGCGTGGTCTCGGCCTCGAAGGACGGGGCCACCTGCCCGAGGCGGGGCAGGCTGGGCAGGGGGGAGATCTCGGTCATGGCAGCACTCACTGATGACGGCGATAGCGGCAGCGTTGCCGCAGGATAGTCCAGCCGTGGCATCCGGGCCAACCGGCTGGCCCGGGTCCCGGGCGCGGTATAAGCTCGCGCCGACCCCGCATGACCTGCGGATGGGCTGGAGAGACCAGATGAAACGAGGCACCCGCATCGCGGCGGCCGCGGCGCTGCTTCTCACCCTCAGCGTCCCCGCCATGGCCGATATCGACGCGCTGCGCCGGGCGCCGGACCTGATCCAGGCAGTCGACGCCAACGACATAGGCAAGGTCCGGACGCTGCTGCTGAGCGGAACATCCCCGAACGCGACCGATCTCGATGGCCGGACGGCGCTGGTGATCGCCGCCCGGGATGGCCGCGCCCCGTTGGTGCGCGAATTGCTGCGCTTCGGCGCCCAGCCGGACCAGGCCGATTCGATCGGCAACACGCCGTTGTTCTGGGCGGCGGACACCGGCGACGCCGATGTCGTGCGCGCCCTGCTGGACGGCAAGGCCAACCCGAACCGTGCCAATCGCCAGGGGATCACTCCGCTGATGGCGGCGGCCCGCGACGGCAACCTGCCGGCGGTCGAGGCGCTGCTGTCAGGCGGCGCCAATCCTCAGCTGCGCGACTTCACCGGCCGCTCCGCCCTGGGCTGGGCCGAGACCAGCCGGTCGCGCGCGGTCGCGGCCCGGCTGCGCAAGGCCGGCCTGTCGGACTGATTCTTATGGGAGGCGATGGACGGGGCGCGGGTTGCGGTCCGCGCCCCGTCCGGTTAGGAGTCCCGGTCGTCGAGGGGCAGCAATGACGACCGGGACCGAGGCGGGGCCGTGGGGCGGCCCCGTCTCACGGATGCTCCGCCTGGGGGAAGGCGGGCCCCGCTTCCGTGCCCGGCTTCTTGCGATCGGGCCAGGCGATCAGCCGGTAGAACATCGGAATGAAGAAGGTGGCGATGACGGTGGCGGCCAGCATGCCGCCGATCACGCCGGTGCCGATCGAGTGGCGGCTGGCCGAGCCGGCGCCGCTGGCGATGGCCAATGGCAGACAGCCCAGGATGAAGGCTAGCGAGGTCATCACGATCGGCCGGAAGCGCAGCTTCGCCGCCTCCAGCGCCGCGTCGAAGGCGCTCATCCCCTCCTCGCGCTTCAAGACTGCGAACTCGACGATCAGGATCGCGTTCTTGGCGGCGAGGCCGATCAGCGTGACCAGGCCGATCTGGAAATAGACGTCGTTCTGCAGCCCGCGCAGCCACACCGCCACCAGCGCCCCGAACAGGGCGAAGGGCACGGCGGTCAGCACCGCGATCGGCAACGACCAACGCTCGTATTGCGCCGCCAGGATCAGGAACACCATGACCAGGCCGAACAGCAGCGCCTGGTTGCCCGAGCCGCCGGTCGACTGCTCCTGGAAGGCCGAGCCGGTCCAGGCCAGGGCGTAGCCGCTGGGCAGCACCTCCTTGGCCAGCTGCTCCATCGCCGCGATCGACTGGCCGGAGGAATAGCCCGGCGCCGGGCCACCCATGATCTTGGCCGCCGGGAAGATGTTGAAGCGCTCGACCTGGTCGGGGCCGACCACGCGGTGTGCCTTGACCAGCGCGTCGATCGGGATCATCGCCCCGCCATCGGCCCGAACGAAGACCTGCTTCAGATCCTCCGGCCGCTGGCGGAAGCTGCCCTCCGACGCCAGGCTGACGCGGTAGTTGCGGCCATAAAGCGTGAAATCGTTGACGTAGAGGCTGCCGAAGGTGGCCTGCATCGCGTCGAAGATCGAAGAGATCGGCACACCCAGCGCCCGCGCCTTCTCGCGATCGACGTCGAGCTTGTATTGCGGGATGGCGATGTTGAACTGGGACCGCACGCCCGCCAAGTCCGGCCGCTTGGCCGCGGCCTCGACCAGCTTCTGCGTCGCCGCGGCCAGGGCCGGATAGCCGGCGCCGGTGCGGTCCTGGACATAGGCCTCGAAACCGCCGGTGGTGCTCATGCCCATGATCGGCGGCGGGTTGAAGGCCAGCACCATCGCGTCCTTGATGCCGGCATTCATGCCCATGAACGGCCCGGGCAGGTTGCGCGCGTCCAGCGCCGGGTCGGTGCGCTGCGACCAGTCCTTCAGCGGCACGAAGACGACGCCGCCATAGGTCTTCTGCGCCGCCGACAGCAGGTCGAAGCCGGGCACGTCGATGCTTTCGCTGACCGCCGGGTGCTTGAGGATGTTCTGTGTCGCCTCGGACAGCGCCTTCTCGGTCCGCTCCAGCGAAGCGGCCGGCGGCAGGAAGGCGGCGACGATCAGGTAGCCCTGATCCTCGTCCGGCACCAGCGACCCCGGGATCTTCTGGAACAGGAAGCCCGCCACCCCGGCAAAGCCGGCGAACAGCAAGAGGCCGATGGCGAAGCGCTTGAGGAAGAAGCGCACGCCCGCGGTGTAGGCCGAGGTGATGCGGTCGAACACCCGGTTGAACCAGCGGAACGGCCGGGCGGGCTCGTGATGGCCGGGCTTCAGGATCAGGGCGCACAGCGCCGGGGTCAGCGTCAGCGCGACGATGCCGGAGATGGTGACCGACACCGCGATGGTGACCGCGAACTGGCGGTACATCTCGCCGGCCAGCCCGCCCATGAAGGCGACCGGCACGAACACCGCGCACAGCACCAGCACGATGGCGATGACCGGGCCCGACACCTCGTCCATCGCCTTCCGCGCCGCTTCCTTCGGCGGCAGCCTCTCGGTGCGCATGATGCGCTCGACATTCTCGAGCACGACGATCGCGTCGTCGACGACGATGCCGATGGCCAGGATCAGCCCGAACAGCGTCAGCAGATTGATTGAGAAGCCGAGGATGTACATCCCGGCAAAGGTGCCGAGGATCGAGATCGGCACCGCGATCACCGGGATCAGCGTCGCCCGCAGATTCTGCAGGAAGACGAAGACCACCAGCACGACCAGGACCATCGCCTCGATGAAGGTCTTGATCACCTCGTCGATCGAGACCTGGACGAAGCGGGTGGTGTCGTAGGGGATGGCGTAAGTGATGCCGTCGGGGAAGGCCTGCTTCAGCTCCTCCATCCGCGCCTTCACCCCCTCCGCCGTCTCCAGCGCGTTGGCGCCGGGCTGCAGGTAGATGCCGATCGCGGCCGCCGGCTTGCCGTTGTAGTTGGCGGCGGAGTTGTAGGCCTGGGCGCCGAGCTCGACCCGCGCCACGTCCTTCAGCCGCAGCGTCGCCGCGTTGCTGTCGGATTTGAGGATGATGTTCTCGAAGGCCTCGGCGTTCGGCAGGCGGCCGTCCGTGGTCGCCGAATAGGTGAAGGCCAGGCCGCTCGCATCCGGCTCCTCGCCGAAGCGGCCGGCGGCGAACTGGGCGTTCTGCTCGCGGATCGCGGCGGAGACGTCGCTGGGCGTCAGGCTGTACTGCGCCAGCTTGTCCGGCCGCAGCCAGATCCGCATCGAATAGTCCTTGCCGGCGCCGAACAGCGTGGCGTCGCCGACGCCGGGCACCCATATGTAATAGGCGTTGGCCTGTTGTAGCGGTGTTAACACCAGGTCATTGATACACACATGCGGCGGCAGGGAGGTACAGT
>NZ_JBCNNF010000051.1:0-24072 GCF_039594555.1 Inquilinus sp.
CAGCTTAGGGCCCTTTGCCGCGGCGGCACCGGTCCTGAAGGCCCCATACCGTCATTGCGAGCGCAGCGAAGCAATCCATGCATCCGCTCGTGCGGGACGATGGATTGCTTCGTCGGCTTCGCCTCCTCGCAATGACGGATGACAGGTGCCTTTTCAGCCCGCCTTCGCCGCCGCCAGAACCCGGTCAATGAAGGCATCCGCCGCGCCGAGGTGGCGAGCCGGGTCGCGCAGAGCAGACCAGTCGACCGGGACCTGGGACATCTCGGCCAGCAGGTCGAACAGGTGACGGCCGGTGGCGGTGGCCTGGATGGCGGCCTCCTTCACCAGGCGCTGCGCCTCCGGGCGCGGCATGTGGGCGGCGAGGGCGAAGCTGGCGGCCTCGGCCAGCAGCAGGCCGTGCGAGGCCTCGAACTGCTGCGCCATCCGGGCCTTGTCGACGGTCGGGCTGCCGGAAACGGCCAAAGCATGGCTCAGCGCCGCGCCGGCGGCGACGGCCATCTGCGGCAGGGCCAGCCATTCGACAGGCCAGGCGCTGCCGTCGCGCTCATGCTCGTGCAGCATGGCCTGCTGCAGCTGGCCGGCGAGGCCGGCGTTGAAGCGGGCAAGGGCGACCAGCGTCTCCGGCCCCACCGGGTTGGACTTTTGGGGCATGGTCGAGGAGCCGCCGCCGGCGCCCGGCCGCACCTCCGCCACCTCGGTCTGGGCCAGGAGGCACAGGTCGCGCCCCATTTTGCCCAGCGTGCCGGTGACCAGCGCCAGCCAGCCGGCGAATTCGGCGATGCCGTCGCGCTGGCTGTGCCAGGGCATCGGCGGCACGGCGAGATCCAGGATCTCCGCCAGCGCCGCCTCGACCTTCACCCCGTCCGCGCCCAGCGCGCCGAGCGTGCCGCTGGCGCCGCCGAAGGACAGGACCAGCAGGCGGGGCTTCAGCTGCTGCAGCCGGTCGCGGTCGCGCAGCAGCGGCGCCAGCCAGCCCGCTGCCTTCAAACCAAACGAGACCGGCGTCGCCTGCTGCGACCGGGTGCGGCCCGGCATCACCGTGCCGCGATGGGCGTCGGCCAGCCCGGCCAGCGCCTGGATCAGGGCGTCCAGCCGGGCCTCCAGGATGGCGATCACCCGGCGCAGCCGCAGCACCAGCCCGGTATCGAGGATGTCTTGGCTGGTGGCGCCCCAATGCACCGCCTGCGCCGCCTCCTCGCCGGCCGAGACCGCCACTGCCCGGCGCAGCGCCGCGACCAGGGCCGGCACCGGCACGCCGTCCTCCGCCGTCTTCGCGGCCAGCGCGGCGGGATCCGGGGTCAGCGCGCCGGCGGCTGCGGCGATGGCGCTGGCGGACGCGGCCGGGATCACGCCGCAGCGCGCCTCGGCCTCGGCCAGCGCCGCCTCGACCTTCAGCATCGCCCGCAGCGCCGCCATGTCGCTGAACATCAGGGCGGTCTCGGCGTCGGAAAGCAGCGGGCCGAGCAGGGCGGAGTCGAAGGGCGAGACGGTCATGGCGGCACTTTACCCCACGAGGCGTTCAGTCGTGATGTCCCAAAGCCGTCATTGCGAGCGCAGCGAAGCAATCCGGGGCCGTTTGGCGTGGCCCCTGGATTGCTTCGTCGGCTTCGCCTCCTCGCAATGACGGTGAGGGGACTCAGACCGCTTCCAGCGCCAGGGCGATGCCCTGGCCGACGCCGATGCACATGGTGGCGAGCGCCCGCCTGCCGCCGGTCAGGCTCAGCTGCAGCGCCGCGGTGCCGGCGATGCGGGCGCCGGACATGCCGAGCGGATGGCCGAGGGCAATGGCGCCGCCATTCGGGTTCACCTGCGGCGCGTCGTCCGGCAGGCCGAGGTCGCGGGTCACCGCCAGGGCCTGGGACGCGAAGGCCTCATTCAGCTCGATCACGTCGAAATCGCCGATCGAGAGGCCCAGCCGCGCCATCAGCTTGCGGCTGGCGGGGGCGGGGCCGAAGCCCATGATCCGCGGCTCGATGCCCGCCACGGCGCCGCCCAGCACGCGGGCGATCGGGGTCAGGCCGTGGAGCGCCGCCGCGGCCTCCGACGCCACGATCAGCGCCGCGGCGCCGTCATTGACGCCGGAGGCGTTGCCGGCGGTGACGGTGCCGCCCTTACGGAACGGGGTGGGCAGGGCCGCCAGCTTCTCCAGCGAGGTCTGGCGCGGATGCTCGTCGCGGTCGACCACGATGGGCTCGGCCTTCCGCTGCGGGATGGTCACCGGCACGATCTCGCGCGCCAGCCTTCCGTTGGCCTGGGCCGCCAGCGCCTTCTCCTGGCTGCGCAGGGCGAAGCCGTCCTGGTCGGCGCGGCTGACGCGGAACTGCTCAGCCACGTTCTCGCCGGTCTCCGGCATCGAATCCGTGCCGTACAGCGCCTCCATCCGCGGGTTGACGAAGCGCCAGCCGATGGTGGTGTCGTAGACCGCATTGGAGCGGGAGAAGGCGCTCTCGGCCTTCGGCATGACAAACGGAGCGCGCGACATGCTCTCGGCGCCGCCGGCCAGCATCAGCTCGGCCTCGCCGGCCTTGATGGCGCGGGCGGCGATGGTCACGGCGTCGAGGCCGGAGCCGCAGAGGCGGTTGACGGTCGAGCCGGGGATCCCGGCCGGCAGCCCGGCCAGCAGCAGCGCCATGCGGGCCAGGTTGCGGTTGTCCTCGCCGGCCTGGTTGGCGCAGCCGAGCACGACGTCGTCGACCGCCTCCCAATCGACCTTGCCGTGGCGCTCGACCAGTGCCTTCAGCGGGATGGCGGCGAGGTCGTCGGCCCGCACCGCGGACAGGGCGCCGGCATAGCGGCCGATCGGGGTGCGCAGATAGGCGCAGATATAGGCGTCGCGGCTCATGCGGCCTCTCCATGGGCGATGCGGGTGCGCTCCTTCAGGTCGCGCAGCGTCTTCAGCTCCAGCGCCGAGGGCGGCGGGGTCTCTTCCAGATTGTCGGCGAAGCGGACGGTCCAGCCGCAGGTCTCCTGCACCTGTTCGCGGGTCGCACCCGGATGCAGCGAGACGACGGTGAACTCCTTGGTCACAGGGTCGGGCCGCCACACCGCGAGGTCGGTGACCAGCAGGGTCGGGCCCTTGGTGGTGACGCCGTGGCGGGCGCGGTCGTCGCCTCCCGAGCCGTGGCCGAGCGAGGTGAAGAAGTCGATCTTGTCGACCATGCCGCGCTTGTTCTGCTTCATGGTGATGAAGATCTCGCCCGAGGAGGTCGCGATCTCCGGCGCGCCGCCGCCGCCCGGCAGGCGGACCGACGGGTGGTGATAGTCGCCGATAACCGTGGTGTTGATGTTGCCGAAGCGGTCGAGCTGGGCGGCGCCGAGGAAGCCGATGGTGATGCGCCCGCCCTGCAGCCAGTAGCGGAACATCTCCGGCACCGAGACGGTGGTGACGGCGGTGTCGCACAGCTCGCCGTCGCCGATCGACAGCGGCAGCACCTCCGGCGCGGTGCCGATGGTGCCGCTCTCATAGATCAGGGTGATGTCCGGCGCGTGGGTCAGCCGCGCCACGTTGCAGGCGGCGGACGGCGCGCCGATGCCGACGAAGCAGACATCGTCGTTGCGCAGCGCCCGGGCCGCCGCGATGGTCATCATCTCGTCAGGGGTGAAGCTTTCCGAGGTCATCTCACACCGCCAAGTCTTTGAAACCACTTCTGTCATTGCCGGGCTTGACCCGGCAATCCAGAGGGTGTCGACAGCTTCTGTATGCCCGGGTCAAGCCCGGGCATGACAACAAAAGGGGCAACAAGAGGGGAGGCCGGTTCATCACCCTCACGCCCTCCCGCTCAGCGGCGCGACCCGGCCGGCGAAGGCGTCGGGGCCGCTCTCGATCACATTCTCCTTCATCCAGGCCAGGAAGCCCTCGCGGTCGGTCGCGATCTTGTCCCAGGCCAGATAGAAGGCGTTGTCGCGCGGATAATAGCCATGGGCGTAGGACGGATGGGCGCCGCCCGGGACATGGACCACCGAGGTCACGGTCCAGCGCGGCAGCACGCAGGCATTGGGATGCACGCCGTCGAAATCCTCGACGATCTCTTCGACCGTCACCACGGAGCGCTTTGCCGCCAGCACCGCTTCCTTCTGCACCCCGACGATGCCTTCGATCAGCACGTCGCCGCGGCGGTTGGCCTTCTGGGCGTGGATGAAGGTGACGTCCGGGCGGATCGCCGGCACGGCGGCCAGGGTCTCGCCGGTGAAGGGACAGGTGACCGACTTGATGTTCGGGTTCACCTCGGCCAGGCCGGCGCCGCGATAGCCGCGGAACACGGCGCAGGGCAGGCCGGCCGCCCCGGCCTCATAGGCATTGGCCATGGCGGCATGGGAATGCTCCTCGATCGCCACCGGGTTCGGCCAACCCTTCTCGATCGCGTCGCGCACCCGGCGCAGCAGGCCGACGCCGGGGTTGCCGGCATAGGAGAAGACCAGCTTCCGGGCCATACCCATGCCGACCATCTGGTCGTAGACCAAATCGGGCGTCATCCGCACCAGGGTCAGGTCGCGCCGGCCCTGGCGGATCGCCTCATGCGCCGCGGCGTGCGGGATCAGATGGGTGAAGCCCTCGAAGGCCGCGGTGTCGCCATCATAGAGGTTTTCGGCGACGGCCTCGGCCAGGGTCTGGAATTTTGCCATGGGTCAGATCTCGAAGAAGACGGTCTCGCCGCCGCCCTGCATGCGGATGTCGAAGCGGTAGCGGCCGGGGCCGTCGGCCTGGGCGATCAGGGTGCCGCGGCGGGCCTCGGGCACGGCCAGAAGCACCGGGTCCTCGGCGTTGGCCGGTTCCTCCGGGAAGTAGATCCGGGTGTAGCAATGCACCAGCAGGCCGCGCATGAACACGATGACGCTGAGATGCGGCGCCTGGCCCGGCCCGGTCGCGCCCGGCCGGATAGTGTCGAAGACGAAGCGCCGCTCCGGATCCGTGCCGGTGCCGCAGCGGCCGAAGCCGGTGAAGCCGTCATTGGCGCTGCGCTGCGGTCCCGGGAACACGCCTTGGGAATCCGCCTGCCAGATCTCGACCAGCGCGTCCTCGATCGGCTGGCCGGCGCCGTCCAGCACCCGGCCGCTGACACGGATGCGCTCGCCCGGCACGGCGTCGCCGGCGATGGCGCCGTCGGTGATCTGCGGGAAGTCGTAGCCGTATTGCCGCGGCGTCAGGCCGTAGGCGAAGAAGGGGCCGACGGTCTGCGACCCGGTCTGGGGAAGCTTCGCCACGCCTCAGCCCTCCATCGGCGTCGCCAGGCGCCCGCGCAGCACGATGTCGAATTCATAGCCCAGCGCGTATTCGGGCTCGGTCAGGTCCAGCCTGAAGGCGGCGATCAGGCGCTCGCGCCCGACCTGGTCGGGGATGCTGTTGAACATCGGGTCCAGCGTGTGCAGCGGGTCGCCGGGGAAGTACATCTGCGTCACCAGCCGGGTGGCGAAGGCCGGGCCGAACAGCGAGAAATGGATGTGCTGCGGCCGCCAGGCATTGGCGTGGTTGCGCCAGGGATAGGCGCCCGGCTTGATGGTCAGGAAACGGTAGCGGCCCTCGGCATCGGTGACGCAGCGGCCGGCGCCCAGGAAGTTCGGGTCCAGCGGTGCGTCATGCTGGTCGGATTTGTGGATGTAGCGGCCGGCGGCGTTGGCCTGCCACAGCTCGACCAGCGTGTTCGCCACCGGCCGCGCATCCTCGTCCAGCACCCGGCCGGTGACGATGATGCGCTCGCCCAAGGGCTCGCCATTGACCCGGCCGTTGCGGGTCAGGTCGGCTTCGCCCTCCGGCGCCGCGGGGAAGGACGGGCCCTGGTGCTCGGACAGGGCGCCGGAGAGCGGCACCAGCGGCTGCGACGGGGCTCGCAGCACGGTCGAGCGATAGCCCTCGTAGAGATGCGGCGGGTGGATGCGCCAGTCGCGCGGCTGGAAGCTCACCTGGTCTCCTCCCGTTCGGCGAACACCGTCTTGGCGATGGCGAAGGCGGCATTGGCGGCCGGCACGCCGGCATAGACCGCGACATGCAGCAGCGCCTCGCGGATGTCCTCCGGCGTCGCGCCGGTGTTGGTGGTGGCGCGGATATGCATCGCCAGCTCCTCATGATGGCCCAAGGCGGCCAGGAGAGCGATGGTCAGCATCGACCGCTCGCGATGGGTGAGGTGAGGCCGGCTCCACACCCCGCCCCAGGCGCCGCGGGTGATGAACTCCTGGAACGGCGCGTCGAACTCCGTGGTGCGGGACTGGGCGCGGTCGACATGGGCGTCGCCCAGCACGGTGCGGCGCACCGCCATGCCCTCGTCGTAGAGCGGGTCAGCCATGGGCGGCCTCGTCGATGAAATCGCGGATCAGCCCGGCCAGCAGCTCCGGCGCCTCGACGCAAGGGATGTGGCCGGCGCCTTGGATGTCCCGGTAGCGCGCGCCGGGGATCAGGGCGGCCAGCGACCGCACCAGCTCCGGCGTCGTGGCGATGTCCGCGGTGCCGCACAGGCACAGCGTCGGCACCGCCACGCCCCTGGCCGCTTCGGTCAGGTCGCCGTCGCGCAGAGCGGCGCAGGCGCGGATATAGCCGTCCATCGGGGTGCGGCTGAGCATGGCCCGGGCGACCGCCACCAGCGCCGGCTGCCGGGCGCGGAACTCAGCCGAGAACCAGCGCTCCATCGTCGCCGCGGCGATGCTGCCGACGCCGCCGGCCTCGACCGCGGCGATCCGCGCCTGCCAGGCCTCGGCGGTGCCGATCCTGTGGGCGGTGTCGCAGAGGATCAGGCGCCCGACCAGCTCCGGCCGCAGCCGGGTCAGGCCCAGCGCGATCATGCCGCCGATCGACAGACCGACCACCGTGGCCCGGCGGATGCCGCGGGCATCCAGCAGCGCCGCCAGGTCGGCGGCATGGGCGTCGATGCTGTCGCCGCCCTCGCTGCCGGACAGGCCGTGGCCGCGCTTGTCGTAGCGGAGCGTTCGATATTCGGGAAACCGTGGCACCACCGCATCCCAGATGCGGAAATCGGTGCCGACCGAGTTGATGAAGACCAAAGCGGGCGCGTCCCGCGGACCCCTGTCCTCGACATGCAGCACGATGCCGTTCGCCTTGACCGCGTCCATCCCTTGTCCTGGCCCTCGTTCCTGGCTCGATCCCTGCGGTTCGCTCCGCCGTGACGCCGCACTGTGCGCGGCCGGGTCGGTTATGTAAAATGAGGAATTCGCCGAGAAACATAACCGAATGATTATGGTGGACACTGCGCTGGCGATCGAACGGCGGATCAAGCTGCGCCACCTGCAATGCTTCCTCGAGGCGGTGCGGCTGCGCAGCGTCGTGGCCGCGGCCGACGCGCTGGGGATCAGCCAGCCGGCGGTGTCGAAGACCCTGCGCGAGCTGGAGGAGGCGCTGGGCGCGCCCTTGTTCGACCGCAGCCGCAAGGGCGTGGTGCTGACCCCCTTCGGCCGCACCTTCCTGCACCACGCCGGCACCAGCGTCACGGCGCTGCGCCAGGGCATCGAGAGCGTGGTGCGGGCCCGCGCGGCGGGGGAGGAGCTGCTGCGCGTCGGCGTGCTGCCGACCGTGGCCGGGTTGATGATGCCGGCAGCGCTGGAGCGGTTCCGCACCGCCTGCCCGGGCGTGGTGGTGCGGGTGGTGGACGGGCCGAACCAGATGCTGCTGGGCCAGCTGCGCGTTGGCGGGCTGGACCTGGTGCTGGGCCGGCTGGCGGAGCCGGAGCAGATGACCGGCCTCAGCTTCGAGCACCTCTATTCCGAGCGCATCGCCTTCGCCGTGCGGCCCGGCCATCCGCTCTTGTCCCGCCCTGGCCTGGCGGTGCGCGACATCCGCGCCTATCCGGTGATCGCGCCGCCGCCGGGATCGGTGATCCAGCCCACCGTCGACCGGCTGCTGATCGCCGCCGGGATCGAGGCGCTGCCGAACCGGATCGAGAGCGTGTCGCCGACCTTCGGCCGCTCCTATCTCCGCCGCACCGACGCGGTCTGGATCATCTCGCGCGGCGCCGTGGCCCAGGATGTGGAGGAGGGGGTGCTGGCCGAGCTGCCGCTGGCCACCAGCGATTCCACCGGCCCGGTCGGCCTGACCATGCGGGCCGAGGTGCCGCCGACCGATGCCGGAAGGATCTTCATGGCCATGGTGCGCGACGCCGCGCGCGAGGTGCGGGGCGCCTGAAAGAGGACAATGATCCGGCCCGGTTTCGGCCATGTCGTGTGCTAGGCTCGCTTCGTTCGGAAAGGGTGCCGAACCCGTGATGACGAGAGGCCGATGCGCCTCGACGCTGAGAGGGGAGAGACAGCCCATGCCCATGAGGCCCGACCCGACCTTCCACGCTTCGCCGAAGCTGGCGATGGAAGCGCCGCCTGAAGATTTCGCCTACACGCTGCTGCTCAGTCCGGACTTCTCGCAGCCCGACGCGCTGGCGGTGATCGACGTCAAGCCCGGCTCGCCCAACTACAGCCGGATCGTCCACACCGTGACGATGCCGGAGAAGGGCGACGAGTTCCATCATTTCGGCTGGAACGCCTGCTCGTCGTCCCTGTCGCCGCTGACCGGGCACGCCTTCCTGGAGCGGCGCTATCTGATCATTCCGGGCATCCGCTCGTCCCGGATCTATGTGGTGGACACCAAGCCGGACCCGACCCAGGCCAGGATCCACAAGGTGATCGAGCCGGAGGAGGTGTTCCGGAAGACCGGATACTCCCGGCCGCACACCGTGCATTGCGGGCCGGACGGCATCTATGTCTCGACCCTCGGCGGCGGCGGGCCGGACGGCACCGACGGCCCGCCCGGCATCTTCATCATGGATTGCAAGACCTTCGAGGTGCTCGGCCGCTGGGAGATCGACCGCGGCCCGCAGGAGCTGCACTACGATTTCTGGTGGAATCTGCCGCGCGACTACATGGTGTCGAGCGAATGGGCGCTGCCGCCGCAATTCGAGAACGGCATCGTGCCGGAGGACCTGCTGGCCAACAGATACGGCCACCGGGTGCATTTCTGGGACCTGCGGGCCCGGCGCAACGTCCAGACCATCGATCTCGGCGCCAACCACCAGATGGCGCTGGAGGTGCGGCCGGCGCACGACCCGGCGCGCGAGCACGGCTTCCTCGGCGTCGTGGTCGACACCACCAACCTGGAGGGGTCGATCTGGACCTGGTGGCGCGAGGGCGGCCGGTTCCATATCGAGAAGACGGCGACGATTCCGCCCGAGCCGGCGGAGGCCGACCGGCTGCCGCCGCTGCTCAAGGGCTTCGGCGCGGTGCCGCCGCTGGTCACCGACATCGACCTGTCGCTGGATGATCGCTTTCTCTACGTCTCCTGCTGGGGCACCGGCGAGATGCGGCAATACGATGTCCGCGACCCGCGCAGGCCGAAGCTGTCCGGATCGGTCCATATCGGCGGCATCGACCGGCGGGCGGCCCATCCGAACGGCAAGCCCTATACCGGCGGGCCGCAGATGGTCGAGATCAGCCGCGACGGCAAGCGGGTGTACTGGACCAACTCGCTGTACTCGACCTGGGACGACCAGTTCTATCCGGACGGCGTGCCGGGCGCCCAGGTGATGGCCCAGGCCGGGCCGGAGGGTGGGCTGGAGTTGGCCCATGACTACTGGGTCGAGTTCCCGCACGGCTACCGGGCGCATCAGGTCCGGCTGCAGGGCGGCGACTGCTCGACCGATTCCTTCTGCTATCCCTCGGCCTGACGGATGCAGGAGGCGGGCTGGTCCGCGGCCGGCCTGTGGCTGGCCGTGGTGGCGAGCGGCCTCTATCACGGGGCCAACCCCGGGATGGGCTGGCCGCTCGCGGTCTCGGCCGGGCTGATGGAGCGTAGCCCGCGCGCGCTGGTGGCGGCCCTGGGGCCGCTCACCATCGGCCACCTGCTGGCGATGGCGGTGGTGATCCTGCCTTTCGCCCTGCTGGTGACGCTCGTGGCCTGGCAGCAGCCGATCCGGATCGGTGCCAGCCTGCTGGTGATCGGCTTCGGCGTGTTCCGCCTGGTGAACCGGCGCCACCCGCGCGCGCTGGCGCGGATCCGGCCGACCCAGCTGGGCCTGTGGTCCTTCGCCGTGGCGATCGCGCATGGCGCCGGGCTGATGCTGGTGCCCGTCTATCTCGGCCTGTGTCGCGTGGGCGGCGCCGACCAGGCGGCGGGGACGCTGGTTGGCAGCGACCTCGGCCTGGGCGTGCTGGTCTCGGCCGTGCACTCTGTCGCCATGGTCGCGGCCGGCGGCGCCTTCGCCTGGCTGGTCTACCGCATCCTGGGTCTCAAGGCCGTGTCGCGCAGCTGGTTCAATCTCGACGCGGCCTGGGCCGTCAGCCTGATCCTGGTCGGCGGTCTGTCGCTGGGATTCGCGCTCCACGGCGGGATGTGACCCGACGTTCACGACAAATGTGAAGACCCGCCCTGCAGGCGCGCGGCAGCGTTGCGCGACAAGCCCTTGCCCCGGATCGCGGTTTGGGCGGAAGGTCATCCTGTTTCTCATCATCCCCGCGGGGGCGGGCAGCGCTCGACCGGCACCACCGCCCAGGCGGCATGGCGCGGGCCGGGCCGTGCCGCGTGCAAGCGAGACCGGAGCGGATGTCGTTCGTCAGCAGGATCACCGGGGCCTCAGGGACGTCCGGCCGCGCCACGCCGGCGCCGGGCTTCGTCGAGTTCGTCGGCCTGATCGCGTTCATGATGGCGCTGATCTCGCTGTCGATCGACAACCTGCTGCCGGCCTTCGGCGCCATCCAGGCCGATCTCGGCATCGCCGACGCCAACGCCCTGCAATATGTCCTCACCGCCTACATGGCCGGCTTCGGCGTGATGCAGCTGATCTACGGCCCGATCTCCGACGTCATCGGCCGGCGACCGACGCTGATGATCGGGCTGACCGTCTACACAATCGGCAGCATCCTGGCGATCGTCGCCCATGGCTTCGAATGGCTGCTGGTCGCCCGGGTGGTGCAGGGCATGGGCGCCGCCGCGGCGCGCGTGCTGACCGTCACCATCGTCCGCGACCGCTTCTCCGGCCGCGAGATGGCGCGGGTGATGTCGCTGACCATGATGGTGTTCATCATCGTGCCGATCTTCGCCCCAGCGATCGGCCAGGCCTTCCTGTTCCTCGGCGGCTGGCACGCCATCTTCGTCAGCATGCTGGTGCTGGCCCTGGTGCAGATCGTCTGGTTCAACCTGCGCATGCCCGAGACGCTGCATCCGGAGTACCGCAAGCGCTTCTCGGCACCGAGCATCCTCGGCGCGATGCGGCGCTGCGTCACCACCCGGGTGTCGATCGGCTACGCCAGCGCCATGGGGCTGATGATGGGGGCGCTGATGTCCTATCTCGGCTCCTCCCAGGCGATCTTCGAGACCGATGTCTACGCGCTGGGCACCTACTTCCCGATGGCCTTCGGGCTGATCGCGATGGTGATGGGCTTCGCGTCCTTCCTCAACTCCCGGCTGGTGCGCCGGCTGGGCATGCGGCGGCTGTCGCACACCGGCATCCTCGGCTTCGTCGCCGTCGGCGCGCTGCAGGTGGTCTTCGCCTTCGCCTTCGGCGGCAAGCCGCCGCTGTTCCTGTTCGGCGCGGTGCTGGCCGCCAACATGTTCCTGTTCAGCCTGACCGTGCCGAACTTCAATGCCATGGCGATGGAGCCGCTGGGCGACGTTGCCGGCACCGCCTCCTCGGTGTTCGGCAGCTACACCACCATCGTCAGCGCCATCCTCGGCGCCGTGGTCGGCCAGGCCTTCGACGGCACGGTGGTGCCGCTGGCCTTCGGCTATTTCGGCCTCGGCCTGCTGGCGCTGCTGATCGTGCTGTGGACCGAGCGCGGCCGGCTGTTCGTGCCGCACCATCCGGATCCCGTCCGCTGAACCCAGGAGACCGTGAGATGCGCCAGCAGACCTCCTTCCTGTTCGACCTCGACGGCACGCTGGTCGACAGCGTCTATCACCACGTCATGGCCTGGCGCGAGGCGCTGGACGCCGAGGGCATCGAGCTGTCGGTCTGGCGCATCCACCGCAAGATCGGCATGAGCGGCGGCCTGTTCACCAACATGCTGCTGCGCGAGACCGGGCTGGACATCAGCGACGAGCGGGTCGAGCGGCTGCGCCGCCGCCACGCCGAGGCTTACAACCGGCATCCGGAGCAGAGCGTGCCGCTGCCCGGCGCGCGCGAGCTGCTGGCCTGGCTGACCGAGGCCGGCATCCCCTGGGCCATCGCCACCAGCGGCCGGATGGAGACGGCGCGGCCGGTGCTGGAGAATCTCGGCGTCGATTTCGACAAGGTGCCGGTCGTCACCCGCGACCTGGTGAAATACGCCAAGCCCGACCCCGATTTGTTCCTGGCTGCGGCCGAGAAGCTGGGCGTGCCGATCGAGCGCGCCCATGTCGTCGGCGACAGCGTCTGGGACATGCTGGCGGCGCAGCGGGCGCGGGCGCTGGGCATCGGCTTCCTGTCCGGCGGCTACGGCCAGGACGAGCTGGAGCGGGCCGGGGCCTACCGGGTGTTCGAGGACCCGGCCGAGATGCTGCTGCACATCGACGAGGTCGGCGGCCGCCGCTAAGCGCCCATCCCTCCGTCCGTGCGTTACCTCGGTAGCCGTCTTTCCGCATCCTGTCGCCAGGCTGCAACCCGGCCGGCCCAGCATCGGCCGGGTTGGGGGATCACGGCGGCCGCGCGGAGCCCGGCTCCGGACCGGCCGCTCTTGGCGAGAGCGGACAGAGATGCCAAACGACGTTCCCTACATCCTCGGCCATTCCCAGGCCGAGCTGCGCCGCCTGATGCTGCAGGCGTCGATCATCCAGCCGATCACCCGGCGCCTGCTGCTGGAGGCGGGGCTCAAGCCGGGCATGCGCGTGCTCGACATCGGCTGCGGCACCGGAGACGTGTCGCTGCTGGCGGCGGATCTGGTCGGCCCGCGCGGCGCGGTGGTCGGCATCGACCGCAGCGCCGAAGCCGTGGCCGCCGCGCGCGACCGGGCCGCGGCGCTGGGCTATGGCCGCGTCACCTTCCATCAGGCCGAAGCAGGCGCCTATGACGATCCGGCGCCCTTCGACCTGGCGATCGGCCGCTATGTCCTGATCCACCAGGCCGATCCGGCGGAGATGATCCGGGCCGCGGCGGCGCATGTGCGGCCGGGCGGCATCGTCGCCTTCCACGAGCTGGCGGTCGGCGGCAAGAGCCAGACCTTGCCGCTGGTGCCGCTGGAGGGCGAGATCTGGGACGGCGTGACGGCGGCCCTGACCTCGGTGCTGCGGCACCCCGACGCCGGGCGCCGGATGGTCGAGCATTTTCATCGGGCCGGGCTGGGACAACCAACCCTGTTCTGCGAGACGCCGGTGGGCGCGCCGGACACGCCGATCTATGCCTGGTTGGTGCAGACCTTGCACAGCCTGCTGCCGCAGGTCGAGCGGATCGGGCGACCGGTGCCGGCCGATCTCGACACGCTGGAGGAGCGCCTGCGCGCCGAAGCGGCGGCGGCGCACAGCCAGGTCATGGCGCCGGCCCAGTTCTGCGGCTGGGTGCGGCTGCCGGCCGAGGGGCGGGAGGGCGTCAGCGACTGCGAGTGACGGGCCAGGGTTGGCCAGGCGCGCGATGGGCCGGCTTTCCGCCGGCCCACGGTTCCCGGGCATCTCCGGGCCGTCGTGGGGCGTATCGGCACCGCGCCGGGGACCGTCCCCATCGTCCAATGAGGTGGCTGAAGCCGGGGCCGCCGGCGCGCTATGCTGTGCCCTGCGCGCAGCGCGCAGTCGGGGGAGCAAGCGGAGATGGGCGTCGCCGGTCTGGTCCTTCCCGTGTTCGCGATCATCGTCACCGGCTGGCTGGCCGGCTGGTCCGGCTACCTCTCGCGGTCGCTGGCCGACGGCTTGGTGCACTTCGCCTACAATGTCGCGATGCCGGCGCTGCTGGTCGTCACCATCGCGCAGGAGCCGGCGCGGAACCTGCTGGAATGGCGCTTCCTGGCGGCCTTCGGCGGCGGCTCCGCCCTGTGCTTCGCGCTGGTGTTCCTGGCCGTCCGCGCCGCCGGCGCGCGCGGCCTCGGCAGCAGCACGATCCACGGCATGGCGGCGGCGATGACCAACACCGGCTTCGTGGCGCTGCCGATCCTGCATTCGATCTATGGCCGGCCGGCGGTCCTGCCGGCGGCCATCGCCACCGTGTTCGTGGCCGGGGTGATGTTCCCCGCGGCCGTCATCCTGCTGGAACGCGCCGCGCATGGCGGGTCGGGCCGCCCGACGGGCCTGGCCCGGCAGATCCTGGTCAACCCGATGGTGCTGTCCACCCTGGCCGGCCTGGCCTGGGCGATCGCCGGGCTGCCGATCCCGGCCCCGCTCGCCGCCTATCTGGACATCTTCGCCGCCGCGCTGACGCCCTGCGCGCTGTTCGCCATCGGGCTCGGCCTGTCGGTGGCGGGGCTGCGTGCGCATCTCCGGGCGTCGCTGCTGCTCGCCGCGGTGAAGCTGGTGGTGATGCCGCTGATCGTCTACGGCCTGTGCGCGGCGACGGGCCTCAACCCGCTCTATACGATCGCGGCCGTGGTCTGCGCCGCCGTGCCGACCGCGAAGACGGTCTACATCCTGGCCGGCGCGTACAAGGTGGAGGAGCCGCTGGTCGCCGCCACGGTCTCGATCACGACCCTGCTGTCGGTGCCGACGCTGCTGGTCTGGCTGACGGTGCTGGCCGCGCCGGTGGCGGGGGCGGGCTAGGGGCGCGGCTGGATCAGCAGCCAGCGGCTCGGCTCCCGCTCCACGAATTCGCGCTCGACATGGCGCAGCACGTGGCGCTGGCCGGCGAAGGGCACCATGCCGGCAGCCTCGCCGAAGCCGGCCCAGCGGAACTCGCTGTGCTCGGCGTTCAGCCTCACTGCGGCGCCCGGCGCGGCGATGCCGACGAAGACCGGCAGCAGGCTGATGGCGTCGCGGTCCACCTCATAGAACTGCTCGCAGATATCGGCGGAATACAGCCGTTCGAGGTCCAGCCCGGTCTCCTCGCGGGTCTCGCGCAGCGCCGCCTGCCAGCCGGTCTCGCCGGTCTCGACCGCGCCGGCGATCTGGCACCATTCGCCGGCCAGCGACCGGGTGCGGCGCAGCAGCAGCACCTCGGGGACGGCCGCGGCGTGCCGGATGACGACGACGGAGACGGCAAAGCTCCGGATTGGGATCTGCTGCATACGGCTATCGGCGCGTCATGAGAGCAGCCGCGTCCGGATGAGCTGCACGATCAACTCCCTTTCACTCTCGGCCCCGATCGATTTGTAGTGCTCCTCGTCCCGGCTCGCCCAACTCTCGACAACACGGACGCCGCCGGGAGAGCCGTCAAAGCGAAGGCCGAAGATGCAGGCACCCGTCCAGCTGCGATGGAAATAGAGCCATCCATCCTCGAAGAAGACGAACCATTTGTCGTCCATATCCTCCGGGATATGGCCGAGCTGCAGTTTCTCGCCTTCAGCGTCGGAAAACACGAGAGACAGGTCGAGGCTTTCCCGAAGCGTGGGGCAGGGCAGGGTCTTCCAGGACAGGCGCGTCGCCGGGAGCGTCATTGCACGGCTCCAAGGGGATGAGCGGTCCGTTGACCGGTCGCGGATCGCGCCTGCATGGGCGAAGCGTCGGACGCAAGGTCGACGCGATCTGGCCAACCCAGCGCCTGGCCTCTATCGGCCCAGCGCGATGGCCGAGCCCGTGAAGGGCACCACGAGGGTGAAGCCCGGCGGCGCCGGCGCGACCGGCGTGCCGGCGGCGGTGCCGAACTGGGTGACGCCGGCGCCGAGATGCTCGGCGATGTCGTGGCGGCCGCCGGCGAAGTCGAAGGGCGTGCTGTCGACCAGCCGGGCGGAGAACACATTGGTGCCGACCAGCGGCACGGTCTTCGCGCCGTCGGGCCCGGTGACGGTGGTGCCGACCACCAGGCTGGCGCGGCGGAAGGTGGCGATGCGCTCGCCCCGGGCGAAAGAGTCCGGGTCGTCGAAGGTGCCGGCCGGCTCGCACTGCAGGTACAGCGAGAATTCGCCGACCGGGTCGACCCCGAGCTGCAGCCCGCCATTGCCGACGCCATGTGCCTGGAACGGCTCGGCGGCGAAGGTGAAATGGGCGGTGCCCTCGCCGCGCGGCCCGTCGAACAGCGGCACGTCGAGGAAGGGCAGGTGCAGGAAGTACCCGTAATCCGCCACCGGCCCGCCCTCCTCGACCTGGTAGAAGCGGCCGGTGACGTACCAGGCAAGCTCGGCGGGGAGGAGGGGCATGAGGTGGTCCTTTGGGTTAGATAGCATGTGTCGATAAAGTATTATTTGGGATGATTTAGTTCTACCATGATGTCGATTTGGATATAGAAAATCTCTCTGCTTCAACTTTTTCGTTCAACGCTTTCAATTCGCTGATAAGTCCAGAATGAAGATCATCCACTGGATCATATTCAAGGACTTTTAAGTTCCGGTTCTCTCTTAGAGAAGCCTTTCGATCTTCGCCGAAGCCGGCGCTCGTTAAAAAATAGTGAGGAACTTGAGTAGGAAAGCCAAAATTCTGATTCTCCAGAAGCAGATTAATATCTGGGTCTGAGTGTCCTGATCCTATAAATAGAAAGGTATGGGTCAGCAACGACGCATCAAACGCCTGATAAAATGAAGAATGCTTTATTCTGGCTGCTGAATAGTCTCTCTGAGTAAATATCAAATTTTCTGGAGAGTTCAGGCTTCCATGTATTTTTATTATATATCTTCCGTTACCTCTTAAATATTCAGATACATCGCTATCATGATAATTTTTTATTATATAAGATCCTCTATGGATGCTATTTACATATCGTTCGTATATATCATCGAAATTCAATGAAAAAACGATTCTTCCATCCAGGTTCAATATTTCCGCATGAATATCGGCTGGTGAGAATTTAGGAGTCGAGAATGTCCTTCTTAAATATCCGACCCAACCTTCGTCATAGCGCTTCTTGAGCCACTCGCAGGCATGTAGATAATCGCCAGATTGAATCGCTTCATCAATCAAATCTAGAGAGGCCTTGTTCGGGCAATCCTCTTTCGCTTTGATGAGAAACATTCTCCATGTAGGTGGGCGAGTGTCATTTTCTCCGACCGAATGCCGTGAGACGCCACTTCCAATAACGACTACCGCGCGCCGACGCGCGAGATCGTTGACTAATCCCTCTGGCCACTCAATCATGGGTAGTCCGCCTCAGTAAGCTGAGGGCCACCTTCTCAAAAATTGACTTTGAATCTTTTACTTTTGAGAAATGGGCGCCGACCACACCGTCGCCAGCATTGAGTTCAAATATGGGAGCATTGTTGCTTTGGGACATGGGGACAAGACTGAAGAGGTTCGGTACTGTCCCGATCTCATATTCATTGCTCGCTAGGCTTTCCGAGAGCTTATTCTTGTCGATAATGCCATCAATCTGTTTTCTAATCTTTTCATAGGCCTGGACAGCTCTCTTCTGTCCATTATTGTCTTTCTTAGCAAGATATTGCTGAGTGACATAGCCGATGAAATCGGGTTTGCTATATCTAAGATCTGGGATTTTTCCTTTTGCTTTTACATTGCTAATTCCATTCTGCCAATCATTCCACCATCCATTTATCCACTCAGCAATATTTTCAAAGGCTTTTAATGAAAAAATATCAAGTGAAACTGGACTAACAAAGTAATCTGAGCTAAGCATTATAGATCTATTTATCGCTCCTAATGATGGACTAACGTCAAAAAATACGAAGTCATAGTCAACGAGTCGACTTAGAAGATCGGAGAACACCAAGTTTGTCCGAATTCCTCTTACTTCTCCAGCTCTCGCATCTCCCCAATCTCTCGCGAGTAGATCTTCCGTGAGCGCTAACGATGGGTCGCCTGGAATAACATCGACCTTGAATCGTTTGGAACGCCGGGTTGTAATTTCCCTTGAATATCCTTCTCCAGTGGATAGTGGTTCGATAACTTTATATATAGTAAATGAATCTTCATTATCGTAGATTTCGTCAAGAATGTTGTTATCAAACAGATATTGTGTGGAGTTGCATTGAGGATCGGCATCTACAACGCAAATGCTTTTATTGCAATAAATACTAATATAAGCTGCTACATTGCATAAAAGTGTTGTTTTCCCGACGCCACCCTTATTGTTGAAGAATGCGATTGACTTCACGATATTCCTTTCTGGCTATAGCGGGCATTCCAAATTGAGTCTTCCGCCACTACCCAATGGCGGATGGCGTTGAAGGCCTGACGCCACCGCCAAATGGTCACCAGATACTCATATAGGCCAACTTTTAACGCTTAGGAACTAAGCTATCGAGAGGAACGCTAGTCAACCTGAAGGCAAGTACGCTTCACACCCCCGTCTGCGCCGACAGCAGCACCAGCGCCCGGCCCTGCAGGTCGAAGGTCTCGCCCGCCGGCAGCCGTCCCTTCGGCGGCGCCTCCGGGTCCGCCGTGTCGACCAGGGCGGTCCAGAAGGCGCCGTCCGGCACCTCCGGCAGCAGGAAGGGCACCGGCTCGTGGTGGGCGTTCAGCAGCAGCATGAGCGTTGCCTCTGAGCCGCGGCGGCGGATGCCGGTGGGCTGGGCGCGGCCGTCGATCAGCATGCCCAGGCAGCGGGTCTGCCCGTTGGTCCAGTCGCCATTCTCCATCTCCTTGCCGTCCGGGCGCAGCCAGGCCACGTCCTTGACGTCCAGCTCCTCATTGTAGACGCCGGTCAGGAAGCGGCTGCGGCGCAGCACCGGGAAGCGCTGGCGCAGCGCGATCAGCCGGCGCACGAACGGGGCCAGGGCGCGGCCGTCGGCGTCGATCGCCTCCCAATCCACCCAGCCGATCTCGTTGTCCTGGCAATAGGCGTTGTTGTTGCCCTTCTGGGTGCGGCCGAACTCGTCGCCGCCCAGCAGCATCGGCGTGCCCTGGGACAGCAGCAGCGTCGCCAGCAGGTTGCGCTTCTGCCGCTCGCGCAGGGCGCGGATCGCCGGGTCGTCGGTCGGGCCCTCGGCGCCGCAGTTCCAGGACAGGTTGTCGGAATGGCCGTCCTTGTTGTCCTCGCCATTCGCCTCGTTGTGCCGGTCGTTGTAGGAGACCAGGTCGTTCAGGGTGAAGCCGTCATGGGCGGTGATGAAGTTGACGCTGGACCAGGGCCGGCGGCCGCGGCGGTTGAACAGGTCGCCCGAGGCGGCGAGGCGGGAGGCCAGGTCGGCCACCTTGCCCTCGTCGCCCTTCCAGAAGGCGCGCACGGTGTTGCGGAAGCGGTCGTTCCACTCCGCCCAGCCCGGCGGGAAGCCGCCGACCTGGTAGCCGCCGGGGCCGAGGTCCCAGGGCTCGGCGATCAGCTTGACGCCGGACAGCACCGGGTCCTGCCGGCAGCTGTCGAGGAAGCCGCCGCCCTCGTCGAAGCCGTAGGGCTCGCGGCCGAGGATGGTGGCGAGGTCGAAGCGGAAGCCGTCCACCCCCATCTCGGTGACCCAGTAGCGCAGGCTGTCGGTCACCATCTGCAGCACCCGCTGGTGGCTGAGATTCAGCGTATTCCCGGTGCCGGTGTCGTTGATGTAGTAGCGCTTCTCGTCCGGCATCAGCCGGTAGTAGGAGGCGTTGTCGATGCCCTTGAAGGAGAGGGTGGGGCCGCGCTCATTGCCCTCGGCGGTGTGGTTGTAGACGACGTCGAGGATGACCTCGAGCCCGGCATCGTGCAGCCGCGCCACCATCTCCTTGAACTCGGTGGTCTCGCCGGTGGCGGAATAGCGCGGATGCGGGGCGAAGAAGCCGATGGTGTTGTAGCCCCAGAAATTGCTCAGCCCCCGCTCCAGCAGGTGGCGGTCCTGGACGAAGGCGTGCACCGGCATCAGCTCGACCGTGGTGACGCCGAGGTCGCGCAGGTGCCGCACCACCTCCGGCCGGCCGAGCCCGGCGAAGGTGCCGCGCTGGCCCCTGGGCACGGCCGGGTGGCGCATGGTGTAGCCGCGGACATGCAGCTCGTAGACGATGGTCCGGTCCCAGGCGACCGATGGCGGGCGCGACCGGCCCCAGGTGAAGGCGGGGTCCACCACCCGGCATTTCGGCACGAAGGGGGCGCTGTCGCGGGTGTCGAAGGACAGGTCCTCCTCCGCCGCGCCGATGGTGTAGCCGAACAGCGCATCGTCCCAGGTCAGGTCGCCGACCAGCCGCTTGGCATAGGGGTCCTGCAGCAGCTTGTGCGGGTTGAAGCGGTGGCCCGCCGCCGGCTCGTAGGGGCCGTGCACGCGATAGCCGTAGACCGTGCCGGGGCGGGCATCGGGCAGGTAGCCGTGCCAGACCTCGTCGGTGTATTCCGGCAGCTCGACCCGGGCGGTCTCGCGCTTGCCCTCCGTGTCGAACAGGCACAGCTCGACCTTGGTGGCATTGGCCGAGAACAGGGCGAAGTTGACGCCCAGCCCGTCCCAGGTGGCGCCGAGCGGAAAGGGCTGCCCCTCCAGCACCCGGACGGCCGGTTGCGCGCGACGTGTCATCTGGTTCCCTTCAGACTCGCGAAGTCCCTTGCAGCACAGCATAGGGCATCGGCCGAAACCCCCTCACCCTCCCGCCGCCTTCGGCGTCGGGCCCCTCCCTCTCCCCGAGGAGAGGGAATGTTCACCTCTCCCCTGGGGAGAGGTCGAAATCGCGTCAGCGATTTCGGGTGAGGGGGTGGCTCCGGCCCATCCCCGTTGTCACGTACCGATCGATCTGTTCCCGGAAGCTCCGGCCACCCTCACAGCGCCTCGCGCCAGCGGGCCCGCCACAGCCGGTAATCCGCCCCGTATTCGCTCGCCGGGCTGGTCTCGTTGCCGAAGCGGTCGCGGAAGGGGTTGAGCACCCGGTGGCCGCGCCAGTCGAACACGTCGACGGCCGCCGTGGGTCCCAACGCCTCGGCCAGCGCATCGTTCCGCAGGCCGCGCAGCAGGGCGAAGGCGTCGACGGCGCGGAGGCCGAGCCATTCGTCGACATCGACCGGCCGCAGGCACAGGCGGCGCCGCTTGCGCCAATGGCCCAGCACGTCCCAGACCACCGCGGCCGGCTCCTCGTCCTCCTGCGGCGGGCGGGCGACGACGCGCAGGTCGACCCGCTCGGCGAAGCAGCCGGTCAGCTCCACCCGGTCGCCGCGCGCGGCCGCGACCGACAGGCCGAGGCGCTCGAAATGCTCGCGCTGCGGCTCGTCGGCGCCCGGGCCGCGGGGCAGGGGCAGGCCGGGCAGGGCGGGTGTTGCCTCGGGATTCGAGATCACCCGTAACACTCTATTGACCATCTGGACCTCCGAGATGATGCAGGAACACCGGCAGCCGGCCGAAAACGGGGCCGAGATCGGCCCGGCTGCCCCCATTCCCCCGCTCACCACCCCCATTCCCGGGCCTGTCCGGCAGCGGCACCGCGGTGCCGTCGAAGCCGGTCAGGCCCAAAGCTCCGTTCAGCTTGCCCGCGACCAGGCGCGGCACGGCCACCACCAGGTGCCGGCCGTCCAGCGACCGGCGCCAGGCCACGACATGCGCCGCCGCCGGCCCCTCGGCCTCGACAGCAGTGTAATCGCCGCGGGCGAACAGCTCCGGGTCGTCGCGGCGCAGGCGCAGCAGCCGCGCCGCCAGCCAGTGCTTGACCCGCGCATCCGGCCAGGACTCCGCCAGCGCGGCGGGATCCGCCTCGGCGACCGTGTCGAGCTGGCGGGACAGCCGGTCCCAGTCGACCGGGCGGCGGTTGTCCGGGTCGACCAGCGACAGGTCCCATTCCTCGGTGCCCTGGTACAGGTCGGGTATGCCGGGCAGGGTCATCTGCGCCGCCAGCTGGGCCAGGCCGTTGACCGCGCCGATGCGGGCGACGCGCTCGGCGAAGGGCGCGGCCGCGGCCACGAACGGGCCGGCCGGGTCCAGCGCGGCGCGGATGAAGCGCTCCAGCCCGGCCTCATAGGCCTCGTCCGGCGCGGTCCAGCTCGTCTCGTCCTTGCCCTCGCGCGCCGCCTTCAGCAGATAGGCCGCGATCCGGTCGGCCGTGTCCGCATCCGGGCCGCCAGCGGGCCAGAGTCCGATCACGGTCTGGTAGAAGAGGTATTCGTGCCGCCGGCTCGGCACCGGCCGGTCGTTGCTGCCGCCGCGATGCGGCGCCAGCAGGGCCGACCATTGGCCGATGGCGGCCTGCCACTCCGGCGCCAGCTCGCTCAGCGCCGCCAGCCGGGCGCGGACATCGGCGCCGCGCTTGTGGTCATGGGTCGAGAGGGCGGAGAGGGCGTCCGGCGTCTCCCGGCGCCGCCGGGCGAAGAAGGCGTGGAAGTCCCCGGGCACCAGGCCGAAGCGCTCGGGCCAGCCGCCGACCTCGTTCAGCGAGACCAGCGGCACATGGCGGTAGAACGCCGTGTCCTCCACCGCCTTGGCCGCGACCGCGCCGGTCAGCTGCTGGAAGCGGCGCAGGATCCCGGCGGCCTCGTCGCCCGGGATGCGGCCGGCGGCGAGCGCCGCCACGAAGTCGAGCGCCGGGCCCGGCAGGGCGTCGCGGGCCTTGCCGATCGCGGCGTCCAGGCCGAAGGTCGCGCCGCCCGGATAGCCGCGATAGCTGGGCAGATGCTCGATCACCGCGGCCAGGGCCTCGCGGATCGCGGCGCGGGTCAGGTCGCGCTCCTGCCAGCCGGCATAGGCCAGGCGGTCGACGGCATCGACCAGCGCCTCGAACGGCGCGGCCAGGCTGCCCTCGATCACGGCGCGGCGGCATCGGCGGACGGTGTCGGCCATGCTGTCCCGGTCGCCGGTGAAGCGGGCATAGGCGGCGCGGATCGGGGCGACCGCGGCCGGGTCGACCTGCAGCGCATGGATCGCATTGGCGACCTCATAACCGCTGGTGCCCTCGACGGGCCAATCGGTGGGCAGGTCCTCGCCCTCCGCCAGGATCTTCTCGACCCAGATGGCGAAGGGCGCGCCGGCGGGGCGGACGGCGTCGACCGCCTGGCGCAGCCGGGCCAGGTAGCCGGCCGGGTCGGCCAGCCCGTCGACATGGTCGATGCGCAGCCCCTGGATGTGGCCGGCGGCGACCGCGGCGAGGATGCGGCCATGGGTGGCGTCGAACACCGCCGGGTCCTCGACCCGCACCCCGACCAGCCCGTCGATGTCGAAGAAGCGGCGGTAGTTGATCTCGGCCGAGGCGATGCGCCAATGCGCCAGCCGGTAGTGCTGCCGCTCCAGCACGGCGTGCAGCGCGTCCGGCCCGGGGCTGTCGCCGGCCGCCTCCGCCGTGCCGGGGGCGACGGGCAGGGTGTGGCCGGGGATCTCGATGGCGGGCTGGCCGGTCTTCGGGTTACGGGTCAGGCGGATGTCGCCGTCGCGCAGCGCCTCGCCGTAGCGCTTGCCCAGGATCGGCAGCAGCACCCGGCCGGGATGGGCCGGCGCCTCCCAATCGATGTCGAACACGGCGGCATGCGCGCTGGCGCGGCCATGTTCCAGCACGTCGCGCCACCACGGGTTGGCCAGGGTGGCCGCCATGTGGTTCGGCACGATGTCGAGGATCAGCCCCAGCCCCTGGTCCCGCAGCGCTTCGGTGAAGCGGGCGAAGCCCTCCTCGCCGCCGCGCTCCGGGTCGATCCGGGTCGGGTCGACCACGTCATAGCCATGGGCCGAGCCGGGGACGGCGGCCAGCAGCGGCGAGGCATAGACATGGCTGATGCCGAGCCGGGCGAGATAGGGCAGGGCGGCGCGGGCGTCGTCCAGCGTGAAGCCGGCATGGATCTGCAGCCGGGCGGTGGCGCGGGGCGGGTGGACGATCGCCGTCACGATGCCGGCTCCAGCACCGCGACGGTGCCCCAGCCTTCGGCGCCCTCGGCCAGCGCGGCGGCCAGGCCGGGCGTGCTCTCGAACAGCACCTCGCCGGACGGCACCTCCCAGGCCGGCCCCTTCCCGGGCGCCAGATGGGCGACGATGCGCAGCCAGCCGCCGCCCTTGAGCATCCAGGCGACGTCCAGCATCCGGCCGCGGCTGCGGTCGATGCCCGGCCCGATCCGCCGCGCCGCCAGCAGCGGCACCACCCGGCTGTGCCGCAGCGCCAGCAGCCATTTCACCAGGTCCAGCCGGCGCATGGCCGCGGCATCGTCCTCGCCCGGCGGCTGCAGCACCGCGGCCTCGAAGGTGGCGGGGTCCAGCGCGTCGGGCAGGGTCTCGCCGGCATCGGCGAAGCCGGCG
>NZ_JBCNNF010000510.1:0-4317 GCF_039594555.1 Inquilinus sp.
CGCCGTCGCGCGCTGGCAAGACGAAGAAGGCTGCGGCCGCGAAACGCGAGGCGCAGCCGCAGATCGTCGAGGTGCGCCATGCTGCGAACGACGTCGAAGAATCGATCGAGATCGTTGCAGCCGTCGAGAGCATCGCACCCGGCGTTTTCGCAGAAGCGGTGCTCGCAGCCTGACGGTCGATCACGTCGCTTTTTGTGCGTTGAGGGCCGCTGTGTGCGGTTCCTCACACTTTGTTTCAAATTGTTGCATCTTGCTGAAAGGCCCGCCCAGCAAGGATCTGAAGGCTGCGGCGGGAGCGGGGACCGATCGCAGCCCCTGCTTCATGGTGAAGATTTCAAACCGAAGACCGTTAAAGGACTCAACAGTCGAGGAACACACACCATGAAGATCGATTCCAGCAATAGCACGTCCGCGATTCTCCGGCCCGCAACGGTCCGCGCCACCAACGACGCCGAATCCCAGGCGACAGCCGGCGCGGTGGAAAAAGTCAGCGCCGGCAACGCGAGCAGTTCGACGGTGAGCCTGTCGATGCTGCACGCGTCGGATAGCGCCGACATCGATACCGCGAAAGTCGAATCGATCAAGGCAGCGCTTCGTGACGGCAGCTACAGCATCGACTCGGGCAAGATCGCCGACGGCATGCTCAGCAACGCGCGCGACCTGCTGCAAACGCGAGTCGCTTGATCCGCGGTTGAAGGCGGCGACATGTGCCACCGCCGCGTCCCGCTTCAGAACCGGTGACGAAGCCCCAACGTCACAGACGTGCTGTCGTCATGGCCCGCATACGGGTCGTTGAACGCGCTGCTCACATCGTGCCCGACATCGTGGCGACGCAGGCCGAGCTGGCCGCCCGCGGCGTCGAGATCGGCGAGGTCTATCATTTCGACGAGACCGGCCAGCGCCGCAGCGGGCCGGAGCCGACCCGGCGCAGCTACGCCTCCTGGGCCTCGTTCAAGGACCCGGACGGCAATGCCTGGCAGATCCAGGAGGTGACGCAGCGCCTGCCCGGCCGGGTCGAGGCCGGCGACACCGTTTTCGCCTCGTCCCGCGAGCTCGCGGCCGCGCTGCGGCGGGCGGCCGCCGCCCATGGCGAGCACGAGAAGCGCAATGGCGGCCAGCATGACGCGAACTGGCCGGACTGGTACGCCGAATACATCGTCCGCGAGCAGGCCGGCCAGGAGCTGCCGCTGTAGGCGACGGCCTCGGCGCGGCGGCCCTATCGCAGCCCCGGTAGCGCCGCCGCGATCGGCGCCAGCATCGCCCGGCCGAGGCGGGCGCTGCGCTGCGGCGACCAGCCGAAGCGCGGGTCCGGGGCGCCGATCTGGTCCTTGAACGGCATTTCCAGCAGCACCGTCAGGCAGCCGAAGCGCTCGGCGATCCAGTTCCAGGCCATGCGCAGATCCGCCTCGGCCGGCGGCCCGCCCGGATAGGGGTGGCGGCCGTCGTAATCCGGGCTCGCCGCTTCCAGCCCGCGCATGAAGGCGACGAAGCGCCGGCGCAGCGCCGGGCTGCGCGACGGGATCTCCAGCGGCCCGCCGAGGAAATTGTAGGGCAGCTCCTCGTCGCCATGGACATCGAGGCAGAAATCGACGCCGTCGGCCTCCATCGCGCCGCGGATCGCCGCCACCTCGGGTGCATCGGTCGCCGCCGGGTCGGCCCAGGCGCGATTCAGGTTCATGCCCAGCGCGTTGGTGCGGGTATGGCCACGGGCGCAGCCATCCGGATTGACGGTCGGCAGGATGTGGATCACCGCTCCCTCGCGCAGCCCGGCGGCAAGCGGGTCGGCCGGGTCGAGCAGCCGGTCCACCAGCCCCTCCAGGAACCAGCCGCCCATGGTCTCGGACGGGTGCTGCCGCGCCATGATCCAGAGATTCGGCCTGCCCGGCCCGGGCCGGCCGAGGGTCAGCCGGTCGATCGCGTGCCCGTCCGGCGTCCGGCCCAGCACGTCATGCGCCACCTGGGGCGAGCGCCGGGCCCGGTCGACCAGGGCCCGATGCCGCGCCAGCGGATAGGGCGCGAAATAGGCGTAGTCGACCGCGTCATGCGCCGGCCGGTCGATGATCGAGAACACCCCGTCCCGCACCTCCGCCCCGACCCGCGGCCATTCCGCCCCGTCATGCGACGCGACCGGGCGGTAGCCGGTCCAGCAATCCGGGATCTCATCGCGCCCGGCCAGCCGCGACAGCCGGGCGGAGTTCTCGAACACCATGCGGCAGTCCCGGCCCTTGGCGCCGTGCAGCCGGAAATGGAACCACTGCATGTCCGGCGCCCGGCCGTCGGGCCTGAGCGCCAGCCGGATGGCGCCGGGATCGGCGCAGTCCAGCACCTCGACGCTGGCGCCCTCGAAATCGGTGGTGATGTGCAGCTCGGGCATCGCGTCCTCAGGAAGGGGCTGCCCCGACCCTGGCCGCGCCAGCCGGGCGTGGCAATGCCGAAAACGGATCCAGAATTAGCAAGGCGGATCTGCATAATAATGAGAGGAACAAAAATTCAGTGGATTTTCTCGGAATCCACGCCATCCTGGCGGCCGCTGTCCCGACGGAGTCCGAAGGCCCGATGCGCACCCCTCTCCTCGCCCTGGCCGTGACGGCCGCGCTCGCCGCCCCCTGGGCGGCCCCATGGACGGCAGCGGCCAAGACGCCCGCCAACACCGTCGTCATCACCCAGCCGATCGACGACATCGTCTCGCTCGACCCGGCCGAGGAGTTTGAGCTGACCTCCGAGCAGGAGAACGCCAACACCTATGACCGGCTGCTGGCCTACGACCTGCAGGACGTGTCGAAGATCAAGGGCGTGCTGGCGGAGAGCTGGTCGGTCGGCGCCGACGGCAGGACCTTCACCTTCAAGATCCGTCCCGGCCTGAAATTCGCCTCCGGCAACCCGATCACGGCGGAGGATGCGGCCTGGTCGCTGCGGCGCGTGGTGATCCTGAACAAGACGCCGGCCTTCATCATCACCCAGCTCGGCTTCACCGCCGACACTGTCCGCGACCGGATCCGCGCCACCGACCCCTCGACGCTGGTGATCGAGACCGGCGAGGCCTATTCGCCCAGCTTCGTCTACTACCTGCTGACCGCCACCGTCGCCTCGGTGGTCGATTCGAAGCTGGCGCAGGAGCACGAGAAGGACGGCGATTTCGGCAATGGCTGGGTGCGGCTGAACTCCGCCGGGTCCGGCCCCTATGTGCTGAAGAGCTGGAAGCCGCGCGAGAGCCTGCTGCTGGAGGCCAACCCGAACTACTGGGGCGAGGCGCCGAAGACGCCGCGGGTCTTCATCCGCCATGTCCAGGAGGCGGCGACCGCCCGGCTGCTGCTGGAGAGCGGCGACGCCGACTACGCCCGCAGCCTGGGCAAGGACCAGGTCGAGGCGCTGGCGAAGAACCCGGACATCCGCATCCAGACGGCGCCCAAGGGCAACCTGCTGTATCTCGGCTTCAACCAGGCCCATCCGGCGCTGAAGCACCCGGAGGTGCGCGAGGCGCTGCGGTACCTGATCGACTATGAGGGCATCCGCGCCGCGCTGCTGGGCCAGGGCTACACCACGCACCAGACCTTCCTGCCCAACGGCTTCCTCGGCGCCGTCGACGACACGCCCTTCGCCTTCGACCTGGACAAGGCCAAGGCCCTGCTGAAGCAGGCCGGGCTGGCCGACGGGTTCGAAGTGTCGATCGACGTGCCCAGCCAGCCGCCCTATCCCGACATCGCCCAGGCGATCCAGGCCAGCTGGGCCCGGGCGGGGATCAAGCTGACCCTGAACCAGCAGGACCTGAAGCAGCTCTACAGCCGCTACCGCGCCCGACAGCAGGACATCTTCCTGTACTTCTGGGGCCCGGACTACCAGGACCCGCACACCAACGCCCAGGCCTTCGCCGAGAACCCGGACAACGGCCCGGACACCCGCACCAAGACCGTCGCCTGGCGCAACAACTGGGACATCCCGGAGCTGAGTGCCCGGGTCGAGGCGGCGGTGCGCGAGACCGACACCGCCAAGCGCGCCGCGCTGTACCAGGCGCTGCAGCGCGACATCCTGCACAGCTCGTCCTACGCCTTCCTGTACCAGACGACCGAGGTGGTGGCGCACCGCGCCGATGTCGACGGGCTGGTGCTGGGCCCCAGCATCGACACCGATTTCTGGGCCGGCATCGTCAAGAAGTAGCGCCGTGGCGGGGGAGCCCCTCCCCCGCCTATTTCATCCCGGCGGTGATGAAGTCGCCTTTATTGTCGTAAAGGGCAAGGAAACGGGCATAAATCACATCAGCCACTTTGGTGGAGAGCTGCTGGCTCATAATAGCGGCAATGAGGCGCAACGGGAAGTTCC
>NZ_JBCNNF010000511.1:0-4262 GCF_039594555.1 Inquilinus sp.
TGGGGGCGATCCGCTTCATCGGCCTCGACAACTACCTCGCCATCGCCCGTGACACCCGGTTCTGGAACGCGCTGCGCTTCACCGCCCTCTACACCGTCGTCGTCACCATCGCGATCTTCGCCGTCGCCTTCCCGCTGGCGCTGTTCGTGGAGAAGCCGCGGCCCTTCGCCGGCTTCTACCGCACCGCCTATTTCCTGCCGGTGGTGGTCGGCTTCGCCTCGGCCAGCCTGCTGTGGGCCTGGCTGCTGAACGTCGATGCCGGGCTGTTCAGCCCGGCGGCCGAGGTGCTGGGGCTGACCGCAGGCCGGGTCAACCTGCTGGCTGATTTCGACCCGGCCTTCTGGTCGATCATCGCCATGGTGGTGTGGAAGGCCGCCGGCTTCACCATGGTGATCCTGATGACCGGGCTGCAAGGCATCCCGGCCGACTATCTCGAGGCCGCGAAGATCGACGGCGCCGGTCCCTGGGCGCGGTTCCGCCGCATCACCCTGCCGCTGATGCGCCGGACCATCGCCCTGGCGCTGATCCTGTCGGTCACCGGGTCGATGCTGGCCTTCGACCAGTTCTACATCATCCTCGGCGGCGGCCCGCGCAACCAGACCGTCACCGCCGTCTATTGGATCTTCAACCAGTCCTTCGTGTCGTTCCGCCTGGGCTATGGCGCGGCGCTGTCGATGGTGCTGCTGGCCATCCTGCTGGCGCTGAGCGTGGTCCAGCTGCGCCTGCTGCGCCAGCCGGAGGGCGAGTGATGAGCATGGCCGTCCCGATGCGCCGGGCCGCCCCCGGCTTCCTGCTGCAGGCCGCGGCGCTGGTCGCCGCCCTGCTGTTCCTGGCACCGATCGCCTGGACCATGCTGGCCAGCCTGAAGCCGGGGTCGGAGGCGAACCTGCCGCCGCTGCCGCCCTGGCCAGTCGCGGACTGGAGCACCGACAGCTATCGGGCGCTCGACGCCTTCGGCGCCGGCGTCGGCCATTATGCCGGCAACAGCCTGACCGTCGCCCTGGCCACCGCCGCCATCACCTCGATCGTCAGCCTGCTCGGCGGCTACGGCTTCTCGCGCTTCTGCTTCCCGCTGAAGAACGCGCTGTTCGTGCTGGTGATCGCGACGATCATGATCCCCTTCCAGTCGATCCTGACGCCGCTGTTCCTGCTGCTGACCAGGCTCGGCCTGCAGAACACCCTGGCCGGGCTGGTGCTGATCTATGTCACGCTGCAGCTGCCCTTCTCGATTTTCATGATGCGCAACGCCTTCGACGCGGTGCCGCGCGAGATCGAGGAAGCGGCGCGGATCGACGGCGCCGGCCGCCTGCAACTGCTGGCCCGGGTGATGCTGCCGCTGGTGTTCCCCGGCATCGTCACCGTCGCCCTGTTCGCCTTCTTGGCCGCGTGGAACGAGTTCCTGGCGGCTCTGATCCTGCTGACCGACCAGAACAAGTTCACCCTGCCGATCCTGATGACCGCCGTCCGTTCCGGCCGCTTCGGCGCCGTGAACTGGGGCGCGGTGCAGGCCGGTGTCACCGTGATGATGATCCCCTGCCTGATCCTGTTCCTCGCCCTGCAGCGCTTCTACATCCGCGGCCTGACGGCCGGCGCGGTGAAGTAGGCGCGCGCATTCCCTGCCCGATCGATCGATGGAGTTCCGGATGACCGCCGACCTCGCTTTCGCCGCCGATGCCGCGCCCCGCGCCCGCTTCCGCCCGCCCGCCGTGCCGCAGGTCGAGGTCCGCGGCTTCTGGGGCAGCCGCATCGACGCCGTCTGCGCCAGGACCGCCGACACCCTCTACCAGCGCTGCGAGGAGGCCGGGATGCTGCAGCAGATCGACCCCGACGCGCCGTCGCCCGGGGTGAAGATCCCGTTCCATGGCGGGCTGGTCACCGCCCAGATGTTCTGGGATTCGGATCTCGGCAAGGTGATCGAGACCGCTGCCTATTGCCTGCAGCGCAGCCCGAACCCGGAGCTGGAGCGCAAGGTCGATCATGTCATCGAGCTGTATGGCCGGCTGCAGCAGCCGGACGGCTATCTCAGCAGCTGGTACCAGCGGATCCAGCCGGGGCTGCGCTGGACCAATCTGCGCGACTGCCACGAGCTGTACTGCGCCGGGCACCTGATCGAGGGCGCCGTCGCCTATTACCAGGCCACCGGCAAGCGGCAATTGCTCGACATCATGTGCCGCTACATGGATCACATCGCGACCGTCTTCGGCACCGGCCCCGATCAGAAGCGCGGCTATTGCGGCCATGAGGAGATCGAGCTGGCGCTGGTCAAGCTGGCGCGCGTCACCGGCCAGCAGAAATACATGGACCTGGCGAGGTACTTCATCGACGAGCGCGGCCGGCAGCCGCATTTCTACGACGCCGAAGCGCGCGAGCAGGGCCGCAACCCGCAGGACTACATTTTCAAGACCTACGAGTACAACCAGTCGCATCTGCCGGTGCGGGAGCAGGACAAGGTCGTCGGCCACGCCGTCCGCGCCATGTACCTGTACAGCGGCATGGCCGATGTGGCGATGGAGTATGGCGACGACAGCCTGCGCGTGGCGCTGGAGCGGCTGTGGCGCGACCTGACGAGCAAGCGCCTCTACGTCACCGGCGGCCTCGGCCCCTCCGCCGACAATGAGGGCTTCACCGCCGATTACGACCTGCCGAACGAGAGCGCCTATGCCGAGACCTGCGCCGCGGTCGGGCTGGTGTTCTGGGCCGGCCGGATGCTCGGCCTCGGCCCCGATGCGCGCTACGCCGACATGATGGAGCTGGCGCTGTACAACGGCGCCTCCTCCGGCCTGTCGCTGGACGGCGCCACCTTCTTCTACGAGAACCCGCTGGAGAGCCGCGGCGGCCATCATCGCTGGACCTGGCACCGCTGCCCCTGCTGCCCGCCGAACATCGCCCGGCTGACTGCGTCGATCGGCAGCTACATGTATGGCCAGTCGGAGGACGGGATCGCCGTCCATCTCTACGGCGACAGCACCGCGACGCTGGACGCCGCCGGCGGCAAGGTCCGGCTGGTGCAGGAGACGCGCTATCCCTGGGACGGCGCCATCGCGCTCACGGTCGAGCCCGAGGCGCCGGCCAGCTTCACCCTGTATGTCCGTATCCCCGGCTGGTGCCGCAAGGCGACCCTGTCGGTCAACGGCACGGCGCAGGACCTCGCCGCGATCACCCGCAACGGCTACGCCGCGATCACCCGGCGCTGGGCGGCCGGCGACACGGTCAAGCTGGATCTGGAGCTGGCGGTCGAGCGCATCCACGCCCATCCCGAGATCCGGCACGATGCCGGCCGGGCCGCGATCCGGCGCGGGCCGCTGGTCTACTGCCTGGAGGGCGTCGACAACGGCGTGCCGCTGAACAGCCTGGTGCTGCCGGTGGACGCCGAGCTGACCCCGCGCGAGGAGCCCGGCCTGCTGGGCGGGGTGGTGACGCTGGAGGGTCAGGCCCGCGCCCAACCGGTGGCGGATTGGGGTGACGACCTGTACCGCACCGCGCCGCCGGCGGAGCATCCGGTCCGGGTCAAGGCCGTGCCCTATTATGCTTGGGACAACCGCGATCCAGGCGAGATGCTGGTCTGGGTGCGCACCGCCTGATCTACCGCGCGCTCAGGTCTGGTCCGGCCGCGTCTCCGGCATCGCCATGGCGAAGACCAGAGCCGCGGCCGCGGCGACCACGCCCAGGGCGAGGAAGGCGGCGTCGAAGCCGAGCGCGTCGACGATCACGCCCGCGGCGAGGCCGCTGAGCGAGGCGCCGATGCCCGTCATCGTCGCCACCGCGCCCTGGGCCAGGTTGTAGCGGCCGGTGCCGCGCATCACATCGGCGACGACCAGCGGTGTCAGGACGCTGTAGATCCCGGCGCCGACGCCGTCCAGCAGCTGCACCGCGATCAGCCAGCCGCTGTCATGCGACAGGGTGAACAACACCGCCCTTACCGGCAGGATGGCGAAGCCGGCCAGAAAGATCGGCTTGCGCCCCCAGCGATCCGCCATCCGGCCGACCAGGATCGCGACCAGCAGCATCACCGCCTGCGCCGCGATAATGCAGTAGGACATCATGGCGGTCGCCCAGTCCGGATGGGCGAAGGCCAGCACCTGCCCGACCAGGGGCAGCAGCGGCGCATTGGCGAAATGGAACAGGAAGACGCAGATCCCGAAGATCACGAGCGGCCGGTGCCGGATCAGGACGCTCCAGCCTGACTGGGCGCCTTTTCCCTCCGCCCCATGCGCCGCATCGGCGCCGCGGGCGAGGTCGTGATCGATGGCCTGCGCCGGGAT
>NZ_JBCNNF010000512.1:0-4259 GCF_039594555.1 Inquilinus sp.
GGCCGGCCGGCCATCGGCGTTCGGCAGCTTGAGCACGAAATCGTCGCGGCCCAGCAGCGACAGCCGGGCGCGGGTGTGGTCGCCGTGGAAGATCAGCTCCTCGATCCGCGCCGGGAAGCGGTTCGGGCCGGCTTCGGCGCCAGGGGCCAGGCGCACCCGCTCCGGCCGGATCGACAGGGTGGCGCGGGCCCCCTGCCCCGCCGCCCCGACCGGCGTCGCCAGCACCGAGAAGCCGCCGTCGACCGCGACCGTGCACTGCCCGCCCGCCAGGGTCTCGACCGTCCCGGCCAGCTTGTTGTTCTCGCCGATGAACTGGGCGACGAAAGCGGTCTCCGGCCGGTCGTACAGGTCGTCCGGCGCCGCCAGCTGGTCGATCGCCCCCTCATGGAACACGGCGATGCGGTCGGACATGGTCAGCGCCTCGCTTTGGTCGTGCGTGACATAGACCACGGTGACGCCGAGCGACCGGTGCAGATGCTTGATCTCGAGCTGCATGTGCTCGCGCAGCTGCTTGTCGAGCGCACCCAGGGGCTCGTCCATCAGCACCAGCCGCGGCTCGAACACCAGGGCCCGGGCCAGGGCGACGCGCTGCTGCTGCCCGCCGGAGAGCTGAGCCGGGCGGCGGCCGCCGAAGCCGCCCAGCTTGACCATGTCGAGCGCGCGCTCGACCCGCTTCTCCGCATCCGCGCCGCCGATGCCGCGGACCTTGAGCGGGAAGGCCACGTTCTCGCGCACCGTCATGTGCGGGAACAGGGCGTAGTTCTGGAACACCATGCCGATGTCGCGGCGCCAGGGCGGCAGGGCGTCGATCGCCTTGCCCTCCAGCAGGATGCGGCCGCGGGTCGGCGTCTCGAACCCGGCCAGCATCATCAGCGTCGTGGTCTTGCCCGAGCCGGAGGGGCCGAGCAGGGTCAGGAACTCGCCCTGCCGGATGGCGAGGTCCAGACCCCGCACCACCAGCGTCTCGCCGTCATAGGTCTTGGCCACGTCGACGAAGTCGACGAAGGCCCCCGTTTCCCTGTCCGCCATGCCGTCCCTGTCTTCGTTGTTCTGCTCTTCGGTCCCTACGACCCACTATTGTCATTGCCGGGCTCGACCCGGCAATCCAGAGGCCACGGAGAGCGGTTCTTGAAAGCCCCTGGATCCTCGGGTCAAGCCTGAGGATGACAATAAAGGAGAAGTCCAGCCTGTATCCTTCATCCTACTCCGCCAGGGCCTGCTCCAGATCGGCAATCAAGTCCTCCGCCGCCTCGATGCCGATCGACAGGCGCAGCAGGTCGTCGGGCACCGTGCCGTCCTCCTTCTCGATCGTCGCCCTGTGCTCGATCAGGCTCTCGACCCCGCCGAGCGAGGTGGCGCGGATGAAGATGCGGACGCGGGAGATCGCGCGCAGCGCCGCCTCACGCCCGCCGGCCAGGCGCAGCGACAGCATGCCGCCGAAGCCGCCCTCCATCTGCTGCGCCGCGACGGCATGACCGGGGAAGCCCGGCAGGCCGGGATAGCAGACCTGCGCCACCGCCGGATGGCCGTCGAAGCGCTCGGCGATCAGCTGGGCGCTGGCGCTGGCGGCGCGCACCCGCACGAACAGCGTGCGCATGCCGCGCAGCAGCAGCCAGGCCTCGAACGGCCCCAGCACCGGGCCGGCCAGGAAGCGGATGCGGCCGATGCGCTGCCACAGCGGGACGTCCGCCGCCGTCACCACCGCGCCGGCCACCACGTCGGAATGGCCGTTCAGGTATTTGGTGGCGGAGTGGACGACGAGGTCCGCGCCATGGGCGATCGGCCGGCACAGCGCCGGCGAGGCCGAGGTGTTGTCGACCGCGAGCCACGCCCCGGCCGCATGGGCGATGGCGGCGGCGGCGGCGATGTCGGTGACCGACCAGATCGGGTTGGCCGGCGTCTCGACATAGACCAGCTTCGTCACTCCCGGCCGGATCGCGGCGCGCAGGGCGTCGAGGTCGGTGGTGTCGACCAGGTCGCAGGCCAGGCCCCAGGGGATCAGCAGCTCGCGCAGCAGCTTGCCGGTGCCGAAATACATGTCGCGCGAGCAAACCACGTGGTCGCCCGGCGCCAGCGCCTGGAACAGCGCCGCGATCGCCGCCATGCCGGAGGCGAACAGCATCGCCGCCGAGCCACCCTCCAGCCGCGCCAGCAGCGCCTCGGCCTGCAGATAGGTCGGGTTGTCGTCGCGGCTGTAGCCGCGGCCGCCGACCTGGGCATAGGCGGCGTCGCGGGCATAGGTCGAGGATGGGTGGATCGGGGGCACGATCGCGCCGGTATCGCCGCAGAGATAGCCGTCGAGGCGGGCGGCGAGGGTCTCGGGGCGGCAGGGCGGGCGATCGACCATGGGAACTCCGATTGCCCTTCGGGTGTAACCCCGCTGACGCGACCCTGCAATCCATGGCAACATGGCCGGGAAGCCGTGGGAGCTTGTTGATGGCGTTCGAGAACGGGTTCGGAATCGATCTGGGGCTGGCGCCCGGCATGTGGGTGCGGCATCCGGACCAGCCCGACTGGGGACCCGGCCAGGTGCAGTCGGTGATCGGCAGTCACGGTAAATTTCGAGAACCGCGGCAAGGTGCTGATCGACGGCTCGGTGATCCGGCTGGAGCCGGCGGAGGACGTGTCCTAAGGAGCGTCCCCTCCCCTGTCATGCCCGGGCTTGACCCGGGCATCCAGAGAGCGTCGAAACCCACTGGATTGCCGGGTCAAGCCCGGCAATGACACTTAGTTTTAGTTCAATTCCGCCAACCATCCCCGCAATGCCAGATTTTCCGCTGGCGCACTATCTACGCTCCGCTATGATGGAAGCCCTTTATTTACAGTAAATACAGGCAAAATCGATGCGCGTCGAGCTTCGCGGGATCGAGAAGCGGTTTCAGGAGTTCACCGCGCTGTCGGGCATCAGCCTCGACATCGATGCGGGGCATCTCTGCGCCCTGCTCGGCCCCTCCGGCTCGGGCAAGACGACCTTGCTGCGCATCATCGCCGGGCTCGAGCATGCCGATGCCGGCAGCTTGCGGATCGGCGGCACCGACATGTCGGCGGTCGATGTCCGCGACCGCCAGGTCGGCTTCGTGTTCCAGCACTACGCCCTGTTCCGGCATATGAGCGTGCTGGACAATATCGGCTTCGGCCTGAAGGTCCGGCCGCGCCAGACCCGGCCGGAGGCGGAGGCGATCCGCGCCCGCGCCAAGGAGCTGCTGGCCCTGGTGCAGCTGGAGAAGTTCGGCGACCGCTACCCGGACCAGCTGTCCGGCGGCCAGCGCCAGCGCGTGGCCCTGGCCCGCGCCCTGGCGATCGAGCCGCGCATCCTGCTGCTGGACGAGCCCTTCGGCGCGCTCGACGCCCGGGTGCGCAAGGACCTGCGCCGCTGGCTGCGCGAGCTGCACCAGACGCTGAAGCTGACCACAGTCTTCGTCACCCACGACCAGGAGGAGGCGCTGGAGCTGGCCGACCAGGTGGTGGTGATGGACCACGGCAAGGTCGAGCAGATCGGCAGCCCGGCCGAGGTGTATGAGCGGCCGGCGACGCCCTTCGTTTACGAATTCCTGGGCCAGGCCGTGCGCCTGCCCTGCCGCATCGGGCCCGACCGGGTCGATGTCGAGGGCGCGGTGCTGCCGCGGCCGGCGGGCTATGCCGGGCCGGACGGCGCCGGCGAGATCTTCGTCCGGCCGCATGATCTGGTGCCGCAGGATGCGCGCAGCGACGCCTTCCCGATCGCGATCCGCAGCGTCAACGTCGTCGGTCCGCTGGTGCGGGTCGAGGCGGTGACCCAGCACGGCGCCATCCCCCTCGACCTGGAATGGCATCGGCGCCAGCTGGCCACGCGCCTGCCCGCCGCGGGCGAGACCCTGCAGGTCGGCGCCAGCCATTTCGGCCTCTTCCCCGCGCGCCAGGCCGCCTGAGCATTCCTCCAAGGAGATTTCGATGAAGCGTTCCTTCCTGGCGCTGGCCGTCGCGGCCGGCCTGCTGACCGGCGGCGCGGCCGAGGCCCAGACCACCATCCTCAACGCCTCCTTCGATGTCGGGCGCGAGCTCTATGCTGACATCAACCCGGCCTTCCAGAGCTACTGGAAGGGCAAGTCGGGCCAGGATGTGACGGTCGAGCAGTCGCATGCCGGCACCTCGAAGCAGGCGCGGTCGATCCTGGAAGGGCTGCAGGCCGACGTCGTCACCTTCAACCAGGCAACCGACATCACGGCGCTGGAGAAGGGCGGAGCGGTCAAGCCGGGCTGGCAGACCGCCTTCCCGAACGG
>NZ_JBCNNF010000513.1:0-4258 GCF_039594555.1 Inquilinus sp.
GCTTGCGGTTGTTGATGCGGATGACGAATTCGCCGATACCGATGCGGGCGAAGATGGCGTTGATGACGCAGGGGATCTCGGCGTCGTTCAGCAGGCCCAGCGAGCCGTTGCCGATGACGTCGATATCGGCCTGGTAGAATTCGCGGAACCGGCCGGCCTGGGGCCGCTCGCCGCGCCACACCTTCTGGATCTGGTAGCGCCGGAACGGGAAGGTCAGCCGCGCCGCGTTCTGCGCCACGTAGCGCGCCGTCGGCACGGTCAGGTCGAAATGCAGCGCCATGTCGGTCGAGGCATCCTCCCCCTCCCCCGCCGCCAGGCGGGACAGGGCATAGATCTCCTTCTCGACGATGCCCTTGGCGGTCAGGATCTCGCGCCGCTCCACCGCCGCCGTCTCGATCGGGGTGAAGCCGTAGCGCTCATACTCCTCGCGGATGATGCGCAGGACATGATCCTCGACCAGCTTCTCCTCCGGCAGCCATTCCGGGAAGCCGCTGATCGGCTGGGGCTTGATGATTCGGGTCTCGGACATCGGGCGCATCTTCCAAGGGAGTGTGGCGGTTTAGCCGAAAGCGCCGCCGCCGTCACCCGCGCGGAATCGGAACCGGACCTGCACCCCAGGCGTTTCGCTGGGCGACCGAGACGATACGGAGAGCCCTGGATGCGTGCCACCCCCAACTTGGCCACCCTTGCCCTGGCCTGCCTGGCCACGACCGCCGGCTGGGTGGGCGTTGCTGCCGCCGCCGACATCGAGGCCGGCACCTATGTCGCCGGCGGCGGCGCGCCGATCCGGCTGCTGGTGCAGCCCACGCAGGGTGGCGACGTTGCCTTCCTGCTGCATCGCTCCAGCCGCGGCGGCATCTGCCTGATGTCCGGCATGGCCAAGCCGGTGGGCGACACCATCACCTGGACCAGCAACACCGGCGCGGCCCTGGCGATCCGCTTCGACGGGCGCGGCGCCTCGATCGATACGGCCAACGCCCTGCCGAAGAACTGCGACGGCGCCCCCCGCATCGCCGGTGCCTATGTCTATGACAGCCCGGCGATCGAGTTCGACCGGGCCGAGATCGGCGCGGTGCAGAGCGCCCTGAACGGAGCGGGCTATCAGCTCGGCCGGGTCGACGGCGTGCTGGGCCAGCGCAGCCTTGCGGCCGTGCGCGACTACCAGCAGCGGAACAGCCTGCCCTCGTCCGATGGCGGGCTGACGGTGGAGACCGTGGCCCATCTGGCCAGCGGCGGCCGGACCGCCACCGCCACGCCGACCCCGATCGGGCCGTCCACGCCGCCGGCAACGGGCGCCGCCCCGCCGGTCGCCCCGGCCGACACCGCTCCGGCCGACACCGCCGCGGCGACGCCGAGCGCGCCCACCCCGGCCAGCCCGCCGCCGCCGCTGCGCTGGCTGAACCCGATCCCCGACCGCCTGGTGCCGCTGCTGGAGGCGCGCTACGCGCCGATGGTGGCGCCGGCGGTGATCAACTGGCGCGACGCGCCGTTCCAAGTGGCGGAGATGGAGCTGGACGAGAAGCCCGGCCAGCTGAGCCCGGACGTGATCGTGTTCTGGAACGACGCCAAGCATTGCGACACCAGCGGCTGCCCGTGGGAGATCCTGTCCGAGGGCTCGCAGTCGCTGACGCCGGTCGCCGACGGCAAGGCGCATGAGCTGGGCCTGGCGCCGAGCTACAGCTCCGGCAAGCGCGACCTGCTGGTTGATGGCAGCCGCCTGTTCCGCTGGACCGGCAAGGGTTGGGCGCCGGAGTACTACAAGCCGGAGAAGGTGCGGTAGGGCGCCCGCCCCTTGATGGAGCTTAGGTCGATGCTTTTATTGTCATCCTCGGGCTTGACCCGAGGATCCAGGGGCAGCCAGAGCGGTTCGTGGTGGCCCCTGGATTGCCGGGTCAAGCCCGGCAATGACAGTAAAGATTGAGACTAACATCAACCAGCGCGCGGACTTCCGCTCAGCCGCCATTCCAGCTGGTCCAACCGGTCGGCGCCCCAGAAGCCTTCGCCGTCGAGCAGGAAGAAGGGCGAGCCGAACACGCCCTTCGCTGCCGCGGCCTCGGTCTCGGCCCGCAGCCGGTCCTTGACCACCGGCCGCTGGATCGCCTCCGCCGTCTCCGCCGCGTCGAGGCCGAGCCCGGCGGCGATGCGGACCACGGCCTCCGGCGCCGCGATATCCTCGCCGCGGCCCCAATGCGCGTCATAGAGAGCGACGGCGAGGTCATGTGCCAGGGCCGGCCGGTCGTCCGCCAGCCACCACACGGCGCGGGACGGCGCCAGCGCCGCGATCGGCCATTGCGCCGGCAGGGTGAAGGGGATGCCGAGGAAGGCGGCGAAGCGCGCCGCATCCTGCTCCAGATACGGCCCGCGCACCGGCAGCTCGCGGATCGGCCTGGTGCCGATCTGCTTCATGATCGGGCCCAGCAGCACCGGCTTCCACCGCACCGCGCGGCCGTGCCGCGCCGCCAGCGCGTCGATCCGCCTGGCGCCGAGATAGCCGTAGGGGCTGGCGAAGTCGAAATAGAACTCGATCGGCGACGGCATCCTGCTCTCCTCTCGGCTTGGCCGCAGCCTCGCCCGGCCGAGGGTGCGTTGTCGATATCTCAGGCGGCCATGCCCATGAGAGATCGGTGCACGCACACCCCGGCCATGACGCCGGAGGCCGAGGCCAGGGTGGCGTTGTGCATCGGGGTCGTCGCGTCCCCGGCGGCGAAGACCCCCGGCACCGTCGTCTGCTTGAACTCGTCGACCCGCAGGCGGGGGCCGAGCGGGCCCTCGTCGAAGGCGCAGCCCAGCTGTTCCGCCAGCGGGCTGGCCATGCGGATTCGCGCCGCGGTGAACAGCGCCGCCACCGGCACCACCCGGCCATCGGCCAGCCGCACCGCCTCCAGGTCCGGCGCCGTGCCCAGCAGCTCGACCACCGGGCTGCGCTCGATGGTGACGCCGCGGCCGGCCAGATACGCCGCCTGCGCGGCATCGGGCTCGAACTCGCCCTGGGTGAAGTAGGTCGTGGGGCCCCAATCGGGCAGCATCCCGCCTTGATGGGCGGAGAGCGGGTGGTTGGCCAGGACACCGAGCGGCCGGCCGGCGACCTCGAAGCCATGGCAGTAGGGGCAGTGCAGCACCGTCCTGCCCCAGCGCTCCTGCAGCCCCGGGACCGGCGGCAGCTCGTCGGCCACGCCGGTGGCCAGGATCAGATACGGTGCCGCCTCCTCCCCGCCGTCGGCCAGGGCCACGGAGAAGCCGTCGCCGGTGCGGCGGGCCGACACCGCCTCGCTTTCGATCAGCGCCACGGTCGGATAGGCGAGCAGCTGGCGCAGCCCCTCCTGCCGGATCGCCAGCGGCGGCCTGCCGTCCTGGCCGAGGAAGCCGTGCGACGCGGCGGCGAAGCGGTTGCGCGGCCGGCCGGCATCGATCACCAGCACCCGGCGGCGGGCGCGGGCCAGCTGCATCGCCGCGGACAGGCCGGCGAAGCTGCCGCCGACCACGATGACGTCATGAACCATGATGGGTCTCTCCGTAAGGCAGGCCGCGGCCGCCGTTCAGCCGGCGGGCATCCGCCGCGAGATCGGCCAGGGTCAGGGTGGCGAGGCGCCGGTCCAGCGCGCGTTCGGCCTCCCGCATCGCCTCGTCCAGCGCGGCAGTAACCGCCCGCAGGATCAGGCAGGTCGGCTGGCCCACCTCGAAGGCGGTGAGCGAGACCACCCGCTCGCCCAGGGCGTGCTGGATCTCGGCCAGGGTGATCGCCTCCGGCGGCCGGGCCAGGCGCCAGCCGCCGCCATGGCCCTTGACCGAGCTGACGATGCCGGCCTCGCGCAGCCCGGCGAAGCCGCGCCGGATCACCACGGGGTTGGTCCCCACGAAGGCCGCCATCTCGGCCGAGGTCAGGGCCGTATCGGGCCGCGCGACCATGTGCACCAGCACATGAAGAGCGGCGGAAAGGCGTTCGCTGGATTTCATGTAACTTTGAAAGTTACATGATTCGAACGGCGAGTCCAGCGCGATGGCGACGGGATGCCGGCGCCGGCCGTGTATTAGGATGAAGAGAGATGATGCGAGTCCGGCCATGTCGATGACACCGCCCCGGGGGGACCACAGCGCGCGCGGCGACCTGGCCACGCTGGCCCGGGTCATGCCCTATCTGTGGCGCGGCGAGAGCTGGGGCGTGCGGCTGCGCATCTTGGCCTGCGTCGCCCTGGTGTTCCTGTCCTCCTTCGCCGTGGCGCTGGTGCCGCTGTTGTTCTCGCTGGCGATCGACGCCTAT
>NZ_JBCNNF010000514.1:0-4251 GCF_039594555.1 Inquilinus sp.
GAAGCGTTCGCTGACATCGGCGCCGTCCTCATCGTAATAGGTGATTTTCAGCCACGGGCCTTTATCGTCGCCACCGTGCTGCACACCGCCTGGCGCTGGCCGGGCGGCAGCTCCGCGATCGCACGTCGCAGCGCGATCGAATCGGCCTCCGATCCCCCTTCATTCGTTTCAGGTGCAGCAAAGGTTTCCTCGAACGGGTCGATCGCGGTCTCACGGCCGGTGGTGCGGATCTGGATGCGCACCCGGTCGACGATCCGGCGCCGGGCGATCGCCACCAGCCAGGGCTGGAACGGCCGCGCCGGATCATAGGTCTGGCGGATGCTGTGCAGGGTCAGCAGCACGTCCTGCACCGCATCCTCGGCATCGGCCGGGCGGCGCAGCGACCGGCGGGCCAGCGCCCGCAGATAGGGGGTGATCTCGGTCAGCAGCCGGCGATAAGCGGCCCGGTCGCCCGCCTGGGCCGCGACCATCAGCGCCGACCAGCCGACATCCGGCCCCGCGCCGGAGGAACGGTCCTCGGCGGGTGGACTCATGACAGGGATCGGGAAGGCAATCCGGACATCGGCGCCGAGACTAGGGCCCCGGCCGATGGCAGGCGAGCGAATTTTCCGTCAGGTTCACCGCGCTACCGGCTGCAGATGGCGGCCAGATCGCGCAGGCGATCCTTGAGCTCCGGCGCCGCGTCCGGCCGCAGCGCCGGCCACAGGCTCTGGGCCTCGACGGCGTCGACCATGCAGCCGCAATAGGCGTGGCACTGCTCCATGCCTCCGCCCCGCTGCTCGCACTGCACCTGGCACTCGATCAGCTGCACGGTCGGGTCCGGCCCCGGCGACAGCATCGTCTGCGGGTCGCGGCCGAGCGCCATGCCGACCAGCAGCAGGATGCCGATCAGCACCGGCTGGTGCAGCAGGTAGAAGACCAGGCTGTGCCGCCCGATCCAGCGCAGCGGCCGGCCGGTCGCCCCGCCGCTGACCGCACTGCCGGGCGTGCCGGCCCGCAGCCACCAGCGGCCCAGCGCGAGCCCCAGCAGCACCGGCCCGAACCAGGGGAACAGCGGCTCGTAGTCGTTGCTGCGCGGCGGCACGGTGCCGAGACCGGTCCACAGCAGCCAGGCATGGTCGAACAGGTCCGAGCGCCAGACGATCGGCAGCGCGATCACGGCGAGACCGAGGACGAGATTCACCGCCGGCCGCAGCCGCAGGAACAGCAGGCCGAGGACACTGGCCACGGCGATGCTGTGCAGGATGCCGAAGAAGATGAACTCGTCCGGGATCACGAACCAGGTCGCGACCGTCACGGCGATCGCGCCGAACACCACCTTGTTGAGCCGGATCGCCCAGCGCCGCCAGTCGCGCCCCTGCACGTCCCACAGCAGCAGACCCAGCCCGACCAGGGCCAGGAAGCTGCCGGCGATCAGGTATCGCGCCGCGATCCAGCCGGTGCCGCCCGCCAGGTCCCAGTCGACGAAGCGGAAGAACTTCAAGTCCCAGGAGAAGTGGTAGACCGCCATCGCCAGCAGCGCCAGGCCGCGGAGCAGGTCGATGACCGGCAGGCGGCCGGGGCGCTCGGCGCTCGGCATCGGGTTCGGGTCAGCCCGGCCGCACGAACACGCCGTCCATGCCGATCAGCCGGGCGGTGCGACGGTTGAAATAGCCGGGGATGAACAGCGCGGGCACGAAGCCCAGCTCGGCCATGTGCTGGATCATGTCGCGGTAGGACGGCTCGCCGTCATAGACCGGCACGATTGACAGCTCCATCTGCACCGCGGCGATGCGCGGCAGCACGCCGCGCGCGCCGTCGAGCACCCGGCGCTCGGTGCCCTGGGTGTCGATCTTCAGCAGCACCCGGTCGTCTGGCCGGGCATGGTGCGGGAAGATGCGCTCCAGCCGCGCCTGCGACGCCACCTCGGTGCCGACATAGGCCGAGCCGTCGAGCAGGTCGGCCATCTCGGCGGTGAAGTCGAGCACCGAGCTCATGTCGCTCTCGCCCGAGACCTGCAGCGTCACCGGCGCGTCGCCGTCGCCCAGCGCCATCCGCGACTCGACCGACCAGTCCGGATCGCCCGCGGCCGCCGCCGTCAGGGCAGCATGCGCAGCCGACAGCGGCTCGACTGAGACGATCCGCCCGCGATAGCCACCGCGCCGCAGCCGCTGCGCGTACTGGCCGACATTGGCACCGACGTCGAACACCAGGGTGATTCCCTGGTATTCGAGCACCCGCATCAGGTTGCGCGTGTCCTTGGAGACCGGCTCGGGCGGAACGGTTTCGCTCATTGGATGTTCTCAGGATCCGTCCGCACTGCCGGACGCAACCTCACGAATGGGCCCAGTCCCAGTAGAGCTTGCGGGCCTTGGTATAGAACGGACCCGGCTGCAAATGGCGGTCCTCCAGCCGGGTGCAGGGCAGCACCTTGGCGAAGTTGCCGGTCTGGAAGATCTCGTCGGCCTCGGCCAGTTCCTCCGGCCGGATCGCGCGCTCGAGCACCTCGACCCCGGCATGGCGCAGCAGCTCGATCATCCGGCGGCGGGTGATGCCGGCCAGGAAGGTGCCGTTCGCCGCCGGGGTGTGCACGGCGCCGTCCTTGGCCATGAAGATGTTGGCGGTGGCGAATTCGGCGACGTTGCCGATCGGGTCCAGCATCACCGCATTGGTGAAGCCGCGGCTCTTGGCCTGGCGCATGGCCATGCCGGATTGCGGGTAGAGGCAGGCGGCCTTGGCCCGGGTCGGCGCCATCTCCGGCGACGGCCGGCGCAGCCCCTGGGCGAAGCAGGCGCTGTCCTCGCCCGGCTGCGGCAGCGGCGAATCATAGATCGACAGGCAGAAGCGCGTCGCCGCCGGGTCGGGCTCGATCCAGCCTTCCTCGGCCCAGAACATCGGCCGGATGTAGACCGCAGCGTCGGCCGGGAAGCGGCGCAGCCCCTCGCGCGCCAGGGCCTCGATCTCCTCGGCCGGCAGGGTCGCCTTCAGCCCCATCGCCTCGGCCGACGCGACGGCGCGGACGCAGTGGCGGTCAAGGTCCGGCGCCACGCCCTCGAAGCCACGGGCGCCGTCGAAGATGATCGAGGACATCCAGGCGGCGTGGCTGAGCGGCCCCATGATCGGCGGATTGCCCTCCTGCCAGGAGCCGTCGAGGAAGGTCCACGCTTGTCTTGCCATGTCGTCCGTCCGATCCCGCATCGTTAGCCGGCGGAGCATAGGCGAGCAGCCGGGCGGCGCCAACACCGCCCGGCAGATGGCTCAGCCCTGCGTCCGACGCAGGGAGGGGCTACTGACTCGACCAGACGATGCGGGCCTTCCAGATCACCTCGGACAGCTTCAGCGACTGCGGCGCCTCGTCGCCGGCCAGCGGCTTCAGGTCGATCCGGTTGGCGCTGATCCGCACCAGCTCGCCGATCAGCAGCCCGCCCGCGGTCTTCGCCACCACCCGGTCACCACGCCGCAGCCCCGCCGCCGGCGAGACCACGACCACGTCGCCGTCCCGGTAGATCGGCGCCATGGCGTCGCCCGAGATCTCCAGCGCATAGGCGCTGGGATCGGACAGGTTGGGGAAGTCGACCTCGTCCCAGCCCTTGCCGGTCGGATGCCCGGCATCGTCGAACAGCCCGTCGCCGCCCGCCTGCGCCAAACCGATGACCGGAATGCGCCGGGCCGGCAGGCCCGACCCGTCGTCGATCAGCCTCACGAAGGCGGCCATCGAGCTGCTGGTCGCGTCGAGGATCTTCGAGATGCTCTCGGTCGACGGCCAGCGCAGCTTGCCGTCGCTCGACTGCCGCTTGCTTGGGTTGAAGGTGGTGGGGTCGAGCCCCGCGCGACGCGCAAGGCCGGAGGGGGACAGGCCGTTGAGCCTGGCCAGGCGGTCGATCGCCGCCCAGATGTCGGCGTGCTTCAGCATGGGAACACAATCTCCCAGGGGCTTTGCGGAGGCTGTAGGAAGTTATTCATTTATAAAACTTACTTAAAAATGAATATGATTGTCTTCCCAAAAAGATGCTTGGCCCCATGTCGCATTCGCCTTATTTGACAGACGTGGCCCCCACCACAGATCACATTGTACAAGCCGTGCGACCTTCGCGCTATGACCCGAAAGGGACAGGCCGACAGGCTATTTGTTCTCATCTTAGATGAGGTGACCGCCCTCCTATCACCCCCAGATGGGGGATCGGAGCGGTTCGCTTCCACTGATGGGAACAGAAAACCCGATGCCCGGCGTCACGGCCATGCGCGCTTCGTCGCGGCACGATGATGACAGGC
>NZ_JBCNNF010000515.1:0-4239 GCF_039594555.1 Inquilinus sp.
AGGTGGTGCTGCTGAACGGCGCCACCGCCATCCGCGGCACCGCCTTCCGCACCAACGCCGTGGCCGAGGGCTTCGCCGAGGCCGGCCCCGGCTCCGCCACCCTGCTGCCGGTGCCGGCCATCGTCGGCAACCCCGCCACCCGCGCGGTGCTGGAGGCGGACCCGGTGATCGCCGGCATCCTCGATGTCGCTCGTGCGGCGCCCGTCGCCTGCTTCGGCATGGGGCCGATGGCCAGCCGCTCGGTCCATGTCGAGTCCGGCTATCTCGATGCCGGCGGGATCGCGGCGCTGCAGCGCGCCGGCGCGGTCGGCGACGTGCTGGGCCGCTTCCTCGATGCCGAGGGCCGGATCGTGTCGCCGGAGCTGGATGCCCGCACCATCGGCCTGCGGCCCGAGGCGCTGCGGGAGAAAACCCATTCGATCGGCGTCGCCGCCGGGGCGCAGAAGGCGGGCATCGCCCGCGCCTGCCTCGCCGCCGGCTTCGTCAATGTCCTGGTCACCGACGCGGCCACTGCCGCGCAGCTTCTGAGCGGAGACGCCCATGCCTGATCAACGCGCCGACGCCGACACGGCCGTCCGGAACACGCATCGAAATCCCGGCATGGCGCTGGAGCTGGACTGGGTCGAGGCGGCGCGGGTCAATCTCAGCGCCGCCGAGCGCCGGGCCGCCACCATGACCACCCGGCGCACGGTGAAGAAGGAATACCAGGCCGCCTGGCTGGTGAAGGCGATCACCTGCATGGACCTGACCACGCTGGCCGGCGACGATACCCCGGGCCGGGTGCAGCGCCTCTGCGCCAAGGCCCGCCACCCGCTGCGCGACGACCTGGTCGAGGCGCTGGGCCTGGCCGACCGGCCGCCGACCGTCGGCGCCGTCTGCGTCTACCCGGCCCTGGTCGGCGCCGCGGTCAAGGCGCTGGCCGGCAGCGGCATCCCGGTCGCCTCGGTCGCCACCGGCTTCCCGGCCGGGCTGACGCCGCTGCCGCAGCGCCTGGCCGAGATCCGCTATGCGGTGGAGGAGGGGGCGGCCGAGATCGATATCGTCATCCACCGCGCCCAGGTGCTGAACCGCGAATGGTCGGCCCTCTATGACGAGGTGCGGGCGATGCGCGAGGCCTGCGGCGAGGCGCATCTGAAGACCATCCTGGCCACCGGCGACCTGCGGACCCTGCGCAATGTCGAGGCCGCCAGCCTGGTCTGCATGATGGCCGGCGCCGATTTCATCAAGACCTCGACCGGCAAGGAGGATGTCAACGCCACCCTGCCGGTCAGCCTGGTCATGGTGCGCGCCATCCGCGACTACCTCGACCGCACCGGCGAGCGCGTCGGCTTCAAGCCGGCCGGAGGCCTGCGCACCGCCAAGGATGCCATCGCCTGGCTGATCCTGATGAAGGAGGAGCTGGGCCGGCCCTGGCTGGAGCCGGAGCTGTTCCGCATCGGCGCCTCCTCGCTGCTCGCTGATGTCGAGCGCCAGATCGAGCATTTCGTCACCGGCCGCTACTCGGCCGGCTTCCGCCACGCTTCCGCCTGAGGAGCCTCACCCATGCCCCGGATCGCGGAGATTCTCGACACCATGGAGTACGGCCCGGCGCCCGAGGACAGCGGCATCGCCCGCGACTGGCTGGCGCGGCATGAGGCAGGCTTCGGCCATTTCATCGACGGCAAATTCGTCGCCCCGGCCGAGGGCGGCCGGTTCGAGGTGCTGAACCCGGCCACGGGCAAGCCGCTGGCGCAGGTGGCGCAGGGCACAGCCAAGGATGTCGACGCCGCGGTCAAGGCCGCGCGCCGGGCGCAGAAGGGCTGGGCGGCGCTGCCGGGGGCCGAGCGCGCCCGTCACCTCTATGCCCTGGCCCGCCATGTCCAGCGCCGCGAGCGGCTCTTGTCCGTGATCGAGACCATGGACAACGGCAAGCCGATCCGCGAGAGCCGCGACATCGACATCCCGCTGGTGGCCCGGCACTTCTATCACCACGCCGGCTGGGCCTCGCTGGTCGAGACCGAGTTTCCCGGCTACCGCCCGGTCGGGGTCTGCGGCCAGATCATCCCGTGGAACTTCCCGCTGCTGATGCTGGCCTGGAAGGTGGCGCCGGCCCTGGCGGCCGGGAACACGGTGGTGCTGAAGCCGGCCGAGTTCACGCCGCTGACCGCGCTCTTGTTCGCCGAGATCGCGCAGGAGGCCGGGCTGCCGCCGGGCGTCTTGAACATCGTCACCGGCGATGGCTTGACCGGCGCGCTGATCGTCGAGCATGCCGATGTCGACAAGATCGCCTTCACCGGGTCGACCGAGGTCGGGCGGAAGATCCGCGAGGCGACCGCCGGCAGCGGCAAGAAGCTGTCGCTGGAGCTGGGCGGCAAGTCGCCCTTCATCGTCTTCGACGACGCCGATCTCGACGCCGCGGTCGAGGGCGTGGTGGATTCGATCTGGTTCAACCAGGGCCAGGTCTGCTGCGCCGGGTCGCGCCTGCTGGTGCAGGAGAGCGTGGCCGACCGCCTCTACGATAAGCTGAAGCGCCGCATGGCGACGCTCCGGGTCGGCGACCCGCTCGACAAATCGACCGATATGGGCCCGATCGTGGCCCAGGTGCAGCTCGACCGGATCAGACACTATGTCGAGCTGGGCAAGAAAGAGGGCGCCGCCTGCTGGCAGGATTCGGCGTCGCTGCCCAAGGGCGGCCTCTACTTCCCGCCGACCCTGTTCACCGAGGCGGAGCCGGCCTCGACCATCGCGCAGGAGGAGATCTTCGGCCCGGTCTTGTCGGCCTCGACCTTCCGCACGCCGGATGAGGCGGTCAGCCTGGCCAACAACTCGCGCTACGGTCTCGCCGCCTCGGTGTGGTCGGAGACGGTGAACCAGGCGCTGCACGTCGCGGCGCGGCTGAAGGCCGGGGTGGTGTGGATCAACTGCGCCAACATGTTCGACGCCGCGGTCGGCTTCGGCGGCTATCGCGAGAGCGGCTTCGGCCGCGAGGGCGGGCGCGAGGGGATGTTCGAATACCTGGTGCCGGGCTGGGAGAAGGACGCGCCGGCGCTGAAGCCCGCGGCCGCGGCGCCGCTGGCGGCGGTGCCGCTGGGCGGCGACCACGATTTGCCCTCGATCGACCGCACCGCCAAGCTCTATGTCGGCGGCAAGCAGGCGCGGCCGGATGGCGGCTACAGCTATAGCGTACTCGACCCGAAGGGCCGGGCGCTGGGCCAGGTCGGCCTCGGCAACCGCAAGGACATCCGCAACGCGGTCGAGGCGGCGCACAAGGCCGCGGGCTGGAGCGGCCTGGCCGGGCACAACCGGGCGCAGGTGCTGTACTTCCTGGCCGAGAACCTGGCGGCACGGTCCGAGGAATTCGCCCGGCGGATCGCCACGATGACCGGCGCCACGGCGAAGGCCGCAGCGGCGGAGGTCGAGGCATCGGTGCGGCGGATCTTCTTCTATGCCGGCTTCGCCGACAAATATGACGGCCAGGTGCATGACGCCCGCGCCCGCCAGGTGACGCTGGCGATGAACGAGCCCTGGGGCGTGATGGGCCTGTTGTGCCCGGACGAGGCGCCGCTGCTCGGCTTCGTCTCGCTGGTGGTGCCGGCGATCGCCATGGGCAACCGTGTCGTGGTGGTGCCGTCGCCGCGCCACCCGCTGGCGGCGACCGACCTGTACCAGGTGCTCGACACCTCCGACGTGCCGGACGGCGTGGTCAACATCGTCACCGGCGAGCGCGATGGGCTGGCCAAGACCCTGGCCGAGCACGACGACGTCGCCGCCCTCTGGTATGTCGGCCCGGCCGAAGGCGGCGCTTTGGTCGAGAAGGCCAGCGCCGGCAACCTCAAGGCGACCTGGACCAACCAGGGCCGGCGCCGTGACTGGCTGTCGGACGTGGAAGGGCAGGGCCGCGAGTACCTTCGCCGCGCCACCCAGGTGAAGAACATCTGGCTGCCTTACGGGGAGTAGGGCGGCTTACCTCCTTGTCTGCTTCGCATCGGCGAACTGGTCGGCGAGCGTCTTCACCTTCGAGGCCGTCGCCGCATTCTTGTGACGCATCAGCGAATAGACGACGTCGGCGGGCGTGAGCGCTTTGCCGTCGTGGAAGTTGACGCCCTTGCGCAGCTTGATGACCCACACCTTCGCGTCGCTGCTGTCGACCGATTCCGCCAGGTTCATTCTCGGCGTCAGCGCCGAGTCGAGCTGCGTCAGGCTGCTGTAGAACATGAAGAAGCGGATGTAGTCGGAGCCGGCCGAGCCCTTGGCAGGATC
>NZ_JBCNNF010000516.1:0-4226 GCF_039594555.1 Inquilinus sp.
TTGCGGCCCGAAGGGCTATCCGGGCATGGCCGAGGTCGGCAACATGGCGCTGCCGCAGAAGGTGCTGAAGAAGGGCGTGCGCGACATGGTCCGCATCTCCGACGCGCGGATGAGCGGCACCGCCTATGGTACGGTGGTGCTGCACACGGCGCCGGAGGCCGCGGCCGGCGGCCCGCTGGCCCTGGTGCAGGACGGCGACATGATCGAGCTGGATGTCGCCAACCGGCGACTGCATCTCGACGTCTCCGATGCCGAGCTGGCGGAGCGCCGCAAGCGCTGGTCGCCGCCCGAGCCGGCGATGAAGGGCGGCTACCAGGAGCTGTATGTCCGCCACGTCATGCAGGCCGACAAGGGCGCCGACCTGGACTTCCTGGTCGGCTGCCGCGGCCACGCGGTGCCGCGCGACAGCCATTGAGCACGATCCGGCCCCGCCCCGGTCGGGGCGGGCCCTTTCCTTGCAGACGGACATCATGACCCAATACGCGAACTATCCGTCGCTGCGCGACAAGCCGGTCTTCGTCACCGGCGGCGGCAGCGGCATCGGCGAGAGCATCGTCGAGCATTTCTGCCGCCAGCAGGCGCGGGTGTTCTTCGTCGACATCAATGACGAGGCGTCGACCGCGCTGGTCGACCGGCTGAAGGCCGAGGGGCTGACGGCGCCGCGGTTCCGGCATTGCGACCTGCGCGACATCGCCGACCTGCGCGCGGCGGTGGCCGAGGCGCAGCAGGCGATCGGCACCATCCGCATCCTGGTCAACAACGCGGCGCACGACCAGCGCCACGCGCCGGAGACGGTCGAGCCCGACTACTGGGACGAGCGCATGGCGGTCAACCTGCGCCACCAGTTCTTCGCCGCCCAGGCGGTGCAGCCGGGGATGCGCGACGCCGGCGGCGGATCGATCATCAATTTCGGCTCGGTCTCCTGGCGGCTGCGCCAGGGCGGCATGCCGGCCTACACCTCCGCCAAGGCGGGCGTCGAGGGGCTGACCCGCGGCCTGGCCCGCGACTGGGGCCCGCAGCATATCCGGGTGAACACCGTGATGCCGGGCTGGGTCATCACCCAGCGCCAGAAGGAGCTGTGGCTGACGCCGGAGGCGGATGCCGACCGCCGCAAGGGCCAGTGCATCCCGGACGAGGTGCTGCCCGTCCACCTGGCGCAGATGACCCTGTGGCTGGCGGCGGATGACAGCGCGATGTGTACCGGCCAGACCTTCGTGGTCGATGCCGGCTGGGCGAACGGACTGTGAGAATGACGATGAACCTGATCCAACTGCGCACCAAGTCGGGCGAGCGGCGCGTCGGCGTCGCCGGGCAGGGCGACGCCCTGAAGCTGCTCTCCGCCTTCGACACCACCTACGACCTGGCCCAGGCGGCGATCGCCTCGCGCAAGTCGATCGCCGAGTTGGTCGCGGCCGATGACGGCGCCGACACCGAATCCTATGACGCGGTGATCGCCGAGGCCCGGCTGCTGCCGCCGCTGGACCATCCCGACGCGGCGCATTGCATCGTCACCGGCACCGGCCTGACCCATCTCGGCAGCGCCGACGCCCGCGACCAGATGCACAAGAATCTCGGCGAGGCGGAAAAGCTCACCGACAGCATGAAGATGTTCCGCGACGGCCTGACCGGCGGCAAGCCGGCCGGGGGCGAAACCGGCGCCAAGCCGGGCGTGCAGCCGGAATGGTTCTACAAGGGCGACGGGTCGATCGTCGTCGCCGGCGAGCAGCCACTGACCATGCCGTCCTTCGCCCTGGATGGCGGCGAGGAGCCGGAGATCACCGGCTGCTACCTGGTCGGACCGGACGGCACGCCCTGGCGCGTCGGCTTCGCCATCGGCAACGAGTTCTCGGACCACATCACCGAGCGGCAGAACTACCTGTTGCTGGCGCATTCCAAGCTGCGCCAGTGCTCGGTCGGGCCGGAGCTGCTGGTCGGCAAGCTGCCGGAGGATGTGCGCGGCACCAGCCGCATCACCCGCGGCGGCAAGACGATCTGGGAGAAGCCGTTCCTGAGCGGCGAGGCCAATATGAGCCACTGGATCGCCAATCTGGAGCACCACCACTTCAAATATGCCCTGTTCCGACGGCCGGGCGACGTGCATCTGCACTTCTTCGGCACGGCGACGCTGAGCGTCACCGACGGCATCAAGCCGGAGCCAGGCGATCGCTTCGAGATCGAAGCCGCCGCCTTCGGCCGCGCCCTGCGCAACCCGCTGGCGCGCGCGGCCGAGGAGACAGTCACGGTCCGGGCGCTGTAGGACTGAGGGGGCAGCGCTGGCGGTAACGCCGGAGCTGCCCCCTTCTCACCCGATCATTTCCCACCTGCGAGCTTGACCCGGCGATCCTAGACTGGCGACATCCATCTGAGCCCGGATAAAGTCGGGCATATCGAGCCAAGACACCGCCTCAGGCGGGCCGGAACACGGGGAAACGCGGATGAACAGGATCGATCTCGACGGCAAGCTGGCCGTGGTCACCGGCGGGGCGCAGGGCATCGGCCGCGCCGTCGCCGAGCGCTTCATCGCTTCCGGCGCCAGGGTGGTGCTGTGGGACCGCGACCAGGCCCTGGTCGAGGCGACGGCCAAGGCGATCGGCGCCACCGGCGTCGCCATCGACGTCACCGATGCTGCCGCCGTGGCGCAGGCGGTGGAGGCCCAGGGGCAGATCGACATCCTGATCAACAATGCCGGCATCGCCGGCCCCTCGGTGAAGACCTGGGACTATCCGCTCGACACCTGGCGCCAAGTGATCGAGCTGGATTTGAACGCCGTCTACTACTGCTGCCGGGCGGTGGTGCCGGGCATGATCGCGCGCGGCTACGGCCGCATCGTCAACGTCTCCTCGATCGCCGGCAAGGAGGGCAACCCGAACGCCAGCGCCTATTCCGCCGCCAAGTCGGGCGTGATCGCCCTGACCAAGTCGCTGGGCAAGGAGCTGGCGGGCCACGACATCGCGGTCAACTGCGTTACCCCGGCGACGGCCAAGACCCGGATCCTGGAGCAGATCAGCCAGGAGCATATCGACTACATGCTGTCGCGCATCCCCCGCGCCCGCTTCCTGAAGGTCGAGGAGGCGGCGTCGATGATCGCGTGGCTGTGCTCGGCCGAGAACAGCTTCACCACCGGCGCCGTCTTCGACCTTTCCGGCGGTCGCGCGACGTATTAGGTCCTCGCCCAAAGGTGTGGCCGGCATCCCCCTCACCCTCCCGTCGCCTGCGGCGCCGGGCCCCTCCCTCTCCCCAAGGAGAGGGATTTCTGGCCTGCGCTCCCCATACCTCTCTTTGGGGAGAGGTCGAAATCGCGATAGCGATTTCGGGTGAGGGGGCGGCTCCGGCGGATCGAGGCTGAAGCGATGGTCGACGCCGACCTGCTGGCGGCGCTGCGCCGGATGGGGCTGGCCGGGCCGGACGAGACGCCGCGCTTCACCGCGCTGACCGGGGGCGTCTCCTCCGACATCTTCCGCGTCGACCTCGCCTCGGGCCCGATCTGCGTCAAGCGGGCCCTGGCCAGGCTGCGGGTGGCCGCCGACTGGTGGGCGCCGGTGTCGCGCAACCTGTACGAGGCGCGCTGGATGCGGGCCGCCGCGGGCATCGTGCCGCAGGCGGTGCCGCGCCTCTTGGGCCAGGACGAGGCCGCCGGAGCGCTGGCCATGGACTATCTGGCACCGGAGGACCACCCGGTGTGGAAGGCCGAGCTGCGGGACGGCCGGGCCGACCCGGCCTTCGCCGCCGAGGTCGGGCGGCGCCTCGCCGCCATCCATGCCGCCACGGCGAAGTCCCCGGCCCTGGCCGCCGAGTTCCCGACCGACGCGATCTTCTACGACATCCGCCTCGAGCCGTATCTGGTGGCGACCACGGCCGTGCATCCGGACTGCGCCCCGGCGCTGCACGCGCTGGTCGAGACCACGCGGACGACGAAGCGGGCGCTGGTGCATGGCGATGTCAGCCCGAAGAACATCCTCGTCGGGCCGCAAGGGCCGGTGTTCCTGGACGCCGAATGCGCCTGGTGGGGCGACCCCGCCTTCGACTTGGCCTTCTGCCTGAACCACCTGCTGCTGAAGGGGCTGTGGCGGCCGGAGTCGGCGGCGGATTTCCTGGCCTGCTTCGATGCCCTGGCCGATGCCCATCGCGCCAGCGTGGACTGGGAACCGGCCGGCGCCTTCGAGTCCCGCGCCGCCCGGCTGCTGCCCGGCCTGTTCCTGGCCCGGGTCGACGGCAAGTCGCCGGAC
>NZ_JBCNNF010000517.1:0-4138 GCF_039594555.1 Inquilinus sp.
CCACCGCTCGACATCGGCCGCCGCGCCGAGGTCGTAGAGCCAGACATCGCCGTCGCTGCGGCCGACCATCGCCAGGATGCGGTCCTCGACCACGCCTTTCGACACCTTCAGCGGCGCGATGATGAAGTCGGCCACCGCCTCCCTGGGGCCGAGGCTGGCCAGGATGGCGGCGTAGGGCCTGCGGCGCCGCTCCTCCAGCAGGCGCAGCCCGGTGACCCGGTCGGACAGCGTCGCCTCGGCAATGCCGAGCTCACGCGCCGTACCCTCCGCCGCGGCGGAGTCGCGCGGCTGGCGCAGGCTCTCGGCCTGCAAGGCCCGCACCCGGTCGAGCAGCGCCCGGTCATCGGCCGGCAGCCCGGCCGCCGCCGTGTCGAGCATCGTCCGCTCCAGCGACAGCACATCCTTCCAGTCCAGCAGCACGGTCGCGAACAGCGCGGTCGCCGCGGGATCGCTCGCCGAGGCGGACATGGCATAGGAGAGGATATCGCCCAGCGGCTCGCGGGTGGTCGCGGCCACCAGCTCCATCACCGCCGGGTCGGAGGTCGAGGCGATCTCCCGCTGCGACCACAGCCGCAGCCGCTGCTCCAGCATGCGGTAGGTGGTCGTGGCGGTCGGTGCCTTCTGCTGGCGCTCGAAGCGCGCGACATTGGTCAGCATCGCCAGGGTGTGCGGATCCAGCGCGCCGTAGAAAGCCTCCGACAGCCGCAGCGAGAGGCGATGCAGGCGCCCCTCCGTCGCGGCATCGCCCCGCTTCCCGGCGATGCCGGCAAGGAGGTTGGCCATGCGCACGGAGTCGGCCGAGGGCTTGGCGTCGGCGGCGAGCTTGTCGAAGGCCGCTTCGTCGGCCGCAGCCGTCCCGGTCAGGATCGCGAGCATGTCCCGTTCGCGGCGCAGACCCACCGTCTCGGGATGGTCGGGGCCGCGCTCCTTCTCCAGCGTCGCCACGACCTGCCGGTACAGTTCCATCGCTTCCTTCGGCCGGTCCAGGCCGATCAGGTCCAGCGCCAGGTTCTTGCGGCTGATCAGGGTCGACTCGTCCGCCGGGCCGAGATTGCGCTCGCGCCAGGCCAGGGCCGTGCGGTCGAGCGGCTCGGCCTCGTCGAAGCGCTGCAGCTGCCGCAGCACGTTGGCCAGGTTGTTCGCCTGGATCATCGTGTCGTCGCTGTCGCCCAGCGCCTTCGCGGCCCGGTCATGGGCGTCGCGCAGCAGCGGCAGCGCCGCGGCCGGGCGCCCGGCGACGTCGTAGGTCTGGCCGAGGCCGCCGACGGCCGCGATCGTCTCCGCCGACAACGGCCCCATCAGCCGCTCCAGGATCTCGATCGCCTGCCGGTGATGCTCGATCGCCGGCCCGTATAGCCGCCGGTCACGATCCAGGACCGCCAGGTTGAAATGGGTGATGCCCAGCTCCGGGCTCTCCGGCTGTGCCTCCAGGGCCTGGACCAGCCGGCCGAACATGTCCGCGGCGCTGTCCAGCCTGCCGCCGTTCTGCAGCACGATCGCGGTGTTGTTCAGGATGCGGACATAGAGGTCCGGGTCGCCCTGCTGCAGGCGGTCGAGCGCCTGCTGCCGGATGGGGCGAGCCTCCTCCACCTCGCCCGTCTGCTCCAGCACCACCGACAGGGTCAGGCGGGCCGCCAGCGTGGCCGGCGCGTCCTCGCCCAGCCGCTGCTGCCGGGCTGTTGCGAGGGCGCGGGCATAGGTGACCGCATCTTCGTGCCGGCCGAGCATGCCCGTCGCCTCGGTCAGCAGCTCGTAGCCGCTCTCGACCTGATCGGCCGGGAGTGCGGCGGCGGCCTTCATCCGCGGGACCAGCACGTCAGTGGACAGGTCGGGCCGGCCCACCGCATTGGCCAGCTCCGCCAGCCGCAGCGCCAGCGGGAAAGCGGCCGGGCCGTCGCCGGCGGTGTCGAGCAGCCGCTGGTAGCGCTTGAGGGCCTGGGCATAGTGTCCGGCCTGGACATCGGCCTCCGCCTGCGCCACGGCGGCTTGGCCGGCCGGATCCGCGGGCTGGGCCGCGGCGGCGCCCCCGGCCAGCAGCAGGATCGCGACGGTGGCGGCGAGCACTCGGCCTCGCGGACGCCCCAAGATCGGTTGACCGTGTCCCACCTGCCGCCCCCGCCCCGCGATCGATGGCGGCATTTATCCCCATCGCCCACTGAAGCTCAACCGCAGCCGGACGATTCGCCGGGCCGGGCCGTCAGGCCAGGAACGGCACGGGCAGATCCAGGGCTTCAGCCAGCCCGTCGCGGAAGGTCACGATCGGCCGGGCCAGGCGACCGGCGGGCGGGCGGTGCAGCATCCAGGCCCGCACCCGTGGCTGGAAATCGACGGCCTCGACCACCTCGACCGCGTCCTTCCAGCGGCTGTCGGCGAAGGCGGAGGGGGTGAGGATGCCGATGCCGAGGCCGCGCGCCACCAGCGACATCCGCAGGTCGACGCTCAGCGCCTCGATCGCCACCTGGAAGGGCAGCCGCTCGGCCTCGAAGCGCTGCTGCAGATAGATTCGGAAGCCGCAGCCGCCCTCGTTCATGATCCAGGGGAAGCGCGCCAGCTCCGTCAGGCTGGCCGGCTTCGGCACGCCGAGCGAGGGCGCCGCCACCAGCAGCACGGGCAAGACGCCGAGATCATCGGCCACCAGATCCTCCGGCGGGCTGGCGCTGTCGGGCAGGCACACCGCGGCGGCATCCAGCTCACTGCGCGCCACCTGCTCGACCAGCCGCACCGACCAGCCCGAGGTCACGCGCAGCGCCAGCTGCGGGAACCCGGCACGCAGCCGGTCGAGCGGCACCGACAGCGCCGCCTCGGACAGATAGGGCATGACGCCCAGCCGGAACTCGCCACGCACCTCGCCGCCGGGCGCGACGGCGGCGCGCAGATCCTCCAGCGACCGCAGCACGCGGCGGCCCTGCTGATAGGCTTCGCGGCCCGCGGCAGTCGGCTTCAGCGGCTTCGACTGGCGGTCCAGCAGGGCCGCGCCCAGCCGCTCCTCCAGATTCTGCACCCGCCGGGTGACGCCCGGCTGGGTCAGGTTCAGCCGGGCCGAGGCCGCGACGATCGACCCCGTCTCCACCACGGCGACGAAAGCCTCCAGATCCGGGATATTCATGCCGAGTTCGCATAATCTTTATAGAGACAATTGAATTGTATCATCTTGCGAGAGGGGAATAAAGCTGTCGGCCGATATACCCCCTCAGCAATCGAGCGGATCATGTCAGTCACCAGCGAGTCCCTGGCCCTGGCGTCGCCCGAGCCCATCCTCACCCGCCCGCTGATCCTGCTGTTCGAGACATCTGTCGGCGTCATCGTCACCAACCTGTTCGCGCCGCAGACCCTGGTCGGGTTGATCGGCCCGTCGCTGGGCCTGTCCGCCGCCGCGGCCGGGCTGGTGGCGATGGCGACCTTGCTGGGCTATGCCGCCGGGCTGTTCCTGCTGGTACCGTTGGCCGACCTGGCCGAGAACCGCCGGCTGATCCTGCGGATGCTGGCCTGCGCCGCCGTCTGCGCCGGCCTGGCCGCGTTGGCGCCGACCGCCACCACGCTGCTGCCGGTGCTGGTGCTGCTGGGGGCCGCCTGCTCCGCCATCCAGATCCTGGTGCCGATTGCCGCCGCCATGGCGCCGCCGGAGCAGCGCGGCCGCGTCATCGGCGACGTCATGGGCGGGCTGATGGTCGGCATCCTGCTGTCGCGTCCGCTGGCCAGCGCCATCGCCGGCAGCGCCGGCTGGCGCGGCTTCTACCTGGCCAGCGCCGCCGCCATGGCGGTGCTGGCCCTGGTGTTGGCCGCCCGGTTGCCGCGGCGCCGGCCGGCGGGCCGGACGCCCTATCCGGCGCTGATCGCCTCGCTGGGACACCTGCTGCGGGAGGAGCCGGTGCTGCGCGCCCGGGCGCTGACGGCGAGCCTGGTGATGGCGGCCTTCAGCCTGTTCTGGACCGCGGTGGCGCTGCGCCTAGCGCAGCCGCCGTTCGGCCTGGGCCAGAGCGGCATCGCCCTGTTCGCCCTGGTCGGCGCCGGCGGGGCCGCGGTGACGCCGTTCGTCGGCCGGGCCGGCGACCGGGGCTGGACCCGGCCGGCGACCCTGGCCTCGCATCTCGCCGTCATCGCCGGCTTCGGCCTGGCCGCCTGGGCCGGTGCCGCGCCA
>NZ_JBCNNF010000518.1:0-4210 GCF_039594555.1 Inquilinus sp.
GGCCGTCGCTAGCCGGCTCCTGCTCCCGCGTGGCGCAGGACCGCTCGATCTCGAGCAGGATGCAGAACGGCGGCGGCGGATGCGGCGCGAACGGGTTGCGCAGCCGCTCGTGATGCTTCAGCGCCAGCGCGACCGCGGCGCCGGACAGGCCCTCGAATGCCGCCAGATGGTCGCCGACCCGCTCCTCGAAGGCGGTCAGCAGCGTCATCACCGCGTCGTCGTCGCGCGGCACCAGGATGGCCGTGGCCGATTGCTGCGGCAGGCGGCGCAGTTCCAGCACCGCGCGGGTGACCAGGCCGTAGGCGCCGCCGGTGCCGATGAAGAGCTGCTTGAGGTCCAGCCCGGTGTTGTTCTTGCGCAGCGGGCGCATCAGGTCGAGGACCGTGCCCTGCGCGTCAGGCAGCACCACCTCCAGCCCCAGCACGTGCCGGCGCATGTCGCCGTAGCGGATGAAGCGCGCCCCGCCGGTGTTGGTCGCGACCATGCCGCCGACCATCGGGTCCGCCCCCAGATCGATCGGCAGGACCAACCCGTACGGCGCCAGATTCTGGTTCAGGGCGGACAGGCGGACGCCGGCGCCGACGGTGACGCTGCGGTTGGCGGTATCCAACTCGAATGGCCCGATGAACCGGTCGAGGCTGAGCACGCCCTGCGTCCCGCCGGGATCCGGCGTCGAACCGGCGACGAGGCCGGTGTTGCCGCTTTGCGGCACCAGCCGGATGCCGTGGCGCACGCAATGCGCGATCACGGCGGAGGCCTCGGCCGTGCTCGCCGGCCGGGCGACGAAGGCGGCCCGGCCGCGGTCGTAGCGGGCACCGGTCTCATAGGCGGAAAGGTCGTCGGGGGCCGCGAGCAGGCCGCGCTCTCCAAGCACCGCCCGCAGGGCTTCCAGATGGCTGGCCGTGTCGTTCACTCGCGCAGGCTCTCCCGGCGCGGGTCCGGGCGGCGGCCGGCCTCCCTGCCGGTCGGGCCCGCCCCGCAGGACGGATTCGGGCGGCCTGTGGCCACCATCCCCTGACTTTGCGTTGTTATAGCGAACCTGTCAACTTGTCCATTTTCGGCGCAAATTAATCCAGGCGGCGTTGAGAAAAACTCAATAATTGATTGATTTTTCAGTATAATATCAATTTCCACCCAATGCCGCGATGCCATGCCAGGTCGAGCCGGGGAAGCCCCCTTGCTCGCCCACTTGTCATGCAACCCGATTGCCCCGACCGCGATCGCTGCTACAGATGGATGCCGTCGAAGACCCGCTCCTGCGCGTTGCGGATATGAGCCTGCATCGCCTCGCGCGCCTTGATGGCGTCGCCGTCGCGGATCGCCTCGTAGACCGCCGCATGCTCGCGCTGGACCATCGCCAGGTGCCCTGCCGAATGCAGCACGGAGAAGCTGCGCGCCAGGTCGATGACATAGTCGAGATGCGGCCGCACCGCGGCCAGCGCCGCCTCGAAATACTGGTTCTGCGTGGCCCGGGCGATCGCGGTGTGGAAATCGCTGTCCTGCTGGACGCCGATCTTGCCGGTCTGGATCGCCTGGTCGATGGCGTCGAGTTCCTTCTTCACCGCGGCCAGCAACGCCTCGTTGCGGTTCAGGGCGGCGGCATAGGCCACTTCCCCCTCCAGCGCGATGCGGAACTCGTAGATGCGCCGGACATCCGAGATCGTCTGGATCCCCTGCCCGCCATTCGCCGGGCGGGCGGGCTGCGGCTCCGCGGCACCGACGACGAAGCTGCCGGCACCCTGGCGGGACTGAATCAGCCCCTCCTCGCGCAGCCGGCGCAGGGCCTCGCGCACGATCGGCCGGGAGACGCCGAAGCTCTGGCTGAGCTCCTTCTCCGACGGCAGCTTGCCGTCCCCCGGAAACTGGCCGTGCCGGATGCGCCCCAGCATGTCGCCATAGAGGATATCGCTCAGTCTTGGACGTTGGGACACCGGAACCCTTTGCCGTGCGTCGGCCTGATTGTTTGCAGGTGAGATTACACGTTCTGCCGTGGCGCCGAAAGCTGGCCTGTCCCGGAAAATGGCACTGATGCGCGGCTTCCGGCCCCGCCTCCGTCATGACGACCGAACCGTCTCGTCCACATGTCAGTTGACATGTAAATTTCTGCCGGATAGATGTCAAAACAAGTCCGGAGAACATCGGACAAAATCGACATCTCGGCCGCGGGCGATGCCGTCCGCGCCAGAAACAGGGGATGGCACCATGGTCGGGGGTAGAAGCCGCATCATCATGACGCGCCGCGCGCTTCTGGGCGCCGGGCTGTCGCTTCCCTTCCTCTCGCTGCCGGGCCGGGCCCAGCAGGCCGACGGCATCCTGCGCTACGGCCTGTCGGCCTTTCCGCCCAACCTGCAGCCCTGGGTCAGCACCGGCGCCGCCGCCGGCACGGTGAAGCTGATGCTGCACCGCAGCCTGGTCACCTATGACAGCAAGGGCCAGCTGCGCGGCGAGCTGGCCGAATCCTGGTCGGTCGATGACGAGGGCGCCTGGGTGTTCAAGCTGCGCCCCGGCTGCGTCTTCCAGAACGGCGACCCGGTCACCGCCGACGACGTCAAATGGTCGATCGAGCAGATCGCCGGCGAGACCTCCACCGCCTATATGCGCACCCAGTTCCAGGGCATCGCGCGCATCGAGATCCCCGACCCGCAGACCGTCCGCCTGGTCACGAAGACGCCGACGGCGACGCTGCCGACCTGGTTCGCCAACTACAACACCTTCGTGCTGTCGCGGAACTCGACGCCGAGCGAGCCGATCGGCGCCGGCCCGTTCCGCCTGGCGGGTCAGGAGCGCGGCACCGCGATCGAGCTGGCCGCCTTCGACAAGTTCTACAAGCCCGGCATTCCCAAGCTGAAGGGGATCAGGTTCACCGTCTATGCCGACGAGAACCTGCGCGTCGCCGCGCTGCAGAGCGGCGATGTCGACATGATCGAATACGTCCCCTGGCAGTCGATGGCCGCGGTCGAGGCCGACCCGCGCCTCAGGCTCGACGCGGTCGAGGGGCCGTTCATGTGCGTGCTGTTCAACGCCACCCGGCCGCCCTTTGACGACCCGCGAGTGCGCCAGGCGATCGCCTTCGCCGTGAAGCGCGAGGACATCGTCAAGGCCGCCTTCTTCGGCCGCGGCAAGCCGATGGCGGGCGTGCCGATCACCGCCGGCACGCCCTGGTACGACGACGCGCTTGCCAATGGCTGGGCCTACGACCCCGCCCGCGCCAAGGCGCTGCTGGCCGAGGCCGGGCATCCCGACGGTTTCCAGACCACGCTGATGGCCACCGCCCAGTACGGCATGCACAAAGACACGGCGGAGGTGGTGCAGCAGCACCTGGCCGCCATCGGCATCCAGTGCGAGCTGCAGCTGCCCGACTGGTCGACCCGCGTCGCCCGCGGCACCAAGGGCCAGTACGACATCTGCATCCACGGCCTGGCGGCCGACAACAACGATCCCGACGGGCTGACCGGGGTGCTCGACACCTCGCTGGCGCCGACCCATGGCCGCTCCTTCGGCCTGAAGGCGCCGAAGACGGTCGATGCGCTGGCGCGCGGCCGGGCCGAGTTCGACCCGGCCAAGCGGGTCGAGATCTACAGGGAGATGCAGCGGGCCGCCCTTGAGGAGGTGCCGCTGGCCGGGCTGGCCTGGCGGTCCCAAGGCTACGGCCTGGACCGGCGCCTGACCGGCTTCACCAACCTGCCCGGCGCCCTGACCACCTCCTCCGGCGCGACGCTGGAAGAGACGTCCTTCGCATGATCGCCGGGCTGCTCCGCCGCATCGGAACGTCACTGGTCCTCGCCTGGATCGTCGCCACGATCGTGTTCCTGGCGCTGCACCTGGTGCCGGGCGACCCGGCGGAGCTGCTGCTGTCGACCGGCGGCGTCGCGCCCGACCCGGCCACCGTGGCGGAGCTGCGCGGCAAGCTGGGCCTGGACCGGCCACTGGCCGAGCAGTATCTCGATTTCCTGTCCGGCCTGCCGCGGGGCGACCTGGGCACCTCCCTGGTCGATGACTATCCGGTGGCGCAGGAGATCGCGCTGCGCCTGCCGCGGACGCTGGAGCTGATCGGCGCCGGCGCGCTGCTGGCCGTGATCTTCGGCATCCCGGCCGGCACCTGGGCCGCGCTGCACCGCGGCGGCACCTTCGACCGCATCGCCTCCGGCCTCGCCGCGCTGCTGCTGGCGGTGCCGCTCTTCGTCGTCGGCACGCTGCTGATCCTGCTGAT
>NZ_JBCNNF010000519.1:0-4200 GCF_039594555.1 Inquilinus sp.
ATATCCCCGGCCGGATCCCGGGGATCCGGGCCGGGCTGGCGGCCCGGCTGCAGGAGACCGACGTCACCGAATGGCTCGACACCGAGACCACCCAGACCGTCGCCCGGCGCCTCTGCCGGTCCCTCGGCATCGATCCCTATAATTGCTTCGCGACGCCGGACCTTCCCGACACCGGATGAGGAAGGGGCGGGCGGATAGGTCGGAGCCACCCCCTCACCCGAAATCGCTGCGCGATTTCGACCTCTCCCTGGGGAGAGGTATGGCAGCACCGCACTTTTTCCCTCTCCCGAGGGGAGAGGGAGGGGCCCGTCGCGTCGGCGACGGGAGGGTGAGGGGGCGTCGGCCTGGCCGAAGCCTACAGCGTCTGCGCCGAGAAGGTGTCGCAGGTCGTCGGGTTGCCGCTGTCATAGCCGCGGCGGAACCAGCGCACCCGCTGGTCCGAGCTGCCATGGGTGAAGCTGTCGGGCACGACATAGCCCTGGCTCTGCTTCTGCAGCGCGTCGTCGCCGACCGCGGCGGCGGCACGCATCGCGCTCTCGATGTCGCCTGGCTCCAGGAAATGGCCCTGCTGGTCGCCGCGCTTGGACCAGACCCCGGCGAAGCAGTCGGCCTGCAGCTCGACCCGCACCGACAGGGCGTTGCTGTCGCCGCCGCGGCCGCGCAGCTGGCCGACCTTGTCCATGATGCCGAGCAGGTTCTGCACATGGTGGCCGACCTCATGCGCCACCACATAGGCCTCGGCGAACTGGCCGGGCGCGCCGAAGCGGCGGCTCAGCTCGTCGAAGAAATCGGTGTCGATATAGACCATCCGGTCGGCCGGGCAGTAGAACGGCCCCATCGCCGCGCTGGCCGAGCCGCAGGCGGAGCGGGTGGCGCCGCTGAACCGCACCAGCTTCGGCGGCGCGTAGCGGCTGCCGGCCTCCTGGAACACCGCGCCCCAGGTGTCCTCGGTGCTGCCGAGCACGGCGGCGAGGAACTGGGACATCTCGTCCGGCGCCGCGCTGGACGGGCCGGAGGCGGTCTCCGTCTGGGACGGGCCGGGGTCGACCTGCTGCAGCAGGGCCGAAGGGTCGACGCCGAAGAACAGCGCCACCAGCACGATGACGATGGCGCCAATGCCGCCCACGCCGCCGACCGCGGCCGGGCGCATGCCGCGCCGGTCCTCGACATTGCTGCTGCGCCTCAGATCCTGCCAACGCATCGCCGTCTCTCTCCCCTGATGCGCCCGGGACAACCCGCGGCGGTCTGTCGGGTTCCATCCTAAGGGAGGTAGATCGATTGCGCGATCCGCCATCGTTTCGCCGCGGGATCCTGCCTAGGATGCGGAATCGTCTCGCTTCGGATGCCTCCCGGTCCCGGCATGCCTGTCCCGATCTCGCGCCTGCTGGCGGCCTGGATGGCCCTCTGCCTCTGCGGCGGCGTGCCTGCCGCCACGGCCGCCGGCGCCAAGCCCGGCCAGAACAGCTGCCGCTGGTCCTTCGACAACCGCTGCGACGAGCCGCTGATCGGCAGCGGCGACTGCGCCCCCGGCACCGACACCGCGGATTGCCGGGCGATCCGGGCGGGCGGCAACGACAGCTGCCGCTGGGCCAACGACCACAGCTGCGACGAGCCGAACATCGGCACCGGCGTCTGCGCCGACGGCACCGATGTCACCGACTGCCGGCCGCTCTACGCCCGGCGCAACCGCAGCAACAGCTGCGCCAGCGCCTTCGACGACATCTGCGACGAGCCGGTGACCGGCACCGGCCGCTGCGCTCCGCGCAGCGACACCGCAGACTGCCTCGGCCGCGACACCCCGGCCGGGATCCGCGACCATTTCTTTGGCCACGACCACCGCCGCCTCGCCGAGGTGGACCGCATGCCCTGGAGCGCGATCGGGGAGCTGACCTTCGACCACGGCTCCTGCTCCGGCACCATGGTCGGCCGGCGGGTGGTGCTGACCGCGGCCCATTGCTTCATGCGCGACGACGACACGCTGGACAAGCCGCGCCGCTTCCGCGCCGGCCGCGCCGGGTCGGCCCAGGTGGCGCAGGCCGGGGTGGCCGGTTTCTACCTGCCGCCCGGCTTCCGCGAGGGGCGCGGCCATGGCGGCGAGTCCTGGTACAATCTCGACTGGGCGCTGATCGAGCTGGACGCCGATATCGGCGACATCACCGGCACCATGGCCGTGCACCGGCTGAAGCCGGAGGACCGGGCCGAGATCGCCGCCGGGCGGTGGGAGCGGGTGATGCAGGGCGGCTATTCCTGGGATGCGCCGGACCGGATGACCGAGCATGTCGGCTGCCGCATCGTCTCGCTGCGCGACGACGGCACGCTGCTGCACGACTGCGACATGACCAAGGGCGACAGCGGCTCGCCGATCTTCGTCAAGCAGGCGGGCGGCTACGCCATCGTCGCCGTCGTCACCCGCTTCTACGGCGGCGACGACGGCAGCCGCTCGGCCTATCTCGCGGTCGACAGCCGGGCCTTCGAGAAGGCCGTGGCCAAATACGTCTCCGTCCATGGCGGCTGAGCGGTGAGGGGCCTCCTCGCGGCACTGGCCGTGCTGGTCCTGGCCGGGCCGGCGATGGCCCCCTCGGCCTGGGCCGACGACAGCTGCCGCTGGGCCGGGGACGGCACCTGCGACGAGCAGCGCTTCGGCGGCTCCGGCGAGTGCGCGGCGGACACCGACGATGCCGATTGCGCCGCCGTCAAGATCGGCAACAACAGCTGCCGCTGGGCCTTCGACGGCCAGTGCGACGAGCCCGGGATCGGCACCGGCGAATGCGACGCCGGCACCGACAGCACCGATTGCCGGGCGCTGAGCACGGGCGGCAACGACAGCTGCTACTGGGCGCATGACGGCGCCTGCGACGAGCCCGGCATCGGCACCGGCGTCTGCCCGGACGGCACCGACCTCGGCGACTGCCGGCCGTTCTATTCCCGGCGCAACCACATCAACAGCTGCGCCACCGCCTTCGACGATGTCTGCGACGAGCCGGGCATCGGCACCGGCCGCTGCGATGCCCGCACCGACACGGCAGACTGCCTGGGCCGCGACACCATCCCCGGCATCCGCGACCATTTCTTCGGCCATGACGACCGCCGCATGGTCCGGCCCGACCGCATGCCCTGGTCCGCGGTCGGCGAGATCGCCTTCGACAGCGGCGGCACCTGCACCGGCACGCTGGTCGGCCGCCGGGTGGTGCTGACCGCGGCGCATTGCTTCTTCCGCGAGGGCGGCGACCGCGACACGCCGAGCGGCTTCCGCGCCGGCCGCGACGGCGACGACGTGGTGGCGGAGGCCGGCATCGCCGCGGTCACCCTGGCGCCGGGCTATCGCCCAGACACCGACCGGGAGGAGGATGAGCGCGCCGATTACGGCTCGGACTGGGCGATCGTCCTGCTCGACGCCGATATCGGCGACCGGGCCGGCACCATGGTGGTGCACCGGCTGACCGCCGATGACGAGGCGCGGATCGCGGCCGGGCGCTGGCTGCCGCTGGTCCTGGCCGGCTATGCCTGGGACGCACCGGACCGGATGACGGCGCATAGCGGCTGCCACGCCCTGTCGCTGCGCCGCGACCACACGATGAAGCATGACTGCGACATGACCAAGGGCGACAGCGGCGGCCCGATCTTCACCAAGGAGAAGGGCGGCTACGCCATCGTCGCCGTGGTCACCCGCTTCTTCCGCGACGGCGGCAAGGACAACGCCTATCTCGCCGTCGACAGCCGCGCCTTCGCCGACACGCTGGCGAAGTACCTGTCGGCGCATGGGGGGTGAGCGCAGGACGGGGGGATCGGGCCGCCTTCGCCGTTGCGCCGGGGGCGCGAAGGCCCTAGCGTGCGGCACGTCATGACCGACGCACCCAACACCGCCCTTCTGCCCGAAGGCTTCTACGACGTCCTTCCGCCCGACGCGGCGCAGGAAGCGGCGGTGATCGAACGCATGATGGCCGTCCTCGGCGGCCACGGCTTCGACCGGGTCAAGCCGCCGCTGGTCGAGTTCGAGGACACGCTGCTGTCCGGCGTCGGCGCCAGCATGGCGCGCCACACCTTCCGCCTGATGGACCCGATGGGCAGCCGCATGCTGGGCCTGCGCGCCGGGTGCGGAGCAAAAGGGGTGTCGGAAAGCATGGGCGGTCGGATGAATGCTGGCGGCGACACGATAGTCCGACACGCGCGCGGCGTCCAGCGCCGGCCGCATTCGCCGCG
>NZ_JBCNNF010000052.1:0-23670 GCF_039594555.1 Inquilinus sp.
GGTCGACCTCGCCGATGGCGGCCGGGTCGTGGCCAAGGCCGGGGCCGGGCCGCTGCTGCTGGAGGCCTGGATGCTGGGCGAACTGGCCCGCCATTCCGCCCTGCCGCTGCCGGCGGTGCTGCACGCGGCAGAGGACCTGCTGCTGCTGGAGCATGTCGAGCACGAGCCCGGGCTGCCGCCGGAATCGGCCCAGCTGCACGCGGCGGAGCTGTTGGCCGCGCTCCACGCGCCGGCGTGGCCGCGCTTCGGCTACGACCGCGACACCACCATCGGCCGGCTGCCGCAGCCGAACCCGCCGGCCGAGCGCTGGATCCCGTTCTTCCGCGACCACCGCCTGCTGCACATGGCCCGCGCCGGTCATCAGGAGGGCACGGTCGACGCCGGGCTGCTGCGCCGGCTGGAGGCGCTGGCCGGCCGGCTCGACGACCTGCTGGCGGAGCCGCGGCACCCGGCGCTGCTGCATGGCGACATCTGGACCGGCAACCTGCTGCACCGGGGCGGCCGAATCGTCGCCTTCATCGACCCCGCCCTCTCCTGCGGCCATCCGGAGATGGAGCTGACATATCCGACCCTGTTCGGCACCTTCGAGCAGGATTTTTTCCGCCGCTACGCCGAGCTGGCGCCGCTCGATCCCGGCTTCTGGGACGACCGACGGCCGATCTACCTGCTGTATCCGCTGCTGGTGCATGTGCGGTACTGGGACCCGGCCTATGCCCAGCCGATCCGCCGGATTCTCGACCGCTACGGCGCCTGATCCGTAGCCTAACCCCCCGAAACGTCTTATGATTCATTGAGATTGTAACGATGCATTTTCTTCGCCATAGTCGCGCCAATCCGACGTTGACGCGGAGCTTGAACAGAGAAACGCCCTCGGTTTAAACGGCGCACCAACAGAGAGGTCGACCATCCGCGGATGGTCTGTGGAGGCAATTCGGCGCGAGCATGGAATATTTCCTGCAGCAGCTCATCAACGGGCTGACGCTGGGCGCGATCTACGGTCTGATCGCGATCGGCTATACGATGGTGTACGGCATCATCGGCATGATCAATTTCGCCCATGGCGAGATCTATATGATCGGCGCGTTCATCGCCGTGATCGGATTCGTCGTGCTCGGCGCCTTCGGCGTGCCCGGCGTCTCCGTGGCCCTGGCGCTTGCCATCGTGCTGATCGTCAGCGTGGTGGTCACAGCCGCCTATGGCTGGACGATCGAGCGACTGGCCTACCGGCCGCTGCGCGGCTCGACCCGGCTGGCGCCGCTGATCTCTGCCATCGGCATGTCGATCTTCCTGCAGAACTACGTCCAGCTGCTGCAGGGCGCCCGGCGCAAGCCGGTGCCGCCGCAGATCCCGGGCGGCTTCCAGCTGACCTCGGGCGGCGGCTTCGACGTCAGCCTGTCCTACCTGCAGATCATCATCGTGGTGCTGACCCTGGCCCTGATGATCGGGCTGACCTGGGTGATCAACCGCACCTCGCTGGGCCGGCAGCAGCGCGCCTGCGCCCAGGACCGCACCATGGCGGCGCTGATCGGCGTCGATGTCGGCCGCACCATCTCGATGACCTTCGTCATCGGCGCGGCGCTGGCCGCGGTGGCCGGCGTGATGGTGACCCTCTATTACGGCGTGATCGACTTCTACATCGGCTTCCTGGCCGGCATCAAAGCCTTCACCGCGGCGGTGCTGGGCGGCATCGGCTCGCTGCCCGGGGCCATGCTCGGCGGCGTGCTGATCGGCCTGATCGAGGCCTTCTGGTCCGGCTACTTCTCCTCGGAATACAAGGACGTCGCCGCCTTCACCATCCTGGTGCTGGTGCTGATCTTCCGCCCGTCCGGCCTGCTCGGCCGTCCCGACATCGAGAAGGTCTGAGGCGATGGCCACGATCGCGCAATCCGACGCGGCCGGCGCGCGCCGCCTGGATCTCGTCGCCATGCTGAAGGAGGCCGGGGTCACCGGTCTCCTCGCCCTGGTCCTCACCGCGCCGCTGGTCGGCATCCGCACCATCGAGCAGAGCGGCGCGCTCGGCTACGAGACCGATTTCATCGCGGTCCTCATCGCCGTCGCCCTGGTGTTCTTCGGCCGCATCGGCATCATCCTGAACCGCGAGGGCATCCCGCGGCCGGTGTTCTGGATCAGCCTGCTGTTCCTGGTCGTCTTCGCCCTGCCGCCGATCTACGAGTATCTGCGTCCGATGATCTCGGACGGGCTGCCGCCGCTGCCGGTGCAGGAGCTGCACTCCGTGCCGCTGTTGCTGATCGGAGCGCTTGGCGCGGCCTGGCTGCTGATCCAGTCGATCCTGGTGCAGCGGCGCAGCAAGGCCAGCCTGTCGCGGCAGGAGCGCGACCGGGCGATGGACCGGGTCGGCGCCCGGGTGCAGCGCCTCAGCGTCTATATCGGGCCGATCCTGGTGGTGCTGGCGGTGATCTTCCCCTTCACCGACCTCGCCACCCGCAGCACGCTCGGCGTGGCCACCATCGTGCTGATATACATCATGCTCGGCTGGGGGCTGAACATCATCGTCGGCCTTGCCGGCCTCCTGGACCTCGGCTACGTCGCCTTCTACGCCGTCGGCGCGTACTCCTACGCACTCCTGTCCACCACCTTCGGCTTCAGCTTCTGGATCTGCCTGCCGCTGGCCGGCGTGCTCGCTGCCTGCTTCGGCCTGATCCTCGGCTATCCGGTGCTGCGGCTGCGCGGCGACTATTTCGCCATCGTCACCCTCGGCTTCGGCGAGATCATCCGCATCATCCTGATCAACTGGGCGCCGGTGACCGGCGGGCCGAACGGCATCAACAACGTGCCGCGGCCCAGCTTCTTCGGCTTCCCGTTTGACCGCAACCCGCCGGAGGGCACCACCGCCTTCCACCAGCTGTTCGGCCTGGACTACGACCCGACACACCGGATCATCTTCCTCTACCTGCTGATTCTGGCCCTGGCGCTGCTGGTCAACCTGATCAGCACCCGGCTGCGCCGCCTGCCGGTCGGTCGCGGCTGGGAGGCGATCCGCGAGGACGACATCGCCTGCCAGTCGCTCGGCATCAACCGCACCAACCTGAAGCTGGCGGCCTTCGCCACCTCGGCCATGTGCGGCGGCTTCGCCGGCAGCTTCTTCGCGACATATCAGGGCTTCATCAGCCCGGAGAGCTTCTCCTTCATCGAATCGGCGATCGTGCTGGCGATCGTCGTGCTCGGCGGCATGGGCAGCCAGCTCGGCATCGTCGTCGCGGCCTGCCTGATCATCGGCCTGCCGGAGGCCTTCCGCGGCCTCGACCTGTACCGCATGCTGGTGTTCGGCCTGTGCATGGTCGGCATCATGGTGTGGCGCCCGCGCGGCCTCCTGGCCCATCGTGACCCGACCATCCTGCTGCACGGCAAGAAGGGAACCTCGTCTTGAGCGCCCTCCTGACCATCGAGCATGTCTCGATGCGCTTTGGCGGCCTCGTCGCCATCGACGACGTCTCCTTCGACATCCGGGCCGGCGACATCACCGCGGTGATCGGCCCGAACGGCGCCGGCAAGACCACGCTGTTCAACTGCATCACCGGCTTCTACAAGCCGACCGCCGGCCGCATGACGCTCAGGGGCGAGACCGGCGAGTTCCTGCTGGAGCAGATCCCCGGCTACCGCATCGCCCAGCAGGCCAAGGTCGCCCGCACCTTCCAGAACATCCGGCTGTTCGCCGGCATGAGTGTGCTGGAGAACCTGATGGTGGCCCAGCACAACAAGCTGATGCGCGCCTCGGGCTTCTCCTTCACCGGGCTGCTCGGGCTGCCGAGCTACCGGCGGGCGGAGCGCGAGGCGGTGGAGAAGGCGAAGTTCTGGCTCGACCGCGTCGGGCTGACCGCCCAGGCCGACGATTCCGCCGGCAGCCTGCCCTATGGCGGCCAGCGCCGGCTGGAGATCGCCCGGGCGATGTGCATCGACCCGGTGATCCTGTGCCTGGACGAGCCGGCCGCCGGCCTCAATCCCCGCGAATCCCAGGAGCTGAACCAGTTGCTGCGCGCCATCCGCGACGAGCACCGGACCAGCGTCCTCCTGATCGAGCACGACATGAGCGTCGTCATGCAGATTTCCGACCACATCGTGGTGCTCGACCACGGCAAGAAGATCGCCGACGGCACGCCGGAGCAGATCCGCAGCGACGAGGCGGTGATCCGCGCCTATCTCGGCGAGCCCGAGGAGGACGATCTGCCGCCGGAGATCGCCGCCGATGTCGCCGCCGTGACCGGGGAGGCCCGGCCGTGATGCTGTCGCTGCAGGGCGTGCACACCTTCTACGGCGCCATCGAGGCGCTGCGCGGCGTCGATGTCGAGGTCAAGGAAGGCGAGATCGTCACCCTGATCGGCGCCAACGGCGCCGGCAAGTCGACCCTCCTGATGACGATCTGCGGCAACCCGCAGGCGCGGAAGGGGGCAGTGCTGTTCGACGGCAAGGAGATCACCCGGCAGCCGACCTTCGAGATTGTGCGCCGCGGCGTCGCCATCTCGCCGGAAGGCCGCCGCATCTTCCCGCGCATGACGGTGATGGAGAATCTGCAGATGGGGGCGCTGACCGCCGATCCGGCGGTGTTCGGGCGCGACCTCGAGCAGATCTTCGTCCTGTTCCCGCGGCTGAAGGAGCGGCAGGCCCAGCGCGGCGGCACCTTGTCGGGCGGCGAGCAGCAGATGCTGGCGATCGGCCGGGCGCTGATGAGCCGGCCGCGCCTGCTGCTGCTGGACGAGCCGTCGCTCGGCCTGGCGCCCCTGGTGGTGAAGCAGATCTTCGAGGCGATCAAGACGATCAACCGGGAGCAGCGGATGACCGTGTTTCTGGTCGAGCAGAACGCCTTCCATGCGTTGAAGCTCGCCCATCGCGGCTACGTGCTGGTCAATGGCCGGGTGACGATGAGCGGCAGCGGCCGCGAGCTCTTGGCGAATCCGGAGGTCCGGGCCGCCTATCTCGAAGGCGGGCACTGAGCGATGGAACAGATCCTTGGAACCTCGGTCGGCGATTTCATCTTCGTCAGCCTGATCCTGGGCGGCGGCGCGGGTCTCCTGACCGGCCAGGGCCAGGCCCAGGGCTGGGCGCCGATCCGCAAGGTGGTGCCCTTCGTGGTGCTGCTCGCCTGTGCGACCCGATTCCTGCACTACGCACTGTTCGGCGGTACGCTCTTGTCGCCGACCGGCTTCGTCATCGATCTTGTGTGGATCGGCCTGTGCGCCACGGTCGCCTACCGGATGACGCGGGCGGCGAAGATGGTGCGGCAGTATCCGTGGCTGTACGAGCGCGCCGGCCTGTTCGGCTGGCGCGACCGGCGGCCGGCCGCACGGTAAGACGCCGGTCCTTTCGGCCGGCGGGAAGCAAAGGCCGGCGGGGTCGTCCCGCCGGGCGATGAACTGGGAGAGCGATCTGATGACGAGATTCAACCGAGTGCTCATGGCCGGCGCGGCCCTGGCCGCGCTGGCGACGACCCCGGCCCTGGCGGATGTGAAGATCGGCCTCGGCGCGCCGCTGACCGGCCCGAACGCCGCCTTCGGCGAGCAGATGAAGCGCGGCACCGACGCCGCGGTGAAGGCCCTGAACGATGCCGGCGGCGTCAACGGCGAGAAGATCGTCGTGGAGTATGGCGACGATGCCTCCGACCCGCGCCAGGGCGTCGCGGCGGCGAACGACCTGGCCGGCAAGGGCGTGGTGGCGGTGATCGGCCACTTCAACTCCTCGGTCTCGATCCCGGCCTCGGCGGTCTATGCCGAGGAGGGCATCATCCAGATCACCCCGGCCTCGACCAACCCGCAGCTGACCGAGCAGGGGCAGGCGACCACCTTCCGCACCTGCGGCCGCGACGATCAGCAGGGCGATGTCGCCGGCGCCTTCATCGCCGAGAAGTTCAAGGGCCGCAACGTCGCCATCATCCAGGACCAGACCACCTATGGTAAGGGCCTGGCCGACGCGACCAAGGCGGCGATGAACAAGGCCGGCCTGACCGAGAAGATGTATGAGGGCATCACGGTCGGCGAGCGCGACTTCTCGGCCGTCGTCTCGAAGATGAAGCAGGCCAATATCGACCTGATCTATTTCGGCGGCCTGCACAACGAGGCCGGGCTGATCCTGCGCCAGGCGCGCGAACAGGGGCTGAACGCCCAGTTCGTGTCGGGCGACGGCATCGTCACCCAGGAGTTCTGGGGCATCACCGGCGACGCCGGCCAGGGCGTGCTGATGACCTTCGGCGCCGACCAGCGCAACAGCGAGGCCGCCAAGGACGTGGTGGCCAAGTTCAAGGCCGAGAATTACGACCCCGAGGGCTACACCCTGTACAGCTACGCCGCGGTGCAGGCCTGGGCCCAGGCGGCAACCAAGGCCAAGAGCTTCAAGGGCGCGGACGTCGCCAAGGCGCTGCATGACGGTACCGAGTACAAGACCGTGATGGGCCCGCTGGCCTTCGACGCCAAGGGTGACCGGGTGAAGACCGACTACGTCTTCTACATCTGGAACAGCGGCAAGTTCGCCGAGGCGACCCCGGGCGAGCTGGCCAAGGTCGGCGCCAAGTAACACCAAAGGCCAGTGGCGTATGCCAACCGGCCGAATCATTGTCGACCCGGCGGAACCTCCGCCGGGTCTTTTTTGTCATATGATTGATCGCCAGACCGATCCGTGGTGTAACGGAGGGTCTATATCGCAGTGCAGCATGGGGGTCAGCGATGGAGCTGCCAGCCGCCCCGATCACCGTCGAGCCGCGCGGGCTCGACCGGGACTCGCTCAAGAGCGACATCCTGGAATGGCTGGTCTATGCCGTCGGGCGCGAGGTCCATCGCGCCACCCGACATGATTGGTTCGCCGCCACCGCCCTGGCCGTGCGCGACCGCCTGGTCGACCGCTGGATGGCGGCGCAGCACCGCGAGGAGGCGACCGACGGCAAGCGGGTCTACTATCTCAGCCTGGAGTTCCTGGTCGGGCGGCTGATGGCCAATGCGCTGACCAATCTCGGCATCTACGACACCTGCCGCGAGGCGCTGTCCGAGTTCGGCGTCGATCTCGGGGCGGTGCTGGAGGTCGAGCCCGACGCGGCGCTCGGCAATGGCGGCCTCGGCCGCCTCGCCGCCTGCTTCCTCGACAGCATGGCCACGCTCGGCATCGCTGGCACCGGCTACGGCATCCGCTACGAATACGGGCTGTTCGAGCAGCAGTTCGACCGCGGCTGGCAGGTCGAATACCCCGAGGACTGGCTGAAATTCGGCAACCCGTGGGAGTTCGAGCGGCCGGAGGTCGCGTTCCCGATCGACTTCTACGGCAAGATCGAGCCGGGCGAGCCCGGGCCTGACGGCCGGCCGAAGCCGGTCTGGCGCGGCAGCCAGCGGGTGCTGGCCGTGGCCTATGACACGCCGGTGGTCGGCTGGGGCGGCGCCACGGTCAACACGCTGCGCCTGTGGTCGGCCAAGCCGGTACGGGAGTTTGACCTCGTCCCCTTCAACTCCGGCGACTATCTGAAGTCGGTCGAGGACAAGATCCTGTCCGAGACCCTGTCGCGCGTCCTCTACCCCAACGACAACACCCCGGCGGGGCAGGAGCTGCGGCTCAAGCAGGAGTACTTCTTCACCTCGGCCTCGCTGCAGGACGTGCTGCGCCGGCACCGCATGCACCATGACGGCTATGACGACCTGCCGGAAAAGGCGGCGCTGCAGCTGAACGACACCCATCCGGCGATCGCGGTGCCGGAGCTGATGCGCCTGCTGATCGACCGGCACCGGCTGGACTGGGACCGCGCCTGGAAGATCACGCAGGGCTGCATCAGCTACACCAACCACACGTTGATGCCGGAGGCGCTGGAGACCTGGCCGGTGGCGCTGCTGGAACGGGTGCTGCCCCGGCACCTGCAGATCATCTACGAGATCAACGACCGCTTCCTGAAGTCGTCGAAGGTGGTGGCGAAGGACCCCGGCCGCCTGTCCGCCCTGTCGCTGATCCAGGAGGGCTGGGACCGGCGGGTGCGGATGGGGCCGCTGGCCTTCCTCGGCAGCCACCGGGTCAACGGCGTGTCGGCGCTGCACACCCAGCTGATGCGCGAGACGGTGTTCCGCGACCTGAACCAGGAGTTCCCGGACCGGATCACCAACAAGACCAACGGCATCACCCCGCGCCGCTGGCTGGTGCAGGCCAATCCGAACCTGTCGCAGCTGATCCACAACATGATCGGCAGCGGCTGGGAGGACGATCTGGAGCGGCTGTCGGCGCTGGCCGGAAAGACCGGGGACAGCGCCTTCCGCGAAGCCTTCTGGGCAGTGAAGCGCCGCAACAAGGCGCTGCTGGCGCACCATATCGGCGAGATCGCGGATCTCCGCGTCTCCGGCGACGCGCTGTTCGACGTCCAGGTCAAGCGCATCCACGAATACAAGCGCCAGCTTCTCAACATCCTGCATGCCGTGGCGCTGTGGCAGGAGATGCGCGACCAGCCGGACGCGGCCTGGACGCCGCGGGTCAAGATCTTCGCCGGCAAGGCGGCACCGGGCTACGCCGTGGCCAAGCTGATCATCAAGCTGGCCAACGACGTGTCGCGGGTGATCAACGCCGACGCCGAGATCCGCGACCAGCTGAAGATGGTGTTCCTGCCGAACTACAACGTCACGCTGGCGGAGCGGATCATCCCCGCCGCCGACCTGTCGGAGCAGATCTCGACCGCCGGCATGGAGGCGTCGGGCACCGGCAACATGAAGTTCGCCCTGAACGGCGCGATCACCATTGGCACGCTGGACGGCGCCAATGTCGAGATCGCCGAGCGGGTGGGCATGGACAACATCCTGATCTTCGGCCTGACCGCGGCCGAGGTGGCGGCGAAGCGGGCCCAGGGCTACGACCCCGGCGCCGTGATCGCGGCCGACCCGCGCCTGGCCCGGGCGGTGGCGGCGATCGAGGACGGCACCTTCTCGCCCGACGATCCGGGCCGGTTCCGGCCGATCACCGACGCGCTGCGGCACAGCGACTGGTTCCTGGTGGCGGCCGACTTCGCCGCCTATTGGGACGCCCAGGCCCGCGCCGCCGCCCTGTATCGCGACCGCGCCGAGTGGACCCGGATGGCGATCCGCAACACCGCGAATGTCGGCTGGTTCTCCTCCGACCGCACGGTGCAGGACTATGCGGAGGAGATCTGGGGCGTCTGGCCGCCCCTGGCCCGCGCGGCGGAGTAACGCTCCGCCGATCCGTCCTTGCGCCGGGGCGCTGCGGCGGGAAGACTGCGCCCGATCGATTCCCGACCGGAGCCCGCCGCATGCGCCTCGCCCGCCTCCTGCTTCGCCTCGCCTTCGCCGCCCTGCTGCTGCCCGGCGCCTTGCCGGCCATGGCGCAGACAGCGGTGGACGCGCCGGCGGGTGCACAGGCTGGGGCGCCGGGCGGTGGCCTCGCCATGTATGGCGATCCGAAATACCCGGCGGATTTCGGCCATTTCGCCTATGCCGACCCGGCCGCGCCGAAGGGCGGCGAGCTGCGCCAGGCGGTGGTCGGCAGCTTCGACACGCTGAACCCCTTCATCATCAGCGGGCAGACCGACCAGGTGCGGCTGATCGTGCCGCCCTACATCTTCGCCAGCCTGATGACACGGGGATGGGACGAGCCTTTCACCCTGTACCCCTATGTGGCCGACCGGGCGGACATGTCGGAGGACCGGCGCCAGGCCACCTTCCACCTGAACCCCAAGGCGGTGTTCAGCGACGGCACGCCGGTGACGGCGGACGACGTGATCTTCACCTGGCAGACCCAGGGGGCGAAGGGCTTGCCCAACACCCGCGCGATCTACGGGACGATGGAGGGGATCGACCGGGTCGACGACCGCACGGTGCGCTTCCGCTTCAAGCCGGAGGCGGCGCGCGAGAACCCGCTGGTCGTCGCCATGCAGCCGATCCTCAGCAAGGCCTGGTACACGGCCCATCCGTTCGACCAGCCGAGCCTGGATCCGCCGCTCGGCGCCGGGCCCTACAAGGTCGGCGCGGTCGATCCCGGGCGCAGCATCACGCTCGATCGGGTCAAGGACTGGTGGGCGGCGGACTTGCCGGCGATGCGCGGCCTCTACAACTTCGACACGATGCGGTTCGACTTCTACCTCGACGCCGACACGGCTCTGGAGGCGTTCAAGGCCGGCGCCTACACCCTGCGGCGGGAGCGTGACGCCGAGAAATGGGTCAGCGGCGCCTATGACTTCCCGGCGGTCCAGGACGGCCGCGTCACCATGCTGACCCTGCCGCATTACCGGCCGGTCGGGATGATGGGCTTCGCCCTGAACACGCGCCGGCCGGTCTTCGCCGATCCGCGGACGCGCCGGGCCCTGATCCTGGCCTTCGACTTCGAATGGGTGAACAAGACGCTGCTGGGCGGGCAGTACAAGCGCGACGACAGCTACTTCGCCAACTCCTCCCTGGCCGCGACCGACACGCCGAAGGGGGCGGAGCTGGCGCTGCTGGAGCCGTTCCGGGCCCAGCTGCCGCCGCAGCTCTTCACCGAACCCTACGTCCTGCCGCCGAGCGACGCCAGCGGCCGCAACCGCGAGAATCTGCGGGCGGCGCAGGCGCTGCTGGCCGAGGCGGGGTGGACGATCAAGGACAATGTCCTGGTGGACGGCAGCGGCACCCCGTTTCGCTTCGAGATCCTGCTGCAGAGCAAGGGCTATCAGCGCATCGCCCTGGCCTATGCCGACCAGCTGCGCCGCCTCGGCATCCAGGCCTCGGTCCGACTGGTGGAGAGCGCGCAATATGCCCGGCGCATCGAGACCTATGATTTCGACGTGATCCTCAACACCTGGATCACCACGCTCTCGCCCGGCGTCGAGCAGTCGCGCTACTGGGGCAGCGGCTCGGCCGACGTGCCCGGCACCCGTAACTATCCGGGGGTGAAGAGCCCGGTGGTCGACGCCCTGATCAAGGCCGTCACCGCCTCCCGCAGCCAGGAGGAGCTGCAGGCCGCGGTGCACGCGCTGGACCGGGTGCTGCTGTGGGGCAACTACGTGGTGCCGCTCTACTATCTCGACCGCGACTACGTCGCCTATTGGGGCAATCTCGGCCGGGTCACCACCGTCAACCCGACCTACGGCACTGTGCTTGAAGCCTGGTGGTCGAACGGCAAGTAGGGCGTCCTATCGGCGGCGCCGAACGGCGCAATTCTTCACAATTGCTGGGAACCCGGTCCGATGCGGCGGGTTCTCTGGGGACCGCCTCGGCTCGTTTCGAGGCGGGCCGCCCAAGAAGCCCAAGGAGCTTTTCGTGAAGCGCATTCTTCTCGCCGCCGCCATTGCCACGTTTGCCGCCTCGCCGGCCTTCGCCGGCTGCACCGAAGACGCCCAGGCTCAGGCCCAGAAGATCCAGACCCTGACCCAGGCCACGATGACCAAGATGCAGGCCGGCGCCTCGAAGGACGAGCAGTGCTCGGCCAGCAAGGAGCTGATGGAGGAGACCAAGAAGCTGGTCGCGATCTACAAGACCTGCCAGGCCGATCTGAAGCTGACCGACGCGCAGATCCAGCAGGTCGACCAGCAGGTCGCCACCGGTGACCAGTCCTACGCCGCGCAGTGCGGCGGCTGATCCCGGCTGTCCGATGAGAAAAAGCCCCGGCCGGACGGCCGGGGCTTTTTTCATGTCAGGTCAACGGACAGAGACATCGACCTGTCATCCCGTGTGCGCTGCGGCGCGAAGCGCTGCTGCGCAGACACGGGATCTCGGTGCGATCTCGAAGAGATCCCGGGTCTGCAGCGCATCACTGCGTGCTGCGCCGCGCCCGGGATGACGACTCGTCCATCTCTGAATGTCGGCCTCAGATCTCCCGCGCCAGCGCCGCCTGCAGGACGGCGGTCCGCAGCGCGCTGGACAGGTTGCCGTCCGGGGCGCGGGCGGCGTCCACCGCCTCGACCAGCCGGTTGACCGGCAGGCCGCGCGCCGCGGCCAGGCGGGTGAGGGCGTCCCAGAAGGCCGGCTCCAGCGACACGCTGGTGGCGTGGCCGGCAATGCTGACCGACCGCTTGCGGACGCCGCTCACCGCGGCTCGATTAGGCGCTGGGGCCGACCATGGTCTCCGGCCGCACCCACTGGTCGAACTGCTCGGCGGTCAGCAGGCCCAGCGCGATCGCCGCCTGCTTCAGCGTGGTGTTCTCGGCATGCGCCTTCTTCGCCACCTTGGCGGCGTTGTCGTAGCCGATATGCGGGTTCAGCGCCGTCACCAGCATCAGCGATTCGTGCAGCAGCTGCTCGATCCGGTCGGTGCGGGCCTCGATGCCGACGACGCAGTTGTCGGTGAAGCTGCGGCAGGCATCGGCCAGCAGGCGGATCGACTGCAGCAGGTTGTAGATGATCACCGGCTTGAACACGTTCAGCTCGAAATGCCCGTTCGAGCCGGCGATGGTGACGGTGACGTGGTTGCCCATGACCTGGGTGCAGACCATGGTCATCGCCTCGGACTGGGTCGGGTTGACCTTGCCCGGCATGATCGACGAGCCGGGCTCGTTCTCCGGCAGGTGGATCTCGCCGATGCCGCAGCGCGGGCCGGAACCCAGCAGGCGGATGTCGTTGGCGATCTTCATCAGCGACACGGCCAGGGTGTTCATCACGCCCGACGCCTCGACGCAGGCGTCATGCGCGGCCAGCGCCTCGAACTTGTTCGGCGCGGTCTTGAACGGGAAGCCGGTGATGGTGGCGACATGCGCCGCGAAGGCCTCGGCGAAGCCTTCCTTGGCGTTCAGCCCGGACCCGACGGCGGTGCCGCCCTGGGCCAGGTCCAGCAGGTGCGGCAGGCAGCCCTTCACCCGGGCGATGCCCAGCTCGACCTGCCGGGCGTAGCCGGAGAACTCCTGGCCCAGAGTCAGCGGCGTCGCATCCTGCAGATGGGTGCGGCCGATCTTGACGATGTCCTTGAACTCGGCCGACTTGGCGGCCAGGGCGCGGTGCAGGTGCTCCAGGCTCGGCAGCAGCTCATGGCCGATCTGCTCGACCGCGGCGATGTGCATCACCGTCGGGAAGCTGTCGTTGGAGGACTGGCCGCGATTGACGTGGTCGTTCGGATGCACCGGCTTCTTCGAACCGATCTCACCGCCCAGGATCTCGATGGCGCGGTTCGAGATCACCTCATTGGCGTTCATGTTGGTCTGGGTGCCCGACCCGGTCTGCCACACCACCAGCGGGAAATGCTCGGCCAGGGTGCCGTCGATCACCTCCTCGGCCGCGGCGACGATGGCGTTGCCGATCGAGGCATCCAGCTCGCCGAGCGCGATGTTGGCCTGGGCCGAGGCCTTCTTCTGGATGCCCAGCGCCCGCACCAGCGGGGCCGGCATGCGCTCGCCGCCGATCTTGAAGTTCTGCAGGCTGCGCTGCGTCTGCGCACCCCAGTAGCGGTCGGCCGGCACCTCGACGGCGCCCAGGCTGTCGGTCTCGGTGCGGAATGCGGTTTCGGCGGCCATCGAAAGGCTCCGGTTGCTGTCAGTTTTCGGCTGGCCGGTTTGCTAGCACGAATGCGGGTGTGGGGGTAGGCTGGGTGATCCCATCCGGAGTCCGATGCGCGGAGCCCCATCCATGTCCGCCGACCATCATCACGACAACGACCACGATCACGACGACGGCAGCGCCCTGCCCGAGATCGCGCTGCGGGTGAAGGCGCTGGAATCGATCCTGGTCGAGAAGGGCTACGTCGACCCGGCCGCGCTCGACGTGCTGATCGAGACCTACGAGACCAAGGTCGGCCCGCGCAACGGCGCCCGGGTGGTGGCCAGGGCCTGGGCCGACCCGGCCTATCGCCAGCGGCTGCAGGCCGATGCCAGCGCCGCGATCGCCGAGTTCGGCTTCGTCGGCCGCCAGGGCGAGCACATGGTCGCGGTCGAGAACACGCCGGACACGCACAACCTCGTCGTCTGCACCCTGTGCTCCTGCTATCCCTGGCCGGTGCTGGGGCTGCCGCCGGTCTGGTACAAATCGGCGCCCTACCGCTCCCGCGCGGTGATCGACCCGCGCGGCGTGCTGGCCGATTTCGGCGTCACCCTGCCGGCCGAGACGAAGATCCGGGTCTGGGATTCGACCGCCGAGACCCGCTATCTGGTGATCCCGATGCGCCCGGCCGGCACCGAGGGCTGGGACGAGGACGCGCTGGCCGACCTGGTCACCCGCGACAGCATGATCGGCGCCGGTCTGGCGCGCGAGCCGGGAGACGCACGATGAACGGCGCCCAGGATCTCGGCGGCATGATGGGCTTCGGCCCGGTGGTGCCGGAGCCGGAGGATCTCCGCTTCCATGCCGCGTGGGAGAAGCGGGCCCTCGCCCTCACCCTGGCGGCGGGCGCGCTGGGGCGCTGGAACATCGATATCAGCCGGCACGCGCGCGAGACGCTGCACCCGGCGGACTATCTGTCCTCCAGCTATTACGAGATCTGGACCAAGGGGCTGGAGAAGCTGCTGCAAGGCGCGGGGCTGGTCTCGGCGGCGGAGCTGCAGGCCGGCCGCGCCATCGACCCGCCGGTGCCGGGCCAGACCGTGCTGCAGGCCGACCAGGTCGCCGCGGTGCTGGCGCGCGGCACCAACTACCGGCGGCCGGAGACGGCGCCGGCGCGCTTCGCCGTCGACGATGTGGTGCTGACCCGCAACGAGCATCCCGCCGGCCATACCCGGCTGCCGCGCTATGCCCGCGGCAAGGTCGGCACGGTCGAGCGCGTGCACGGCGTCTTCGTGCTGCCCGACAGCAACGCCCATGGCCGTGGTGAGAGCCCGCAATGGCTCTACACCGTGCGCTTCGACGGGCGCGAGCTGTGGGGCGAGGCGGCGGACCCGACCCTGACCGTCTCGATCGACGCCTGGGAGAGCTATCTTGAGCCGGCATGAGGCGGTGATCGCGGCGCTGGACGGCGCCGCCCCGCTGCCGCGCGACGCCGACGGGCCGGTCTTCGCCGAGCCCTGGCAGGCCCAGGCCTTCGCCATGGCGGTGGCGCTGCACCAGCGCGGCGTGTTCACTTGGGGCGAATGGGCGGCGGCGCTGGCGGCGGAGATCGCCGGCGCCCGGGCGGCCGGCGACTCCGACGACGGCAGCCGCTACTACGAGCACTGGCTGGCGGCGCTGGAGCGTCTGGTCCTGGCTAAGGGCGTCGCCGATGCCGAGGCTCTGGGCCGGCGCAGGGACGCCTGGGACCGCGCCGCCCGGGCCACGCCGCATGGCGCGCCGATCCTGCTGGAGAACGATCCGCTGCGCAGGATGTAAGCGTCGGTCCCGGCGAGGGAGCGGCTTGCCTAAACCTGAACGAGGTCCAACCGCTTCTCAATGCGGTCCAACCGGTTCTCGATCCGGTCGATTCGGACGGATTGGCCGGCAAAATCAGCGTGAAGCCCTGCCACCGCAGCATGAAGCCCGGCCACCTGGGTTTCGAGCGGCGTCATTCGGCGCTTGAGATCACCGACGTCCTCGGCCAGCCGACTGACGTTCTCGTCGATCCGCCGGAGATAGCGCAGGATGGTGCTATCGGGTTCGTCGCTCATCCTGCCAATATGGCGATGGCGACGTGGGAAGTCCACATTCGGGCCGGTCGCCTGCAGGCCTGCCGCCGACATCGGGGAAGATCATGACCGTTCAGCTGCACAACCCGGCCGGCGTCGCCGCGCCGTTCTCCCGCTACAGCCATGGCGCCTCGGCCCCGGCCGGCGCCCGCTGGCTGCACATCTCCGGCCAGGTCGGCGCCACGCCGGACGGCACCATCCCTGACGACGCCGAGCGCCAGTTCGAACTGGCCTGGGACAACCTGTTCGCCGTGCTGGCCGATGCCGGCATGACGGTGACCGACCTGGTCAAGGTCGACGGGTTCCTCACCCGGCCGGAGCTGATCCCGCTGTACCGCACGGTGCGCGAACGGCGGCTGGGCGGCTATGCCACGGCCTCGACCCTGGTGGTGGTCGCCGGCCTGGCGGTGCCCAGCCTGCTGGTCGAGATCCAGGCGGTGGCGGCGGCTTAGTATGAGGGCCGGCGCCAGCCGCCAAGAGCCGTCATCGCGAGGCGCGAAGCGCCGTGGCGATCCATAGGCCGGTGCCGCTGGATCGCCACGCCCCTGCGGGGCTCGCGATGACGGCTTTCGACAGGCCCGTTAGCCGGCCTTCGCCACCTTGAGGATGCGGTCGCGGTAATCGGCGACGGTGCTGACCTTCAGCCCGTCGACCTTGCCGCCATCGTCCCAGCGCCGCAGCCGCACCGCGGCGTCGACATGGGGATGGCGGGCGAATTCCGCCGCCTCTTCGGCGCTCATCGGCCCGCCCTGCTTGCCCAGCGAATGGACCGAGGCGGCGGACAGCACGTTCAGATAGCTCGGCTCGACGGCGCAGAGATAGCGCTTGGCGGCGACGTGCAGCCGCACCGGCTCGCTCACCTCCGGGCCGAAGCGGGCGGCCAACCAGTCGCCGCCGGCGCCGTCATGCTTGTGATAGCCGAAGGCGTCGTCGGCCAGCTCCAGGAAGTGGCCGATATCGTGCAGCAGGGCGGCCACCACCAGCTCGTCGGGCGCGCCCTCATGCTCGGCCAGGGCCGCGGCCTGCAGGCCATGCGCCTGCATGGTCACACCTTCGCCATAGGTGTTGTGGCCATGGGCGGCGAACAGGCCCTCGATCTCGGCTAGCAGGGGGTGCAGGGGCGTGGTCATCGGGCGGCCTCCAGGCTGAACAGGGTGCTGGTCAGGCCGTCCTTGTCGGCGTAGCAGCCCTGCAGCCAGCGGCGCCCGGCAGAGAAGCCGCGGCGGCCGTGCAGCACGCGCTGATTGTCGACCAGGAACAGGTCGCCCGGCGCCAGGCGGAAGCCGACCGTCAGCTCCGGGTCGTGCAGCAGTCGGCCGAAGTGGCGATAGGCGTCGTAGAAGGCCTCGACCTCGTCCGGATCCAGGTCGAAGGGCGCGATCGACCGGTTATTGTAGCGCACCGCCGCCAGCGCGCCCTCGGCGTCCAGTTCGATCAGCGGTGCCCGGCTGCGCAGGTCGACGCGGCCGGGCTCGACATAGCGGAACGGCACGGCGCGGCGGGTCAGCAGGGCAAAGGCGTCGGGCGCCTCGCGCCGCAGCCGCTCGGCCGCGGCGAAGCCGTCGACCACCACCGACTCGCCGCCCTCGGCCGCCGCTTCCAGGCAGTGCAGCAACTGCAATTGCGGCACCGGATCGCGATAGGGGTTGTCGGTGTGGTTGCCCAGGCCGATGGCGGTGAAGGCCAGGTTCTGCGGCTTGTCCACCGCCACCACGTCGAACAGCCGGCCGTAATTGGTCTCGCGCACGAAGCCGAACAGCTCGACCACCTTGCACACCATGCCGGGCTCGGTGGGCACACCGCGCAGCAAGGCGAAGCCATGGTCCCAGGCCTGGCGCAGCCATTTGGCGCGGGCGGCCTCGTCGCCGGCCACCGCTTCATAGTCGCCGGCGGGCAGCGCCAGCGACGAATCCCACAGCACCGGCCGGCGCCGGCGCTCGGCGCGCGAGGCTGGGTCCAGCGCATAGGCGCGCAGCCAGGCGGCACCGAAGCGCGCCGGCGTGTCGAAGCCGGTCAGGTGGATCTCGACCGCGCCGTCGGCCCCCAGGGCCACGCTGCCGATCGCGATATCGTCCGGCAGGTCGATGGCGTCGAACAGGCGCTGCCCGTCCGGCCGGTCGCGGCGGTCCGGCCGGTTGTCGGCCAGCCAGATCGCGGGATAGGGGCTCTCGCGGCCGTCCGACCAGCGGATGGTCAGGCGGTCCGGCGTATGGCGCAGCGTCGCGATCCCAATGTCGTCAGTGGTGATCGGACGGGCGGCGGCAAGGGGCATGGCGGCCTCGGCATGGGTGCTGGGGCCGACCCTGCGCTGCCCTCATGCATAAGTCCAATACACACTTTCCATGCTATCTATAGGCCATGCGAATAAACCTGATGCAGCTGCGGGCCTTCCACGCGGTGGCCACCCAGGCCAGCTTCACCCTGGCGGCGCGGACCCTGGGGCTGACCCAGCCGACCCTGTCGCAATCGGTGAAGGCGCTGGAGGAGCGCTACGGCGTGCTGCTGTTCGAGCGCAGTTCGCGCCGGGTGCAGCCGACCGAGATGGGACGCCGTCTGTTCCAGCTGACCACCCGGCTGTTCGACACGGAGCAGGAGGCGGCGACGCTGCTGGAAGGCTCGGCCCAGCTGGCCCGCGGCCTGCTGCAGCTGGGCGCCGACAGCCCGTATTACGTCATGCCGCTGATCGCCGAGTTCGACCGCCGCCACCCGCGGGTAGAGATCCGGCTGTCGATCGGCAATGCCGGCGCGGTGCTGGACGACCTGTCGGAGGCGCGGCTGGACGTGGCCCTCTTGTCCAACCCGCCGGTCGATCCGCGCTTCCACATCGTGCCGCTGTATCGCGACCCGGTGCGGCTGATGCTGCCGGAAGGCCACCCGCTGGCGGCGGGGGAGGCGGTGCCGGTCGCGGCGCTGGCCGGGCAGCGCCTGGTGATGCGCGAGACCGGGTCGATGACCCGGCGCACGGTCGAGCGCGGCCTGGCGGAGGCGGAGGTCGCGCCCGGCGCGGTGTTCGAGGTGATGGGCCGCGAGGCGGTGCAGGAGGCGGTGGCGCTGGGCCTCGGCCTCGGCTTCATCTCCGCCGGCGAGATCCGGCCGGATCCGCGCATCGCCGTCCGGCCGCTGGGTGACTGCGACTGGCACACCGACGAATATGTGCTGTGCCAGCGCGACCGTCGGCGCTTCCCGGCGATTCGCGCCTTCATCGAGCTGGCGGTGACGGCCGCCGCCTGAACCAGGACAGGGAGGGGCGAGATGCGGAAGGTGATCGTCACGGAGTTCATCAGCGCCGACGGCGTCGCCGAGGTCGAAAAGCTGACCGGCGTGGCATGGAACGCCGAGATGGACCGGTTCAAGAATGATGAGCTGGCGGACAGCGGCGCCATGCTGCTGGGGCGCAAGACCTACCAGATCTTCGCCGGCTCCTGGCCGCAGGAGACAGGAGACTTCGCCGACCGATTCAACGCCCTGCCGAAATATGTGGCGTCGACGACATTGAAGGACCTCGACTGGACGCCTGCCGAGCTGCTGCAGGGCCCGCTGCCGGAGGCGGTCCGGGCGCTGAAGGCGGGCGATGGCGGCAATATCTATGTGCATGGCAGCATCAGCGTGGCGCAGCAGCTGCTGCGCCACGGGCTGGTCGACCGCATCCGCCTCCTCGGCTATCCGCTGGCGGTCGGCCAGGGGATGCCGCTGTTTCCGCCGGGCGAGCGGCTCGGACTGGAGCTGATCTCGGCCGCGCGCTTCGGCAACGGCGTCTTGGCCCTCGAATATGCGCCGATAAGGGAGCTCAGCCCTTCGGCACCAGCCGGTTGACATGGCCCATCTTGCGGCCGGGGCGCGGCGCGCCCTTGCCGTAGAGATGCAGCTTCGCGCCGGGTTCCGCCAGGAACTCCGGCCAGCGCAGCACGTCGTCGCCGATCAGGTTCTGCATCACCGCGTCGGAATGGCGCGCAGTCGACCCCAGCGGCAGGCCGCAAACGGCGCGGACCAGCTGCTCGAACTGGTCGCAGGCGCAGGCGTCCTGGGTCCAGTGGCCGGAATTGTGCGGCCGCGGCGCCAGCTCGTTGACCAGCAGGCCGCCGTCGCGCGCCTCGAACAGCTCGACCGCCAGCAGGCCGACCATGTCCAGCGCGGTGACCAGCGTGCGGGCGATGTCCTCCGCCTCCGCCGCGCGCTGCGGCGCCAGGCCGGGGGCCGGGGCGATCGTCTCCGACAGGATGTGGTCGCGATGCCGGTTCTCGACCGCCGGGTAGCACACCACCGACCCGTCGACGCCGCGGGCGGCGATCACCGACAGCTCGCGGGCGAAATCGACGAAGCCCTCGAGAATGGCCGGCCGGCCGCCCAGCTTCTCCCAGGCCGCGGCGGCGTCGGCGGGATCACGGATCACCGCCTGGCCCTTGCCGTCATAGCCCTCGCGCCGGGTCTTCAGCACCGACGGCGTGCCGATCGCGGCCACGGCCTCAGCCAGCTCCGCCGCCGATCCCACGGCCCGCCAGGGCGCGGTGCCGATGCCGTGGCGGTTGCAGAAATCCTTCTCCGCCACCCGGTCCTGGCACACCGCCAGCCCGTCCGGCCCCGGCCGCACCGGCACACGGGCGGCCAGGTGCAGCACGGTCTCGTAGGGGATGTTCTCGAATTCGTAGGTGACGACGTCGACCTGGGCGGCGAAGGCGTCCAGCGCCGCATGGTCGGTGTAGGAGGACAGGGTCGACCGGTCGGTCACCTGGGCACAGGGGCTGTCCGGGTCCGGGCACAGCACATGGGTGCGGTAGCCCAGCCGGGCGGCGGCCAACGCGGTCATGCGGCCGAGCTGGCCGCCGCCGAGCATGCCGATGACGCTGCCCGGGGGGAGGGGAGAAACGGTGCTGGTCATTCGTCCTTCGGGTGCTCGGCCACGGCTTCGGTCTGGCGCTTGCGCCAGGAATCCAGCGCGTCGGCGACGGCCGGGTCGCTCAGCGCCAGGATCGCGGCGGCCAGTAGCGCCGCGTTGATCGCCCCGGCCCGGCCGATCGCCAGGGTGCCGACCGGGATGCCGCCCGGCATCTGCGCGATCGACAGCAGGCTGTCCATGCCCTTCAGCGCCTTGCTCTCGACCGGCACGCCCAGCACCGGCAGCGGCGTCATCGCCGCCGCCATGCCCGGCAGATGGGCGGCGCCGCCGGCGCCGGCGATGATCACCTTGACGCCGCGGCCGCGCGCCTCCCGGGCGAAGTCGTAGAGCCGCTCCGGCGTGCGGTGGGCGGAGACGATGCGCGCCTCATGGCCGATGCCCAGCAGCGACAGGGTCTCGGCGGCGTGGCGCATGGTCTCCCAGTCGGACTGGCTGCCCATGATGATTGCCACAGGCGGCACGGCGGCGGGTTCGGCCATCGGTCGGAAAATCCTCGAAGCTCAGGCGATGATGTCGGGCAGCAGCTTGCTCTCGATCATCGAGATCTGGTCCTTGAGCAGCAGCTTCCGCTTCTTCAGGCGCTGGATCTGAAGCTGGTTGACGGGGCCATCCGCGCTCAGCCGGTCGATGATCTCGTCGAGGTCCCGGTGCTCGACCCGCAAGGCGGCCAGCCTCTCCTGCATCGACTCGATGTCGATCATTCCCTCAAACGGCCTTTCCTGCGGGTCCCGGTTCAGCGGCGGCCCGATCATAGCAAAGGGAGCGGCCCGACCGGAACGCGTTTGACGCGGGGCTCCCGCGCGGGGCCGGCCGGCCGCTGCATCCGGCTCTTACAGCACCGGGCGTATCCCGGTACAAGGGGGAAACGCAACCGGGGGCGGGATCAAAGCACGGCATGGCGGGCGAGAAACGCATCGGAATCCTGACCAGCGGCGGCGACTGCGCCGGGCTCAACGCGGTGATCCGCGCGGCGGTGTGCCGGGCCGACGGGCTCGGCTGGACCGTGATCGGGATCAAGGAGGGCACGTCGGGCCTGCTGGCGCGGCCGCTGCGCTACGAGGTGCTGACGCCGGACAAGATGACCACGGCGGTGATGCGCCAGGGCGGCACCATCCTCGGCACCACCAACAAGGGCGACCCCTTCGCCTTCCCGATGGCCGACGGCACGCTGAAGGACCGGTCGGTCGAGATCGTCGGTGCCTATCACGAACTCGGCCTCGACGCGCTGATCGGCATCGGCGGCGACGGCAGCCACCAGATCCTGCGGCGCCTGGCGCAGCAGGGCGGCTTCAACTATGTCGGCATCCCGAAGACGATCGACAACGATGTCGGCCTGACCGAGGTCTCGGTCGGCTTCGACACCGCGGTGGCGGTGGCGACCGAGGCGCTGGACCGGCTGCAGCCGACCGCCGCCAGCCACGCCCGGGTGATGGTGCTGGAGGTGATGGGTCGCGATGCCGGCCACATCGCCCTGGCCGCGGGCATCGCCGGCGGCGCCGACGTCATCCTGATCCCGGAGATCCCGTTCTCGATCGACTCTGTGGCGCAGAAGATCCGCGAGGTACGCAAGACCGGGCGCAACTTCGCGCTGGTGGTGGTGTCGGAAGCGGTGAAGACCGCCGACGGCACCAAGGTGCACAAGGACTATCACGGCGGCGAGAAGCGCTTCGGCGGCATCGGCGACTATGTCGCCTTCAAGATCGCCGACACCACGGGGGCGGAGACGCGGGTCACCGTTCTGGGCCATGTCCAGCGCGGCTCGATGCCCAGCTGGCGCGACCGGCTGATCGCCTCGGCCTTCGGCGCCCATGCGGTCGACCTGATCGCGCAAGGCAAGTTCGACCGGCTGGTCGCCTGGTCCGACCGGCGGGTGATCGACGTGCCGCTGCAGGAGGCGATCGCCGAATACCAGGACGTCAAGCCGGACGATCCGCTGGTCACCACCGCCCGGGCGCTGGGGATCTGCCTGGGGGATTGAGGCGGCTCAATCCGCCTGCCGCAGCTGGTCGTCGACCTGTTGCAGCAGGTTGGCGAAGGCCGCGTTCCCGGGGTCGAGGCGCTGCGCCTCGAGCAGGTCCGCCCGGCCCTGCTTCAGGTCACCGAGGCGAATCCGGGCCGCAGCGCGGCTGGCCCAGGCCAAGGCCAGGCCGGGCTGCAACGCCAGGGCCCGGTCGTAATCCTCGATCGCGCGGGCGGGATCGCCCGTCATGGCATAGGCGGCGCCCCGGCTGACCCAGATCACGGCCCGGTTGGGGACCAGCGCACCGGCCCGGGTGAAGTCGCCGATGGCGTCGCCCGGCCGCCCGAGGCGGCTCAGGGCGAGGCCGCGATTGTACCACGCCGTGCCCAGGCCGGGATCGACGGCCAGCGCGCGGTCGTAGTCGTCGAGGGCGCCGCCGAAATCCCCGGCCTGGTATCGCAGCAGGCCGAGATCGTTGAGCAGGACCGCCAGCTTGTGGCCAGTGGCGCGGCCGGAGGCGATCAGCCGGCTGCAGGCGTCGATCGACGGCTGGCCGCCATTCGGCCGGTGGCAGGAGGCGGCATCGGATTCGAGGGGCGGCCCGTCGGTGCCGGACTGCGCGGCGGCCGGCCGCATCGCGATGGCGAAAGCGGCCACGAGCATCGCTACGGGCAGGACCGATCCGGCCATCCCGTATCTTCTCCACCGCGAACCGGCGCTAGGCTGTGATCGTTGCGGCATCGCCGATCCTGATCTCTCCAGGGGCCTCGACCGTGCACAGCACGCCGAGATGGGTGGCGTTGTGCTTGGCCACCGCCATCAGCACCGCGGGGTCCAGCGGCAGGTCGCCCTGGGCCAGGGTGGTGAAGGCGCAGCGGACGCAGGGGTCGATGATGCGGATCCGCACGTCGCCGATCGCCACCAGCCGCCCGATCCAGCCGGTCTCGGCGAAGCCCTCGGCATCGGGCAGGTCGACAACCAGGTTCGGCCGGAATCGGCGCTCGTCGATCGCGCTGTCCGGCAGGATCGCGCGCAGCGCGGCCAGCGAAGCGGTGGTCACAAGGTGGATCGGGTGGCGCTCATAACGCGGTTTCAGCGGCCCGGTTGTCGCCGTCTCCTCGGCATCCACGGCGTGCGGCCGCAGCGCCACCGGAAAGCCGAAATGCGTGGCCAGGGCGTCGTCGGCGGCCCCGGCCGGCAGGCTGCGGCCGTCCGGAAAGTCCAGATGCAGCCCGTCTGCGGCACTGCGGGCGCGGATCTGCGGCGCCGGGCGCCAGCGGCGCCTGCTCTCCGGAAAGGCGGTCTCGCCGCTGTCGCGATCGGCCAGACCGCATTCCCGGTCGCCGG
>NZ_JBCNNF010000520.1:0-4184 GCF_039594555.1 Inquilinus sp.
GCGACCAGCGGAACACCGCCGACAGCCCGGCCGCGCGCCAGAGTCTGGGCCACAGTGTAGAGGATCGCCGGCCCCGGGATGATCGCGATCAGCACGGTCGCGACGAAGAACGGCAGCAGATGCGCGAGCGACGGCATGGGCGGGCCTCCGGCGGGGTTGCGGGCCAGCATAGCGCGGCCGCGCCCTGGCGTCAGGCCCAGGCTCAATGTCGCGCCACCCCCGCAGTGTCTTGACGTTGTCACAAATCCGGCTAGGAATGATTCGCAGATGGAGCGATAGCAACCGCCCTGCCATTGGTGTAGGGGAAGAAATCCTGCGGCGGACCTGCATCCCAACCGCCGTTTTCTGCGATATAGTCCTACGTTGCAGCCATGCGCCAAGCCGCTGCGGCGGTTGGGAAGCGAGAGCACAGTCGGAGTGTGACACCGTGAACGCAAGCGTCGGAAACCAAGGCACCGCGACGCATCCGGGCCCCGTCAGCCCGAAGCAGGTGTTCGCCACGGAAGGCATCGACCCGACCCTGGAGCGGCCGAGCCTGGTGACCCGCTTCTTCATGCACCTCGTCACCTGGGCCGAGCGGCTCAACCTGAAATACAGCAAGGTCGGCAACCCGCCGGTCTACGACACCGCCACCTTCCCCTGGGTGGCCGAGGTCGAGAAGGAATGGCCCCTGATCCGGGCCGAGTTGGACCGCGTCCTGCTGCGCCAGCACGAGCTGCCGAGCTTCCAGGACATCTCCTCCGACGTGAAGACGATCAGCAAGGACAATCACTGGAAGACCTTCTTCCTGGCCGGCTACGGCGTCAGCTCGGAGAAGAACATCGCCCAGTGCCCGGAGACCTGGCGCATCGTCCAGAAGATCCCGGGGCTGAAGACGGCGATGTTCTCGATCTTCGAGCCGGGCAAGCACCTGGCGCCGCATCGCGGCCCCTATAACGGCGTGCTGCGGCTGCACCTGCCGCTCTTGGTGCCGGAGCCGCGCGAGAAGCTGGCGATCCGCGTCGACAAGCAGATCTGCCACTGGGAAGAAGGCAAGGCCCTGGTGTTCGACGACGCCTATGAGCACGAGGCCTGGAACCACACCGACAAGACCCGGGTGGTGCTGTTCATCGACTTCGTGAAGCCGCTGCGCTTCCCGGCCCGGCTGGTGAACTGGCTGCTCCTCAACCTGGCCGTCTTCACCCCCTTCATCCGCGAGGGGCAGGACGCGCATAAGGAGTGGGAGAAGAAGTTCTACGCCCAGGCGGAAGCCCTGCGGAACAGGAAGGCATAGGGCCGAGAGGCCCGCCCCCTCACCTTCCCACGGCTTCGCCGCGGGTCCCTCCCTCTCCCCGAGGAGAGGGGCTTTGTGCGGTGGCGCCTTTCACCTCTCCTTGGGGAGAGGTCGAAATCGCGCAGCGATTTCGGGTGAGGGGGAACCGGCCCATGGGCCCGAACGTCAGGCCCCCAGCTGCTCCACCACCGCGCCCGTGGTCGTGACCGTGGCGAATTCCGCCGCCAGGGTCGCCAGATGGGCTCGGTGCAGTTCCTCCGCCGTCACCGTGCCGCCGACGCCGTCCGGCAGGTCGAAGCAGGCGCAGGCGTCGCCCGCCACCACCGTCCGGTAGCCCAGATTCGCCGCCACCCGGGCGGTGGTCGAGACGCACATGTCGGTGGTCAGGCCGAGCAGCACCACCGTGCCGATGCCGAGCCGCCGCAGCCGCAGGTCGAGATCGGTGCCGATGAAGGCGCAGTTCACCGACTTCGCCACCACCGGCTCGCCCTCCCGTGGCTCCAGGCCCGCACGGAAGGCGTGGCCTGGATGGCCTGGCGCCAGGGTCGAGCCGGGCTCGACGGAATCATGCCGGATGTGCAGCAGCGGCAGCCCGGCCCGCCGCCACGCGGCCAGCAGCCGCCGGCTGTTGGCATCGAGCTCCGGGTTGTTGCGGCGGCCCCAGGACGGCAGGTCGAAGGCATTCTGCAGGTCGACCGGCAGCAGCGCCGCCCGGCTGGACCAGAGATCGGGGGCTGTGGTCACGCTCTCTCCTCCATGACTTCCGGCGCGGCCATGGGCCGGAATCGCTCGCGGTATTCGCGCGGAGCCACGCCGAGCCGGCGCAGGAAGGCGCGGCGCATGCCATCGCCGTTGCCGAAGCCGCAGGCCCGGGCGATGGTCTCGCCCGGCAGGTCGGTCTCCTCCAGCCGCCGGCGCGCCGCTTCGACCCGCAGCCGCTCGACATAGGCGGCGGGCGTGGCGCCGATCTCCCGCACGAAGGCGCGAGCGAAGTTCCGCGGGCTCATCCCCGCCCGCTCGGCCAGGGCCGGCACCGACAGCTCGGCCTCGGGATGCGCCAGCATCCAGTCCTGCAGCGCCCGCAGCGGCCGGCGCTCCGCCGCCTGGCCGGCCAGCGCGGCGCTGAACTGCGACTGGCCGCCCGGCCGCTTCAGGAACATCACCAGGTCGCGGGCGGTGGCCAGCGCCAGGTCGCGGCCGTGATCAGCCTCGATCAGCGCCAAGGCCAGGTCCATGCCGGCGGTGACGCCGGCCGAGGTCCAGACCGGGCCGTCCTGGATGAAGATCGGGTCGGGCTCGACCCGCACCGCCGGATAGCGCCGGCCCAGCCGCTCGCACCAGTTCCAATGCGTCACCGCCCGGCGGCCGTCGAGCAGCCCGGCTTCGGCCAGCAGCATCGCCCCGGTGCAGACCGAGCCGAGCCGCCGCAGCCGCGGCGCCGCGGCCCGCAGCCAGGCGACCAGGACCGGGTCGGCGACGGCCGCTTCGATCCCGGCGCCGCCCGCGACCAGCAGCGTGTCGATCCCCGCCTCGTCCAGGCCGCGATCGGCCAGCACCACGAGGCCGGAGGCCGCACGGACCGGGCCGGGCCGGGCCGCCATCACCTCGACCGCATAAACCGGCGGTGCCCCGGCCTTGCAGTGCAGGGCGGAGGCGGCGGCGAAGACCTCGAGCGGCCCGACGACATCGAGCAGCTCGACGCCGGGAAAGGCCAGCACGGCGATGCGGCGCGGAGGGGATGGCTCGGGCATGCCGGGAGTGTGGCCGGATCGTCCGATGGCAGCAATGACAGGATACCGTCTGATCCTGCCAACATAGCGGCGCGAGTGCGTCACATCCGCATTGCCGCCAGCTGCCGGCTGTGCCTACGCTGAGCCAAAATTCCTAGAGATCGCGGAGGGGGACACGATGCGGCAGCGATGGATGGCGGCCCTGCAAACCGGCCTGATAGCCCTGGCCCTGGCCGGCGCGGCCCCGGCCCTGGCGGATGACGCGCCGGCCCCGGTGCTGAATGCCGGCGACAGGCTGCTGCAGTTCGACTGGCCGGCGATCCAGGTCGGCACCGGCGAGTATGAGGAGGGCCCGACCGGCGTCACCGTGTTCCATTTCGACCGGCGGTCGCTGGCGGCCGTGGATGTCCGCGGCGGCGGGCCCGGCACGGTCAACACCGACTATCTGCGCCTGGGCTATGACACGCCGGAGCTGGACGCCGTGGTGTTCTCCGGCGGCTCCTGGTACGGGCTCGAGGCCACCACCGCCGTGGCCTCGGCGCTGAAGGAGGACGGCCTCCGCGGCGGCCATTGGGACAACATCGCCCTGTCGGTCGGCGCCATCATCTACGACCTGGGCGGCCGCCGGCTGAACGAGATCGTGCCCGACAAGCGGCTGGCCCAGGCCGCCTTCCGCGCCGCGAAGCCGGGCGTGTTCCCGCTGGGCGCCCAGGGCGCCGGGCGGCTGGCCGTGACCGGGTCGCTGTTCGGCTGCAACGCCTTCTCCGGACAAGGCGGCGCCTTCCGGCAGATCGGGCAGGTGAAGGTCGCCGCCTTCGTCGTGGTCAACGCGCTGGGCGTGGTGACGAGGCGCGACGGCACCGTGGCCGCCTGCTACGGCGATGAGGGCTGGCCGAAGGACCTGACCACCGCGGCGCTGCTGGCGGGATATCCGGCCAGCCGCAAGCCGGGCTGGACCGGCGCGCCGAACGCCGACGCCCCGGCCCGCAACACCACGGTCAGCCTGGTCGTCACCAACCAGAAGCTGAAACCGGCGGAGCTGCAGCGCCTGGCGATCCAGGTGCACAGCTCGATGGGGCGGGCGCTGCAGCCCTTCGCCACCGAGTTCGACGGCGACGTGCTGTACGCCGTCTCGACCGGCGAGCTGGAGGACGAAGCGGCGATGCTGCCGACGGTCGATC
>NZ_JBCNNF010000521.1:0-4169 GCF_039594555.1 Inquilinus sp.
GCGGCGTGGAGCCGGACGCCGAACCCGCTGCTGCTGCGCTTCCGCTCGCTGGGCCACTTCACCGCCGGGCCGGGCGGCGACCGGGCGCGCGCCGTGGTCGGCGGCTCGGCCCTGCTGGTGCGGCGGGTGTTCGGCGCCGCCACCACCGTGGCCCGCGCCGTCCCGGTGGATGATTTCTGCGACGAGCAGGGCTCCTGCATCGACGGCCGCTTCCCGGCGGGCGAATGGGCGGTGACCGTGCCCGGGCCGAACCCGAGCACCATCCACCTGCTCGACGCCGATGCCGGCACCGCCGCGGCGCCGACCGCCTCGGCGATCCGCACCGGCACGGTGATCCTGACCTCGGTGCTGCGCGAGGGCCGGCAGTTCTACGTCGCCTCGCACACCGCGATCAGCGGCATCGTCACCGGCTACGACGCCCCAGCGGTGGAGAGCACGCAGGTGGTGCTGGACCCGCCGGCCGGCGCCCGGGTCAGCGTCACCGGCGTGCTGAACCCGACCGCCCACACCTGCCGCTTCACCCTGGCCACGGCCAGCGGCAGCGCCGGGATTCCCAGCCAGCCGCTGATCATGCGCGTCAGCCCGACCTGCGCGGTCCGCGAGTAGCCGGAACCGCCGCGTCGCTTCGCCTCGGTGCTCCGCCTCGCCGGGTTCATCGAACCGTCATCAAACTGCAGCAAATCAAACATTACAGATCGGTAAGGTCCGCCCCGGATTCGAAGCCCGCCGCCACGGCAGCCAGCCCAGAGGGGACCGAGATGGACCAGGATTCCACCCTGTCGCGCGTTCAGCGCTACGAGCAGCAGGACGACCGCAGCAGCAACCTCTCCGACAACCCGACCATGGGCGACATCGTCAACGCCCGGTTCGGCCGGCGCGGGATGCTGCGCGGCGCCCTGGCCGTCTCGGCGATCAGCGCCGTGGTGGGCCCGGCCGCCTTCTTGTCGCACACCCGCCCGGCGCAGGCCGCGGCCGGCGCCTCGCGCTACGTGTTCGAGGAGCTCGAGGCCGGCGTCGACACCAGGCACCACGTCGCCAAGGGCTATGACGCCGACATCCTGATCCGCTGGGGCGACCCGGTGGTGAAGGGCGCGCCCGCCTTCGACCCGCAGAAGCAGACCGCGGACGCGCAGGAGAAGCAGTTCGGCTACAACAACGACTATATCGGCTACGTACCGCTGCCGCTGGGCTCGAATTCGAGCGACCACGGCCTGCTGGTGGTGAACCATGAATACACCGACGCGGCGATCATGTTCCCCGGCCTCGCCGACGCGAAGGGCGAGTTCGATCTGTCGAAGCAGAGCAAGGAGCAGATCGACATCGAGATGGCCGCGCACGGCCAGTCGGTGATCGAGATCAAGCGCGGCGCCGACGGCAAATGGGCGGTGGTGGCGGACAGCCCGTACAACCGCCGTATCACCGCGCGGTCGACCGAGTTCCTGGTGACCGGCCCGGCGGCCGGCCATGACCGGCTGAAGACCAAGGCCGACCCGACCGGCACCAAGGTGATCGGCACGATCAACAACTGCGCCGGCGGCACCACCCCCTGGGGCACCACGGTGCATGCCGAGGAGAACTTCAACGGCTATTTCGGTGGCGAGCTGAAGGACGATCATCCGGAGGCGCGCAACTACAAGCGCTACGGCCTGGGCGAGGCTGAGTACGGCTGGAGCCTGCACCACGACCGGTTCGACGTGGTCAAGGAGCCGAACGAGGCCAACCGCTTCGGCTGGGTGGTCGAGATCGACCCGACCGATCCGAACTCGACCCCGAAGAAGCGCACCGCCCTGGGCCGCTTCAAGCATGAGGGGGCGGAGAGCATCGTCGCCAAGGACGGCCGCGTGGTCGTCTACATGGGCGACGACCAGCGCTTCGACTACCTGTACAAGTTCGTCACCGCCGGCAAGTTCAACCCGAACGACCGCAAGGCGAACATGGACCTGCTGGACGACGGCACGCTGTACGTCGCCAAGTTCGACGCCGACGGCAAGGTCGCCTGGATGCCGGTGGTGTTCGGCCAGGGCCCGCTGACCGAGGCCAACGGCTTCAAGAGCCAGGCCGACGTGCTGATCGAGACCCGCCGCGCCGCCGACCTGCTGGGCGCCACCAAGATGGACCGGCCGGAGGACGTGCAGCCGAACCCGGTGAACGGCAAGGTCTATGTCATCCTGACCAACAACGACAAGCGCAAGGCCGAGCAGGTCGACGCCGCCAACCCGCGGGCCGAGAACAAATTCGGCCACATCGTCGAGATCACCCCGGCCGATGGCGATCATGCCGCCACCGCCGCCGCCTGGGACCTGCTGGTGAAGTGCGGCGACCCGTCCGTCGCCGCGGTCGGCGCCACCTTCCACCCCTCCACCAGCAAGAACGGCTGGTTCGGGTCGCCCGACAATTGCGAGATAGACGCCGACGGCCGGCTGTGGGTCGCCACCGATGGCAACAACTACAAATACAGCGGCCGCGCCGACGGCATCTGGGGCCTGGAGACCGAGGGTGAAGCCCGCGGCACCGGCAAGCTGTTCTTCCGCGTCCCGGTCGGCGCCGAGATGTGCGGCCCGAAGATCACCCCGGACCTGACCACCTTCTTCGTCGCGGTGCAGCATCCGGGCGAGGGCGGCAAGGAGTGGCCGGAATTCGGCCGCCCCAGCACCTTCGCCGACCCGTCGACCCGCTGGCCGGACTTCCAGGACGGCATGCCGCCCCGCCCCTCGGTGGTGGTGATCACCAAGCAGGGCGGCGGCAAGATTGGCGTGTGAGGTTAAGATCGCTTTGTAACAAAATGATAAAATTATAAACCGTCATTGCAAGCGCAGCGAAGCAATCCAGGGCCATTGGTGTGGCCCCTGGATTGCTTCGTCGGCTTCGCCTTCTCGCATAACGGTAACGCCGACCAAGCCTCCCCTCCCGGGGAGGTTTTTTTGTCGCCGCCTTGCGCCGCGGCTTGCGGCCGGGCGGGAGCCTATCGATAGTGAGGCCCAGCTCGCGAGACCATCGGACCACACGGATCATGAGACGCCTGAACGCGGCCGCCGCGGCCGCCATCATCGCCCTGCTCGGGCTGGTCAGCGCCGCCCGGGCGCAGAGCAACGACCTCTATGTGCTGGGCATCGCCCTGTTCGTCGCCTGCATCGGCATCGTCATGCTGCTGATCAAGCAGCATTTCGACGCCCGGGAGGAGCGGCCGAGCCGCGCCTTCCTGCCCAACGAGCCGGGATCCTGCTTCGCCATCACCTTCCTGCTCGGCCTCCTCGCCGTGATCGGACTGATCATGGCGACCGGGCCCGAGCTCTACCGGGTTGGGCTCGGCCTGTTCATCGTCAGCGTCATCGGCGCCGGCGCGGCCCTGAAGCGCGGCTACGACCTGATCGACCGCGGGCATCGCCAAGACCATGCGGATGCGCATTGAAGCCATGCATTGCGACGGTCCGTCGCGGCCCTGTCCCGGCCCTCGGGTTGCTTGACAATTTCGCGTTCGTTCCCAAATCAGTTGTGCGGCCGGCGATGGTTTGTCCCCCCAGCCATCGCCAAGATCCTCCGATGGGATCGAATTAGCCGTCAGCCGGGCCGGACGCTCCCTCCCCTCCGAGCGGATCGGACCCAGGCGAAGAACGGCCCCGACGCTTCCCCCCGCGTCGGGGCCACTTCTTTTTCGGGTTCAAGACCCAACTGCAACATCTTGGACTTTATACACTCCCGCAGGATCGGCGGGGTTTTGTTGTGCATTCGGTACTTTCGGTTCTGTCGCTCACGGGCCGGAATTCTTCGCCAAAGCGATTGACAAGCCCTTCGCAGCGCAACATGGATGCTGACGCAGGTGCAGCATCAGCCGCTGCCGCACGGGAGGCACCATGCCGGATTCGCGTCAAGCCACGCCTCGGCCGGAGGATCGGACGGTGCCCCTCGCCCGCGAGCTGACGCAGCTGCTGAAACGCTACGAGAAGTCGCAGCGCGAGGATCCCTTCGCCAACCCGATCCAGCACCTGGCGCTGGAGATCTCACGCCGGCTGGCCGACGGCAAGCTGGACATCCGCGATGTCGAGGGGCTGATCGGCCACCTGACCATCGAGGGCTTCAGCCACCGCGCCGCCCGCCTCGGCCGCTATCTCGGCGAGACCGCGCCCGAGGCCAACGACGCGGCGCTGCACGCCCTGTTCCAGGGACTGACC
>NZ_JBCNNF010000522.1:0-4162 GCF_039594555.1 Inquilinus sp.
GCCAGCGGCTGGCGCACGGTGGTCAGCGCCGGGTGCACGACGGCGGCGAGGTCGACGTCGTCAAAGCCGACAATCGACACATCGCGCGGGATTGAGGCGCCGAGGTCGCGGGCGCCGGCATAGGCGCCCATCGCATACATGTCGTTGACCGTGACCACCGCCGTCGGCGGGTCGTCGCGGCTGAGCAGCTCGCGGATGCCGATGCGGCCGAGCTCCGGCCCCTCGGTGTCGCCGTAGCCGCCGATGCCCGCCCCCTGCCAGACCAGCGCGGGGTCCAGCGCCAGCCCTGCCTTGGCCATCGCCGCGCGCAGCCCGTCGAGGCGGGCGGCGCGGCTGGCGGTCTTGATCGGCCCGGACAGGAAGCCGATGCGGCGGTGGCCGAGGCCGACCAGATGCTGCCCGGCCAGCCTGGCGCCGAGCTCGTTGTCGACGCTGACGCTGCAGGCCACCACCGCCTCCGCCCCCTGGCCCCTGCGGTCGAAGGCGGCGACCACCAGGCCGCGGCGGACGAGATGGGCGATGTGGTCGAAGGTCAGCGGCGAGGAGCTGAAGATCACCCCGCGCACGCCGGAGGACAGCAGCGTCTCGGCATAGCGCGCCTCCTGCTGCGGGTCGCGCTCGGCGTTGCAGATCAAGACCTTGTAGCCCAGCGCGGTGGCCGCACGCTCGACCTTGTGGGCCAGCGCGCCCCAGAACGGGTTGGCGACCGAGGGCACGATCAGCCCGATGGTGCGGTTGCGGCCGGATTTGAACTGCCGGGCCAGCGCGTTCGGGGTGTAGCCGAGCGCCTCGATCGCCTGCAGCACCCGGGCCCTGGTCTCGGCCTGCATGCGCCCGTGCCGGCCGTTCAGCACGTTCGACACCGTGCTGGCCGAGACGCCCGCCGCCCGCGCCACGTCGAGAATGCTCGCCACGATCCCCCAAACCCGCTGTTTCGCGAAAACGCCAGGTACAACGTTTTATCACGAATAGCGCCGCCCCGGCGCCGATGTCAAATGGCGGATCTCCGGGCCAGTCCCATGCTGTGAAACATTGCCGTGTTGACTCAGCGGACGATCGTGGTGTTACGTTGCACCAACTTGCGTACATTGAGCCGGTCATGGTGAGAGGCGCGGCAAGCGCCCCACCGCCTCAGGGGGAGGACCCGACATGTCCAGGAGATTCGATTCCAAGAGATTCGGCCGGCGCGACGCCCTGCGGCACGGCGCGGCCCTGATCGGCGGGGCGGCCCTCGCCGGCCTCGCCCCCCGCGCCTTCGCGCCCCAAGCCTTCGCCCAGGACGCGGCCCGCATCCGCTTCGGCGGCTATGTCGAGAGTCAGGAGCAGCTGAAGCAGACCCTGGCGACGCTGAAGGCCTATACCGACGGCCATCCGGGGATCGAGATCGTGCCGGAATTCACCAGCTTCAGCGCCTTCACCGACAAGCTGGCCACCGAGGCCGCGGGCGGCAACGCGCCCGACATGTTCAGCGTCAATGTCGACCTGCTGGGCGAATACGCCCGGCGCGGCGTGCTGGCGCCGCTGAACGGCTACATCCCCAAGCCGCTGGACCTGTCGGACTATGTCGACGGGGCGATCAAGGCCGGCACGCTGAACGGCCAGCTCTACGCCATCCCGAACGACTGCATCGCCCCGGCGATCACGGTGAAGACCGCGGTGTTCGAGGAGACGGGCGTGCCCCTGCCCGGCCAGATGTGGACCTGGGAGCAGCTGGCCGAGACCGCGGTCGCGATCAGCAAGGCCAAGGGCAAGCGCTTCTGGGGGCTGGAGGATGCGGGGTCGAACTACATCCCCTGCGACGTCTTCCTGCGCGGCAGGGGCAAGTCGATGTTCACGCCGGAGCGGCAGTTCGGCTTCGCCCGCGAGGACATGGCCGATTGGTTCGCCTACTGGGCGAAGCTGCGCGACGCCGGCGGCATCCCGCCCGGCGAGGTGCAGGCCCTGGCCAATGGCGACGACCCGGCGCTGACCGGCATCATCTCCGGCCGCGCGGCGATGTTCGCGTCGCTGACCGACAGCTTCGTCGGGCTGCAGGCGCTGACCGAGGACGACCTGGTGCTGCACATGATGCCGAACGGCTTCCAGGGCGGCACGCTCAAGCAGCACCACTACACCTATGCCGGCAACTCCACCGGGCTGTGGACCAAGTCGCCGCATAAGGATCGGATCGTGGACGTCATCCGGTTCATGCATTTCGAGCCGGCGGGGATCGCGCTGTACTACCGCGGCAGCGGCATGGTGCCGGCGTCGAAGGCCGGCCGGGCGGCGCTGGCCAATGAGGGCACCGACGCCGACCGCAAGATCATCGCCTATATCGACCTGCTGCAGCAGGACCCGGCGCCGCCGCGCTATCCCGGCATCACCGGCATGTCGGGCATGCTGCGCCGGGCCAATGAGGCGGTGGCCTTCGGCAAGCTGAAGCCGCAGGAGGCCGCCGACCAGTTCATCGGCGAAGCCAAGGCCCGGCTGTGAAGCGGCGGAGCCTCGGCTCGCGCGGCGCCAATCCGAGGGGCGTCGGCAGCACGGCGGAGCAGAACGGCGCCGCCTACCTGTTCCTGGCGCCATGGATCATCGGCGCCCTGTGCCTGACGCTGGGGCCGATCCTGGCGTCGCTGTACCTGTCCTTCACCAGCTACGACCTGTTCAACCCGCCGGTCTGGGCCGGGCTGCACAATTACGAGCGGCTGCTGTTCGAGGACCCGCGCTATGTCCAGGCGGTCAAGGTCACCTTCCACTACGTCTTCCTGTCGGTGCCGCTGAAGCTGGCCTTCGCCCTGGCCGTGGCGGTGATGCTGAACCGCGGCATCCGGTTCCTCGGCCTCTATCGCGGCCTGTACTACCTGCCCTCGCTGCTCGGCGGCAGCGTCGCCGTCGCCATCATGTGGCGGCAGATCTTCAGCTATGACGGCCTCATCAACCACATCCTGCTGTGGTTCGACATCGACGGGCCGAGCTGGATCTCGAACCCGGACACCGCCCTCTACACCCTGGTCAGCCTGGCGGTGTGGCAGTTCGGGTCGCCGATGATCATCTTCCTGGCCGGCCTCAAGCAGATCCCGCAGGATCTGTACGACGCCGCCTCGGTCGACGGCGCCGGGCCGGTGACCAAGTTCTTCCGCATCACCCTGCCCCTCCTCACCCCGATCATCTTCTTCAACTTCGTGATGCAGATGATCGGCGCGTTCCAGGCCTTCACCCCGTCCTTCATCATCAGCAACGGCACCGGCGGGCCAGCGGATTCGACGCTGTTCTACACCCTGTATCTCTACGAGCAGGGCTTCACCAACTTCCAGATGGGTTACGCCTCGGCCATGGCCTGGATCCTGGTCGGGATCATCGCCACCGCCACGGCCGTGGCCTTCCTGTCGGCCCGCTTCTGGGTGCATTACGGGGATGAGCGATGACGGCGGCGGCTCGCGACGAGGCACCGATGCGGGCCTGCCGGCAAGGCTTGCCTTTCTGGATGGCCGATGTCCGGCCGAAGCGGATCCTGATCCACCTGGCGCTGATCGCCGGCGCCGTGGTGATGATCTACCCGCTGCTGTGGCTGGCCAGCAGCTCGGTCAAGCCGTCGACGCTGATCTTCTCCGACCCCGGGCTGTGGCCGGCCAAGCTGCGGCTGCAGAACTACGCCGATGGCTGGCGCGGCGCCGCCCTGCCCTTCAGCGTGTTCTTCGGCAACTCCTTCCTGATCTCGGCCCTGGCGGTGATCGGCAACGTCATGGCCTGCAGCCTGGTGGCCTATGCCTTCGCCCGGCTGAACTTCCGGTTCAAGCGCACCCTGTTCGGGCTGATGCTGGCCACCATCATGCTGCCGCTGCACGCGACGCTGATCCCGCAATACATCCTGTTCCACAATTTGGGCTGGGTGAACACCATCCTGCCGCTGGTGGTGCCGAAGTTCCTGGCGGCCGACGCCTTCTTCGTCTTCCTGATGGTGCAGTTCATCCGCGGCATCCCGCGCGAGCTGGACGAGGCGGCGATGATGGACGGCGCCGGGCCGTTCCGGATCTACCGCTCGATCATCCTCCCTCTCCTGACCCCGGCGCTGGTCACCACCGCCGTCTTCTCCTTCATCTGGACCTATGAGGATTTCCTGACGCCCCTGGTCTATCTGACCGACATGGCCTCCTATACCGTGCCGCAGGGGCTGCGGCTGTTC
>NZ_JBCNNF010000523.1:0-4148 GCF_039594555.1 Inquilinus sp.
GCCGCCGCAAGCTGGCCGAATACGGCGTCGCCCCGCCGCAGGACGGCGCCGGCCGGCGCGCCCTGTTCGGGGCCGAGACCGTGCTTTGCCCGCATTGCGGCTCGGTCCATACCGAGCGCCTGTCGGAATTCGGCTCGACCTCCTGCAAGGCGCTGTGGCGCTGCACCGACTGCCGCGAGCCCTTCGACTATTTCAAGTGCCATTGATGTCCGCCGCCACGCCGCGCTTCCACCGCCTGACCATCCGCGACCTGCGGCGCGAGACGGCCGACGCAGTCTCGATCGCCTTCGACGTGCCGCCGGATCTGGCCGCCGACTACCGCTACAATCCCGGCCAGTACCTGACCCTGCGCGCCAGCATCGACGGCGAGGACCTGCGCCGCTCCTACTCGATCTGCTCCGGCCCCGATGACGGCGAGCTGCGCATCGCGGTGAAGCGGGTTGGCGTCTTCTCCGACTGGGTCAACCGCACGCTCAAGACCGGCGACGCCATCGAGGTGATGACCCCGACCGGCCGCTTCGGCGCCACGAACGCGCCGGACCGGGCGCGCATCCATGTCGGCTTCGCCGCCGGCTCCGGCATCACCCCAGTGCTGTCGCTGCTGCGCGGCGTGCTGGCGCGCGAGCCGGAGAGCCGCTTCTTCCTGTTCTACGGCAACCGCTCGACCGGCGAGATCCTGTTCCGCGAGGCGCTGGAGGAACTGAAGGACCGCTTCCTCGGCCGGCTCTCGGTGTTCCATGTGCTGTCGCAGGAGGAGCAGGACCTGCCGATCCTGACCGGCCGGCTGGACGGCGACAAGGCCCGGCGCCTGCTGCGGCTGGTGGTGCCGGCGGAGATGGTGGACGAGGTCTATCTCTGCGGCCCAGAGGGCATGAGCCGGGAGATCCAGGCGGTGCTGGCGGAGCTGGGCGTCGCGCCGGAGAAGGTGCATGTCGAGCTGTTCGTCTCCGCCCTCGGCGGGCGCCCGCGGCCGAAGCCGACGGCACCCGCGCCCGACGCGCCGAGCCGCACCGCGGTTCTGACGGTCGACGGCAAGCGCCGAGAGGTGCCGGTGGCCGATGGCGAGAGCATCCTCGACGCCGCTTTGCGCGCCGGCATGGACCTGCCCTATGCCTGCAAGGGCGGCATGTGCTCTACCTGTCGGGCCCGGTTGGTCGAGGGCGAGGCGGCGATGGACCTGAACTACTCGCTGGAGCCCTGGGAGCTCGAGGCCGGCTTCATCCTGACCTGCCAGTCGCACCCAAAGACCGACCGGGTGGTGGTCGATTACGACCAGATGTAGGACGGACCACCAACCCCAATTGTCATTGCCGGGCTTGACCCGGCAATCCAGGGGCCACCCAGAGCGGCACCGGCATTTCTGGATGCCCGGGTCAGCCCGGGCATGACAGTGAGGGGGAGCGCCTACCCCTTCGGCCGCCTGTCGATCACCCGCTTCGCCTTGCCGGCCGACCGCTCGATCGCCCCCGGTGCCTGGATCAACACCCGGGCCGAGACCCCGATCGTGTCCTTGATCCGCAAGGTCAGCCGCTCGGCCGCCACGGTCAGGCCGGCGCCGTCCCAATGCTCCGGCCGGGCCTCGGCCAGCACCGTCATCTCGTCCAGCCGGCCCGGGCGGGTCAGCTCGATGACGAAATGGCCGCCGCACCAGTCGCAGGCCAGCAGCGCCTCCTCGATCTGGGTCGGGAAGACGTTGACGCCGCGCAGGATGATCATGTCGTCGGAGCGGCCGGTCACCTTCTCCATCCGCCGCATGCCAGGACGGGCCGAGCCGGGCAAGAGGCGCGTCAGGTCGCGGGTGCGGTAGCGGATGACCGGGAACGCCTCCTTGGTCAGGGAGGTGAAGACCAGCTCGCCGATCTCGCCGTCCGGCAGCACCGCCCCAGTGACCGGGTCGATCACCTCCGGCAGGAAATGGTCCTCCCAGACATGCAGCCCGTCCTTGGTCTCGACGCATTCCTGGGCGACGCCGGGGCCGATCACCTCCGACAGGCCGTAGATGTCGGTGGCGTCGAGGGCGAAGGCCTGCTCGATCTCCTGCCGCATCGCATTGGTCCAGGGCTCGGCCCCGAAGATGCCGAAGCGCAGCGAGCTGTCACGCGGGTCGAGCCCCTGGGCCCGGAACCCATCCAGGATCGCCAGCGCGTAGCTGGGCGTCACCATGATGATGTCGGGCCGGAAGTCGGTGATCAGCTGGACCTGGCGCTCGGTCATGCCGCCCGACATCGGCACCACAGTGCAGCCCAGCCGCTCCGCCCCGTAATGGGCGCCCAAGCCCCCGGTGAACAGACCGTAGCCATAGGCGACATGCACCATCATGCCCGGCCGGCCGCCGGCGGCGCGGATCGACCGCGCCATCACCGTCGCCCACATGTCGAGATCGGCCTGGGTGTAGCCGACCACGATCGGCTTGCCGGTGGTGCCGGAGGAGCCGTGGATCCGGGCCAGCCGCTCGCGCGGCACGGCGAACAGGCCGAAGGGATAGTTGTCCCGCAGGTCCTGCTTGGTGGTGAAGGGGAACTTGGCGAGGTCCGGCAGGTCGCGGAAATCCGAGGGGTGCACGCCGGCGGCATCGAAGGACCGGCGGTAATGCGGGACGTTGTCATAGGCATGACGCAGCGACCAGGCCAGCCGCTCGCGCTGCAGCGCCATGATCTCGTCGCGCGAGGCCCGCTCGGCCGCGTCCAGCCCCGGGATCACCGGCATCGCCCTCTCCCTGTTCTCAGTCTTCGGCCGGCCGGTCGATGAACGAGCCGCCCACGGTGCGGGAATGGCCGCGGAACTCGGCGATCACCGTCTCGCCGACCGCGACGCTGACGTCGTAGAGGCCGGAGCGGCCGGAGCGCGACACCTGCCGCGCCGTCGCCACCAGCCGGTCGCCGACCGTGCCCGGCCGCAGAAAGGTGATGCTGCAATGCGCCGCCACCGTGCGCTCGCCGGCCGAGTTGCAGGCGAAGGCGAAGGCCGAATCCGCCAGGGTGAAGATGAAGCCGCCATGGGCGGTGCCGTGGCCGTTGGTCATGTCCGGCCGGATGGTCATGGCCAGCTTGGCCCGGCCGGGCCCGACCTCCAGGATCTCCATGCCCAGCGCCCGGCTGGCGCCGTCGTCGCGCCACATCGTCTCGGCCGCGGCCTTCGCGACCGACTCGGCCTCCGCAGCGGTGGTCGCCTTCATTCCGCCCGCCCCGTGAACTTCGCCGGCCGCTTCTCGATGAAGGCGCGGACGCCCTCGGCATAGTCCGGCGTGCGCCCGGCCCTGCGCTGCAGGTCGCGCTCGAGGTCGAGTTGGGCGTCCAGGCTGTTGCCGGCGGAGGCGTCGAGCGCCTGCTTGATCAGGGCCAGCCCCTGGGTCGGCTGGGTGGCGAGATGGGCGGTCAAGGCCTCGGCCTCCGGTCGGAGGGCGGCATCGTCCACCGCCTTCCAGATCAGGCCCCACTCCTCGGCCTTGTCGGCCGGCAGCGGCTCGGCCAGCAGTGCCAGGCCGCGGGCGCGGGCGGCGCCGACCAGCCGCGGCAGCGCATAGGTGCCTCCGGAATCGGGCACCAGGCCGATCTTGGCGAAGGACTGGATGAACTTGGCCGACCGCGCGGCCAGCACGATGTCGCAGGCCAGGGCGATGTTGGCGCCGGCCCCGGCGGCGACGCCGTTGACGGCGCAGACCGCCGGCTTCGGCAAGGCCCGCAGGCGGCGGATCAGCGGGTTGTAGAGGCCGTCCAGCGTGGCGCCGAGATCGGGCGCCTGGCCGCCGGTGGCGCGGTCGTTGAGGTCCTGCCCGGCGCAGAAGCCGCGCCCGGCCCCGGTCAGCAGCACCGCCCGGCAGCCGGCATCGGCCTCGACCCCGGCCAGGGCCTCGGCCAGGGCGCGGTGCATCTCCTCGGTGAAGGAATTCAGCCGGTCGGGGCGGTTGAGCGTCAGGACGCTCCAGCCGTCGCGGCGATCGACCAGAACCGTTGGGTCCACGGGGCATCCTCCTGCGGATGGGCCGGTTGCGCCGGGCCTCTTGAATTGAACGATCGTTCGGTTAATTCTTAGACCCGAGATCCGGCCTGTCAATCGCCAACCGACGCGGACCGGGTGATCGGGAGGACGCCATGACCGCCATCCTGCAGATGCGGCAGGTAATGCTGTATATATTATAAAAACACCAA
>NZ_JBCNNF010000524.1:0-4144 GCF_039594555.1 Inquilinus sp.
GACGCCGCGCACAGCGTGATGGTCGAGATGCAGGCCGATGGCATAGCCGCCATCGGGGCGGATGCGATAGGGCGTCGGCGGCTGGCCGCGGCGGCCGGCCACCCGCTCCCCGGTCTCGACCAGCCCGGCGGCGGTGAAGTCGTCGATGATGTTGTGCACGGTTTGGGACGACAGGCCGGTGCGCCGGGCCAGATCGGCCCGCGACAGCGGCCCGGAGAGGCGCAGCAGGTCGAAGACGACGCGGCGGTTATGCGCGCTGGCCCCCTCCAGATTGGCGCCCGCGCGGCGCGCGGCGGCGGCCTCCTGCATGCCCTGCCCCGATAGTTATCCGATCATTTAGATTTAATCGGGCCGGAGTGGCAAGCGGCGGCGATCAGGTGCTGTCGGGATGGGTTGGCGGAAGAGAGTGGGAGTCGAACCCACCAAGGACCGGCTCGCGGCCCCTCCCGGATTTGAAGTCCGGACGCCCCACCGGGGACGATTCTCCTCCAGGCCCCTCGGCCGGCGCCTCGCCGATCGAGGGACGAAACAGGTCCAGCCGATGCCGGTTCAGCCGGCGCAGGTCGCCCCGCCGCAGCGTCACGCCGTGGCGGTCGAAGAATTCCAGGATCTGAATAGCAACCTTTCGGCCGCTGTCCACCTGATCCCGGAACTGCGCCGCGGTGAAGCCGGTCTCGTGCGCTTCGCCCAGCTGTACCAGGATGCCGACGATCTCGGCCACGGTCGGGCGCAGGAAAAAATGGTCATGTGCCACCTCGTCCACCCGGCCCATGCGGCCGGTTCGCTTCAGCAGGCGGCGGATCTCGGCCTCGTCGACGCCCAGCTCGCCGGCGATGTCGCGCACCCGCGGCGGCCGGAACCGGGCCTCGCCGCCCAGGCGAGGGCCGATCTCCGCCCACAGCGCCTCGTCGGCCTTGGTCAGATGCGCCTCATGGCCGGTCAGCCGCACCCAGGCGCCCTCCAGCGCGACCTGCTCGGCGCGGGCCATCACCCGCAGTAGGGCGGCGAAGGCCGGGGCCGGCAGGCGCGGCCGCGACTGCAGGCGCAGCCGCTCGAAGCCGATGCCCGGCAGGTCGGGGTTGTCGCGGTGGAAGCCGTCCAGCGTCTCCAGCAGCCCCTGGGTCAGCTGCGTCCAGTCGGCCGAGGTCAGCGCCAGCACCTGCTCGCCCGCCGTGATCCGGACCAGGCCGAGCCGGTCGGCGATCTCGTCCACCCGGCCGGCGCCCAGCGCCCGGTCGCGGCCGAAGGCGGCCAGGTCGACCAGACGCGGCGGCGCCGCCAGCAGCGCCGTCAGCGCGGCCTCGGGGTCGTCCAGGGCCAGCGCCGCCAGCTGGGCCAGGCGCTCCGGCCCGCGCCGCTTGCGCGCGGGCGCCCGCAGGTCGACCAGCCGGCCGCCGCCGATGGTGCGCTGGGCCGAGGTGTCGCGGAGGACGTAGCGGTCCCCGGCGGCGGCGGCGACCGGCTGGTCCAGCACCAACTGCACGAAGGCCTCGCCGCCCGGCGGGATCGGGTGGTCGCCCAGCAGCACGATCCGCGCCCCGGTCTCGGTGGCGGCGGTGTGGAAGCGCACCGGGAACCACTGGCCGATCGGTTTGCGCTCGCCCGGCAGCACCCGCAGCGTCGCGTCGATGCGGTCGGTCGGGGCGTGCAAGGCCGGGTCGAGGATCACGTCGCCGCGGGAGAAGGCCTCGCGCGTCACCCGGTCGCCGGTCAGGTTCAGGGCGCAGCGCTCGCCGGCGCGACCTTGCTCGGCCGGGCGGTTCTGGGCGTGGATCGACCGCACCCGCACCGGCAGGCCGGACGGGCTGGCCAGCAGGTGGTCGCCGACCGCGACCGACCCCGACAGCACAGTGCCGGTCACCACGGTGCCGGCGCCGCGCAGGGTGAACGACCGGTCGACCGCCAGCCGGAATCGCCCCGCCGCCTCGCGGCCGGCGAAGTCCATCGCCTCCAGTGCGAGCCGATCTGCGAGCTCGGCGATGCCCTCGCCGGTCACGGCCGACACCGGCAGGATGTCGGCCCCGGCCAGCGCCGTGCCGGCCAGGGCAGCGCGGATCTCCGCCGCCACCACCGCCCGTCGGTCGGGGCCGGCCAGGTCGGCCTTGGTCAGGGCGACGACGCCGCGGGAGATGCCGAGCAGGTCGATGATCGCCAGATGCTCGCGGGTTTGCGGCATCACGCCGTCATCGGCGGCCACCACCAGCAGCGCGAAGTCGATGCCGGAGGCGCCGGCCAGCATGGTGTGCACCAGCCGCTCGTGGCCGGGCACGTCGATGAAGCCCAGCACCTCGCCATCCGCGATCGGCTGGTAGGCGAAGCCGAGGTCGATGGTGATGCCGCGAGCCTTCTCCTCCTTCAGCCGGTCGGTGTCGACGCCGGTCAGCGCCCGCACCAGCGCGGTCTTGCCATGGTCGATATGGCCGGCAGTGCCGATGATCACGGCGTTGCCTCCGGCAGCGGGCGGCGGGCCAGCGCTTCGGCCTTGGCGATGCCGGCGGGGTCGAGCGCGGCGCGGGCCGGCCCGAGGAACCGGCCGGCCAGGGCGCTGCCGCCGGCTTGGCCGCGGATCAGCCAGGTCAGCGCCTGGAGCGGATCCTTCGCCACACCGGACCCCATGTGATGGGCTGCGCCGAGCATGGCCTGCGCGTCGGCGTCGCCGCGCTCGGCCGCCATCCGCCACCAGCGCGCGGCCTCGGCCGGGTCGCGCGCCACACCGACCGCGTTGTGGTGCAGCATGCCCAGCCGGGTCAGGGCCGTGGCGACGCCCTGGCCGGCGGCGCGCTCGGCCCACAGTCGCCCCTCCGCCGGGTCGAACAGGGCGCCATCCTCGAGCAGCATCCAGCTCAGCATGTCCTGCGCCGTGGCATCGCCCTGCTCGGCGGCGGCGCGGTATAGGGCCGCCGCCCTTCCGTCGTCGCGGGCCACGCCCTCGCCGCGGAAATGCAGCGTCGCCAGGTTGCGCTGGCCGACCGCGTCGCCGGCCTCCGCCGCCAGGGTCAACCAGCGGACGGCCAGGGCGAGGTCGCGTTCGACCCCCAGCCCCTCGGCGAAGCAGGCGCCGACATTGCTCTGGGCCCTGGGCACGCCGTCATGGGCGAGCGGCCCCCAGATCGCCAGCGCCGCCGCATGGTCGCCGGCGCGCGCAGCGGCCGCGGCGGCGGCCAGCTGCTCGGCGATGGTGGGCGAGGGGGGCTCGGCCGCCCGGCCGCCCTTGAGGCGGTCAAGCCAGCCCATGGTCGCCCGTGTCGAGCGCGGCGAGGGAGGCCAGGAACCCGGCCTCATCCTCCAGGCAGCGCAGGTCCAGCAGCAGCGCGCCGTCGGCAATGCGGCCGACCACCGGCACCGGCAGCTCGCGCAGCGCGGCGGCCAGGGCGTTCAGCGCCCGGCCGCTGTCCTCCGGCACGGTCAGGGCCAGCGCTGCGCTCGGCAGCGTCTCCAGCGGCAGGGCGCCGGAGCCGATCTGGCTGGTGCAGGCCCGCAGCTCGGCCGTGGCCAGGCCGCCCAGGGCCGTCTGCACCGCCGGCAGGAGGCGGCGGGCCTGGGCCTCGATCTCCCCGGCCTTGCGCGCCAGCAGGCGCAGCGTCGGCAGGCGTTCGGCCAGACGGGCGGGGTCGCGGTACAGGCGCAGCGTCGCCTCCAGCGCCGCCAGCCGGATCTTGTCGACCCGCAGCGCCCGCTTCATCGGGTTGCGGTTGATCGCGGCGACCAGGTCGACCCGGCCGACGATGAAGCCGGCCTGCGGCCCGCCCAGCAGCTTGTCGCCGGAGAAGGTGACGAGGTCGGCGCCCTCGGCCACCGCCTCGCGCACCGTCGGCTCATGGGCCAAGCCGATCGCGGCCAAGTCGGCCAGGGTGCCGGAGCCGAGGTCGTGCACCAGCGGGACGCCATGCTTCTTCGCCAGCGGCGCCAGCTCCCGCGCGGTCACCTCGGCGGTGAAGCCGGCGATGCGGTAGTTCGAGGTGTGGACCTTCAGCACCAGCCCGGCCTCCGGCCCCAGCGCCGCGGCGTAGTCCTTCGCGTGGGTGCGGTTGGTGGTGCCGATCTCGTGCAGCGTGGTGCCGGCCCGCGCCATGATGTCGGGCATGCGGAAGGCGCCGCCGATCTCGATCAGCTCGCCGCGCGAGATGATCGACCGGCGCCCCTG
>NZ_JBCNNF010000525.1:0-4131 GCF_039594555.1 Inquilinus sp.
CAGCACGCCCAGGAACGCCCGGGCGCCTTCGATCTCGACCGAGGGCAGGTCGGCATAGACCTCGCCGCTCAACTGCTGCAGGGCCGATTGCAGCGGGTCCGAGTCGCCGTAATTCAGCAGGTCCAGGCTGTTGTAGACTTGGTCCATGTCGCCGAACAGCGCCGGCGGCGTGGCCCGGTCCAGCGCCCGGCCAATGGCGCCGGCATTGCCGCCGCCGGCCCGCGGCGCATAGGCCAGCGCCTTGTCGCCGATCAGCTGCCGGTTGGTATAGGCGTCCGACGGCAGGAATTGCGGGTTGGCGCAGTTCGGGTCGTTTGACGTGCCGATCAGCAGCGATTGCGGCGTGCCGCCGCTGCCCCAGGGGCCGCCCACCGGGATCGACGGCGGGTTGGCCGGGAAATTCCCCAGGATCGGCGCGCCGGTGCCGGTCAGGATGCAGGTCCCCGCCGGCACGCGGACGATGGTCAGGGAATCCGGCAGATAGGGCAGCGCCAGCTTGTCCTTGATCTCCACCGCCGTCATGCCGCGCACCACGTCCGAGCCGGCGATGAAGCCGCCGACCGGCCGGGTGGTGCCTTCGGTGTAGACCCGGATGTACTGCGTATCGGCCGTGGTCCGCACCACCGCCGCCGCGGCCGAGCTGGCGAAGGACGCGGTCGGCGCGGTGCTGAAGATGTAGGCGTTGGCGTCGGTTCCGGTCCGGACGAAGGGCACGGAGGTGCCGTCCCGGCGGTAGACCAGGCCGGACACCACATCGCCCGGGGGCAGCGGCAGCATCTGCCCCAGGGCCGGGGCGGCGCCTCCGATCGCCAGCAGCACAGAAACAACAGCGGCGGCGCGCCGTCCGGCCTGCCGTGCCCGCGTCGCGGAAAGGGGGATCCTGGCCAAATGAGCCTCCCGAGAGATATGCCGGTCGGCCCGGTCTCTCCCAACCATCAGGTGGAGGAAGGGATCGGACCAAATGCCTAACGAATGCTCTGACTTGTTAATGGATTCCTTTTACGGCTGTACAGGAGAAACTGCAATTTCTTCGGATGTTGATGGAAGAGAATTCAATAAAATTGAAATGTTAATTGACATTAAATTGTTGATTTTGATCTTTGATAGTCGAGATATCTACTCTTTGCTCGCGAATTTCTGTTTCTCTTAAGCGAAATTTCTGTACGAATCTGGAACGCCAGATGCGAGGCGGCATTGGCTCCGCATCCTTCGGATGAACCTCATTTTCGGGCTAGAAACCGGTTTACTAAACCGGTTTCCATGGCTACGGTGCGGTCGAGGAGGCAGGGATGGCGACCATTCGCGACGTCGCGCGGGAGGCGGGGGTTTCACCGGCCACGGTCTCGCGCTACCTGAACGGCAATATCGAGCTTCCGGCGGAGACCGCCGGGCGCATCGATGCCGCGTCGAAGCGGCTGGATTATCGCCCGAACCTGCTGGCCAAGCGCCTCAGCCTCGGCAGCTCGGAGACCATCGGCTTGGTCACGCCCGAGATCGCCAACCCGTTCTTCGCCGCGCTGGCCGCGGCGGCGGAGGACGAGGCGCGGCGTGCCGGCTTCTCCATCCTGCTCAGCAGCACCGGCGGCGACCTGGAGATGGAGGCGGCGAGCATCGACCGGCTGGCGGCGCGCCATGTCGACGGGCTGCTGGTGCTGACCAACCGGGTCGATGACGGCCGCCTGCGCGACCTGATCGACGGCCGCACCGATGTGGTGGTGCTGGACGAGGACGTGCCCGGCGCCGCCGTCACCCGGATCTTCGTCGAGAACGAGGCCGGCGCCCATGACGCCACCCGCCACCTGATCGCCGCCGGCCACCGCCGTATCGCCCATATCGGCGGGCCGGAGCAGCTGCTGAGCAGCCGCGAGCGCTTCGCCGGCTTCGCCCGGGCGATGTCCGAGGCGAGCCTGGCAGTCGAGGATGGGCTGGTCCGGTTCGGCGCCTATGAGCGCGAGTTCGGGCGCGACGCCACCCGGGCGATCCTGGCCGGCAGCCGGCCCACCGCCGTGTTCACCGGCAGCGACTACATCGCCGTCGGCGTGCTGCAGGAGCTGGCGGCACGCGGCCTGTCGGTGCCGGCCGACCTGTCGCTGGCCAGCTTCGACGACATGCCCTTCGCGGACCTTCTCAGCCCGCCGATCACCACCGTGCGCCAGCCGATCGAGGCGCTGGGTCGCCTCGGCATCCGGACGCTGCTGGCGCAGATCCGGGGCGAGGACGTGCCGCCAATCCAGCGCCTGCCCACCGAACTGGTGATCCGCACATCCGTCGGGCCGCCGGCGGGCAGGGCCAAGACGGCAGGCTGATCGCGAGGCCTGCCGCCGTCAGGGATGAAACGCGACAACGACATCACAGGAGAGCTTCATGATCCGACTGAACGCATGGGTTTCCGCCGCGGCGCTGGCCGGCGCGGCGATGCTGGCCGGCGCCGCCCAGGCCGAGACGATCGCGCTGGTGACGATCAATCAGCAGGCGCTGTTCTTCAACCAGATCAACGAGGGCGCGCAGAAGGCGGCCGACGCCGCCGGCGCCAAGCTGGTGATCTTCAACGCCAACAACGTGCCTAGCGCCCAGAACGACGCGATCGAGAACTACATCACCCAGAAGGTCGACGGCATCGTGCTGGTGGCGATCGACGTCAACGGCGTGAAACCGGCGATCACTGCGGCCAAGCAGGCCGGCATCCCGGTGATCGCGGTCGACGCCCAGATCCCGGACGGCGACAACGCCGCCTTCGTCGGCGTCGACAACCTCAAGGCCGGCGAGGAGATCGGCAAGCACACCGCCGACTATGTGAAGCAGAACATGGGCGGCAGCGCCAAGCTCGGCGTCATCGGCGCGCTGAACTCCTTCATCCAGAACCAGCGGCTGGACGGGTTCAAGAAAGCGCTCACGGCGTCGGGCGTGAAGGTCGACATCGTCGACACGGTCGACGGCCAGAACGTCCAGGACGTCGCCCTGACGGCGTCGGAGAACCTGATGACCGCCAACCCCTCGATGACCGCCCTCTACGCCACCGGCGAGCCGGCGCTGATCGGCGCGGTCTCCGCCGTGACCAGCCAGGGCCGCACCGGCGACATCAAGGTGTTCGGCTGGGACCTGACCGCCCAGGCGATCGCCGGCATCGACGCCGGCTGGGTCGCCGCCGTGGTGCAGCAGGACCCGGCGACCGAGGGCAAGGTCGCGGTCGAGAGCCTTTTGAAGCTGAAGAAGGGCGAGAAAGTGCCGGCGATCATCAACGTGCCGGTCACCATCGTCACCAAAGCCAACGTCGACCAGTACCGCGGCATGTTCAAGTAACCCCAGGGCACCATTGAAACTGACCCGTCATCCCGTGCGCAGCGCAGCATGCAATGATGCGCTGCAGACACGGGATCTCCTCGCGATCGAGCGCAGATCCCGTGTCTGCGCAGCGGCACTTCGCGCCGCAGCGCGCACGGGATGACGAGTCAGTATTTTCGCAGGCTGGCATAACCCCGATGCGATCAGTGATGGAGGGACCGTTGGACGAACCCGTCCGCGTCCGCATGAGCGGGATCTGCAAGCGCTACGGCGCGATCCAGACGCTCACCGATGTCGACCTGACCCTGCGCCGCGGCGAGGTGCTGGGGCTGGTCGGCGACAATGGCGCCGGCAAGTCGACGCTGAGCAAGGTGTTGTCTGGCGCCGTGGTCCCGGATGCCGGCACCATCGAGATCGACGGCGCCCCGGTGCGCTTCGACAGCCCGGCCGATGCCCGAAGGCACCATGTCGAGATGGTCTACCAGGACCTGTCGCTGTGCGACACGGTCGACGTCGCCGGCAATTTGTTCCTGGGGCGGGAGCCGCGGCGCGGCATGCTCGGAATGTCCTTCCTCGACAAGGGGCGGATGCATGCGGAAGCGCGGACGATGCTGGACGGGCTCGGCATCCGCATCCCCAACACCTGGCTGAAGGTCGAGAACCTGTCGGGCGGCCAGCGCCAGAGCATCGCCATCGGCCGCGCCGCCTCCTTCGACCCCAAGGTGCTGATCATGGACGAGCCGACGGCGGCGCTGGCCGTCGCCGAGGTCGAGGCGGTGCTGGAGCTGATCCGCACGGTCAGCGCCCGCGGCGTCAGCGTCATCCTGATCACCCACCGGCTGCAGGATC
>NZ_JBCNNF010000526.1:0-4128 GCF_039594555.1 Inquilinus sp.
CCGGCCGCCAGCACCCGCGCCGCCTCCGTCAGGCGGCGGCCGCGGACATAGCGCATCACCGACCGGCCGGTGGCCACGCCGAACAGCCGGCACAGATGAAACCGCGACACGCCGGCGGCTTCGGCGATGGCATCGAGCGTGACCTCCGACCCGAACCGGTTCTCGATGAACCAGACCGCCCGCTCGACCGCCCCCATTCCCGTCTCCCTCAAGCCTTCGCCGGCACTGTGCCCATGGCCGGGGCCGCCCGTTTGATCGCGGTTGCGCCGGTCAGCCCGCGCCGAGGGCGCCGACCAGATACTCCGCCAGCTCGCCCGCGGCCCGGTCCGGCCGGCCGGGCTTGGCCAGCAGCGCCAGCTCCGATTCCGCCGGGTCGGGGAAGCCGTCCGCCGCCCCCAGCCGGCGATGATCGGGCAGCACAGCGTCTTCGGCCAGGATGCTGACGCCCAGGCCCGACGCCACCGCGGCCTGGACGCCGATCAGCCCCTGGCTGGAATAGGCCACCCGCCAGCGGCGGCCCAGCGCCTCCAGCCCCGCGATCGCCCGGTCGCGATAGATGCAGCCCGGCGGGAACAGCGCCAGCGGCACGGGATCGGCGTCGATGTCGGCCTCCCGGCCGACGACCCAGACCAGCCGCTCCGGCCACCGCGCCAGGCACCGGCCGTCGCCGACATCGCGCTTGACCAGCGCCAGGTCCAGCTCCCCCGCCGCCAGCAGCCGGCGCAGCTCGGCGCTCCAGGCGCTGGTGGTGTCGAGGCGGATACGCGGGCTCTGCCGGGCGAAGCCGGACAGGAGGTCGGTCAGCCGGCGGCCGGCGAAATCCTCCGGCACGCCGAGGCGCACCACCGCGGCCCGGCCGGGACCGGCCAGCGCCTCCCGCGCCTCGGCCGAGATCCCCAGCAGCCGCCTGGCATAGCCGATCAGCAGCTCGCCCTCCTCGGTCAGCACCGCGGCGCCGCCGGTACGGTCGCGGTCCAGCAGCCGGTGGCCGAGATCCTGCTCCAGCCGGCGGATCTGCTGGCTGACGGTCGATTGGCTGCGATGCACCCGCTCGGCCGCACGGGTGAAGCCGCCGGCATCGGCGACGGCGACGAAGGTGCGCAGGAGGTCGAGGTCGAACATGGGATCGATATTTGCACTTCCGATAAGATCCAGTCGATAATCTCGTTTCCCAATAAGCCGCGCCTGCGCGATACCGGCCCCGCACTTGTGGAGATCCCCGTCATGCTGTCCGGACCGCGCCCCGCCTGGGTCACCTTCGACTGCTACGGCACCCTGATCCAGTGGGACGAGGGGCTGCGCGACGCCGCTCGTGCCATCCTGGCCGGACGGGGCGTGGCGATCGACCCCGCCCGGCTGATCGAGACCTATGACCGGCACGAGCACGCGATCGAGCAGGCGGAGCCGCATCGCCGCTTCCGCGATATCGCCGGCACCGCGCTGCGGCTGGCGATGGGGGAGCTCGGCGTCGCCTCGGGCGAGCGCGATGCCGAGACACTGACGGGTGCGATCAGCCGGATGCCGCCCTTCCCCGAGGTGGTGCCGGCGCTGGCGGCGCTGAAGGCGGCCGGGTTCCGCCTGTGCATCATCTCCAACACCGATGACGACGTGATCGCAGGCAACGTCGCCCAGCTCGGCGGCCATATCGACCGGGTGGTGACGGCGCAGCAGGCCGGCGCCTACAAGCCGTCGCTCCGGATCTTCCGCCATGCGCATCAGGTCCTGGGCGTGGGCAAGGATGAGGTGGTGCATGTCTGCGCCAGCCCGCATCTCGACCTCGTGGCGACGCGGGAGCTCGGCCTGCGCGACGTCTGGATCGACCGCGGCACCGGCCGCCGGCCGCCTGACGGCTATGCGCCCGCCGCAGTGCTTCCGGCCCTGGACGGGCTGCCGGGGCTGTTCAAGGATGCCGGCTGGCTTTGAGAGACCCGAGCGCCGACAGGAGACCCCGCCATGGCCCATGAGCTGCATGCCGCCGACCCGTCCCGGCTGTCGAATATCGGCGAGATCGACTGGGCGGCGCTGCGCCAGGCCCGCATCGACCTGGCCGCCTGCTTCCGCATGGCTGCGCGGCTGGGGCTGGAGGAAGGCATCTGCAACCACTTCTCGGCGCTGGCGCCGGGGCGGGACGACCTGTTCCTGGTCAACCCCTACGGCCTGGCCTTCGCCGAGGTCACGGCCTCCAGCCTGCTGGTCTGCGACTTCCACGGCAATGTGATCGACGGCGACGGCAGGCCGGAGGCGACGGCCTTCTACATCCACGCCCGGCTGCACAAGCTGGTGCCGCGCGCCCGGGCCGCCTTCCACACCCATATGCCCTATGCCACCGCGCTGAGCATGGTCGAGGGCCAGCCGCTGGCCTGGGCCGGCCAGACGGCGCTGAAATTCTATGGCCGCACCTCGGTGGACGACGCCTATAACGGCTTGGCCCTGGACGAGGCCGAGGGCGACCGCATCGCCGCGACGCTGGGCGACGCCGACATCGTCTTCCTGCGCAACCACGGCGTGATGGTGTGCGGCCCGACCATCGCCGAGGCCTGGGACGACCTCTACTACCTCGAGCGCGCGGCCGAGGTGCAGGTCAAGGCGCTGAGCACCGGCCGCAGGCTGACGCCGGTGCCGGCCGAGATCGCCCGCCGGACCTATGAGCAGATGCGCGAGGGCGACGCCGAGAGCGCCCGGCTGCATCTGGAGAGCATCAAGCGCCGGCTGATGCGCCAGGAACCGGACTTCGCCGCCTGACATTGCCCCTGCGGAGGATTGCCGATGACTGACGACCGTCCGCCGCTGGGCTGGAGAAGCCGGCTGATCCATCCGGAGGCCAAGGCGCCGGAGGGCTTCAGATCCCTGGCCACGCCGGTGTATCGCGGCTCGACCGTGGTGTTCGACCGGCTGGCCGATGCGCGTGACGACTGGTCGATGGACGGCGGCTACACCTACGGCCTGTACGGGACGCCGACGACGATCGAGCTGGCCCGGCGGATCGCCGAGCTGGAGGGCGCGCGGCACAGCTTCATGGTGCCCGGCGGCCAGGCCGCCATCGCGCTGGTGTTCCTGGCGATGTGCCGCGCCGGATCGCATGTGCTGGTGCCGGACAGCGCCTATGGCCCGACCCGAGAATTCGCCCTGGGCCTGCTGGCCAAGCTGGGGGTAGAGGTCGAGACCTACCCCGCCCTTGCCGGGGCGGAGGTCGAGGCGTTGATCCGTCCCGGGACCGCGCTGCTGTGGTGCGAGAGCCCGGGGTCGATCACCATGGAGGTGCAGGATGTGCCGGCCCTCGCCGCGGCGGCGCACCGGCATGGCGTCAGCGTTGCCATCGACAACACCTATGCCGCCGGCATCCTGTTCGACGCCTTCGCCCATGGCGCCGACATCAGCGTCCAGGCGCTGACGAAGTATGTCGGCGGCCACAGCGACCTGCTGCTGGGCACCGTCTCGGTCGCCGACGACAGGCACCGGCAGGCGATCGGCGACGCGCACCGGCTGCTGGGCATGGCGGTGTCGCCGGACGATTGCAGCCTGGCGCTGCGCGGGCTGCAGACGCTGGGCGTCCGGCTCGACCGGCTGGAGCGTACCACGCTGGCGGTCGCCACCTGGCTGGCCGGCCGGCCCGAGATCGAGGCGGTGCTGCATCCGGCGCTGCCCTCCTGCCCCGGCCACGAGACCTGGCGCCGCGACTTCAGGGGCTCGTCCAGCGTGTTCTCGATCGTGTTCGGGCCGGAGCACGACGAGGCCTGGGTCACCCGCTTCGTCGAGGCGCTGCGCCTGTTCAGGCTGGGCTACAGCTGGGGCGGCGCCACCAGCTTGGTGATGGCTTATCGCAGCATCCCGCGGCTGGGCACCGACTATGCCGGCCGGCTGGTTCGGCTGAATGTCGGTCTGGAGGACGAAGCTGACCTGATCGCCGACCTCGACGCCGCCCTGCGGTTGGCGGCGGAATAAACCGCGGGGGTCGATCGTCCCTGGTCTGAGGGGCGTCCGTCGAGGGCGCCCGGAAAGGGGATTGATCGAGATGAGCTTGCGACGACGCGTCCTCGTGCCCGCACTGACCGCCCTGGCGGTGCTGGCCACCGCCGGGCCGGCCCTGGCCCATCACAAGCCCTGGCATCAGGGCGGCCCGCCCTGGGC
>NZ_JBCNNF010000527.1:0-4117 GCF_039594555.1 Inquilinus sp.
TGATCGTGGTGCTTCTGGCCGGGCTGTGGCCGCTGCCGGTGCTGTTCATCACCGCCTTCGCCATCGCCCTGCTGGTCAATTATCCGCGCTGGGAGCAGCAGCGCGAGCGGCTGGTGAAACATGCCGACAGCGTCGTCACCGTCACCGCCATGATCTTCGCCGCCGGCATCTTCACCGGCATCCTGGGCGGCACCAAGATGATCGGCGCCATGGCCGAGGCGCTGGTGGCGATCGTGCCGCAGAGCCTGGCGCCCTACCTGTCGCAGATCGTGGCGGTGACCGGCATGCCGCTGAGCCTGGTGTTCACGCCGGACGCCTATTACTACGGCATCCTGCCGGTCTTCGCCGGCACCGCGGGCGCGCTGGGCCAGGACCCGCTGGCGATCGGCCGGGCCGCGATCCTGGGCCAGATGACCACCGGCTTCCCCTTGAGCCCGCTCACCGCCTCGACCTTCATCCTGGTCGGGCTGACCGGGGTGCAGCTGGGCGCGCATCAGCGCTTCATCTTCAAATGGGCCTTCGCCTCGACCCTCGTCATGACGGCCGTCGCCTGGGCCACGGGAGCCATCTGAATGCCGGATCGCACGATGCGCATCGGGGCCGGCGCCGGTTTCGCCGGCGACCGGCTGGAGCCGGCGGCGGAGCTGGTGGCGCGCGGCAAGCTCGACGCGCTGGTGTTCGAATGCCTGGCCGAGCGCACCATCGCCCTTGCCCATCGCCGCCGCCGGGCCGACCCCGATGCCGGCTTCGACCCGCTGCTGGAGCGGCGGCTGCGGCCGGTGCTGCCGGGCGTCGCCGCCCAGGGCATCCGGGTGCTCACCAATATGGGCGCCGCCGATCCGGTGGGCGCCGGCCGCCGCGCCGCCGCGCTGTGCCGCGAACTGGGCGTGAAGCTGCGGATCGGTGTCGTGACCGGCGACGACGTGCTGGACCGGATCGACCCCACCGCCCTCGCCCTTGAGGACGGCCGGCCGCTGGCCTCCCACGGCCCGCTGATCGCCGCCAACGCCTATCTCGGCGCCAATGCGATGCTGCCGGCGCTGGAGGCCGGGGCGCAGCTGGTGATCACCGGCCGCGTCGCCGACCCGTCGCTGTTCGTGGCGCCGCTGGCCTGGCGCTTCGGCTGGGCGCTGGACGATGCCGGCCGCATCGCCACCGCCACCCTGGCCGGGCACCTGATGGAATGCGCGGGGCAGGTCACCGGCGGCTATTTCGCCGATGCCGATGGCAGCGACGCGCCCGGCCTCGCCGATCTCGGTTTCCCGATCGCCGAGGTCACGGCGGATGGCGCGATCACGATCACCAAGCTGCCGGGGACCGGCGGCCGGGTCAGCCGCGCCACGGTGACCGAGCAGCTGCTGTACGAGGTCACCGATCCCGGCGCCTATGTCACCCCCGACGTGGTGCTGGACGTCACCGGGGTGGCGGTGGCCGAGCGGGGCGCCGACCGTGTCGCGGTCGCCGGCGCGCGCGGGCAACCGCGGCCGGAGTCGCTGAAGGTCAGCGTCGCCTATGAGGCGGGGTGGGAGGCGGAGGCCGGCATCTCCTATGGCGGGTCCGGCGCGGTCGAGCGCGGCCGGCGCGCCGCCGAGATCGTGCGCGAGCGGCTGGCCCGGCGCGGCGACGTTACCGACCTGCGGCTGGACTTGGTCGGCGTCGATTCGCTGCTGCCCGGCCGGCTGCGCGGCGGCGAGCCGTCGGAGGTCCGGCTGCGCCTGTGCGCCCGCGCCGCCACCGCCGAGGCCGCGGGCGACGCCGCGCGCGAGGTGGAGAGCCTGTACACCAACGGCCCGGCGGCGGGGGGTGGCGTGCGCAGCGCGCTACGTCCCGTGGTCGGCATCGTCTCGACCCTGATCGACCGGCGGGATGTCAGCCCCGCAGTCGAGATCCTGGAGGCATGATGGTCCGCCTGGGGACGCTCGCCCATGCCCGCGCCGGCGACAAGGGCGACACCACCACGCTGAGCGTGATCGCCCGCCACCCGGCCGACTACGACCGGCTGCGCCGCGCGGTGACGGCGGAGCGGGTGGAGGCGCATATCTGCGGCGACCTCGCCGGCCGCTTCACCCGCTTCGAGCTGCCCGGCCTGGCGGCGCTGCATTTCGTCGGCCGCAGCGTGCTGGGCAGCGGCGTCACCACCTCGCTGGCGCTGGACAGCCACGGCAAGTCGCTGTCCTCCGCCCTGCTCGACCTGGAGCTGCCGGACGACGGCTGACGCCGGCGCCGCCGGCCCGATCACAACGACATAAGGGGGAACGCATGAGGGGTTGCATCATCCGCGCCGCGGCGCTGTTCGTCCTGGCGGCGGCCCTGCCGGGCGCGGCCCAGGCCCGGCTTACGATGCTGACAGTGGAGCGGCAGGACTCCGCCGCCCCGGCGAAGCCCGGCGCCCCGGCCTATGAGATCCTGCAGGGCCGGTTCCGCGGCGAGCTGGATCCGGCCGACCCGGCCAACGCGATCATCACCGACCTGCGCCAGGCGCCGCGCAATTCCCGTGGCAAGGTCGAATACAGCGCCACCTTCGCCATCGCCCTGCCGGCCGACCCGAAGCAGGCCAGCGGCGTGCTGGTCTATGACGTGCCGAACCGCGGCAATGGCGGCGTCAAGGCCGACCCGGACGGCCATATCCGCGTGGTCAGCGGCTGGCAGGGCGACATCCCGGCCGCCGACGGGCTGCAGACGGCGGAGGTGCCGGTGGCGGCCAGCCTGACCGGCCCGGCCTTCGCCCGCTTCATGAACATGGCGCCGGGGACGACAAGCCTGCCGATCCTGGTCGGCTTCTCCCGCACCGGGCCCGGGCCGGTGCCGGCGACCCTGGACACCCGCCGGGCGCGGCTGTTCCGCCAATCCGCCGACGACCGACCGGCGATCCCGGTCCCGCCGCGCGACTGGGCCTTCGGCAATTGCTCGACCAGTGCCTTCCCCGGCACGCCCGACCCCGGCTGGATCTGCCTGCGCGGCGGCTTCGACCCGCGCTTCGCCTATGGCCTGGCCTATACCGGCAAGGCGCCGAAGGTGCTGGGCATCGGCTTCGCCGCCACCCGCGACTTGACCGCCTTCCTGCGCCATGCCGCGGCGGACGATGCCGGCACCGCCAACCCGGCGGCCGGGCTGGTGCGCTGGACCGTGGCGACCGGCACCTCGCAATCCGGCAACTTCCTGAAGAGCTTCCTCAATCTCGGCTTCAACGCCGACGAGCAGGGGCGGATCGTGTTCGACGGGATGAATCCGAACATCGCCGCCCGCCAGCTGCCGATGAACATCCGCTTCGGCGTGCCCGGCGGCGCCGCCACCCTCTACGAGCTGGGCAGCGAGGGCACGCTGTGGTGGACGCGATACGACGACCGGGCCCGCCGGCGCGGGACCACCAGCCTGCTGGACCGCTGCCAGGCCACCGGCACCTGCCCGAAGATCATGGAGACCTTCGGCGCGGCGGAGCTGTGGGGGCTGCGGATGTCGCCCGGGCTGGTCGGCACCGATGCGCGCCGCGACCTGCCGCTGCCGGCGAATGTGCGGCGCTACTACTTCCCCGGCGTGACCCATGGCGGGTCGGCGATCGGCGGCTTCTCGACCACCGGGGAGGCCCTGCCCGCCTGCGCGATGCCGGGCAACCCGAACCCGTCATCCATGACCCTGCGGGCGCTGCAGGCGGCGCTGGTCGACTGGGTGCGGTCGGGCAAGGCGCCGCCGGCCAGCCGCTATCCGACCCTCGCCGCCGGCGACCTGGTCGACCCGGATTCCCGGGCGATGAGCTGGCCCGCCATCCCCGGCGCGCCGCGGCCGGACGGCAGGCTGAACGTCTTCCTCGACTATGATGTCGGCCGCGGCTTCGACTATCCGGACCTCAGCGGCGTGCCGGACGTCCTGCCACCGCGGATCCGCCAGGCGCTGCCGTCCAAGGTCGTGCGCGTCGACGGCGACGGCAACGAGGTGGCGGGCGTGCCCTCGGTCCAGGCGCTGGTGCCGCTGGGCACCTATACCGGCTGGAACGTGCTGGCCCAGGGCTATGGCGCCGGCGGCGGCTGCTCCTTCCTCGGCGGCTTCATCCCCTTCGCCCGGACCAGGGCGGAGCGGATCGCCGCGCATGACCCGCGCCCGTCGCTGCAGGAGCGCTACC
>NZ_JBCNNF010000528.1:0-4076 GCF_039594555.1 Inquilinus sp.
TTGCGGTGGCCGCCTGCGGGGGCGGGCCGCTCAACCGTATGTCCCTATACGCTTTTCGCGTCCCGCCCCCGCATCCGACTCACCGCAAGACGACGCAGGGCGTAGGGGGTGTGAGATTTCCGGGCTAGCGCGGCAGCTCGCGCGACTGCAGGTCGAAGGGCACGCCGCGCGGCACCGCCGCGTCGTCGCTGCCATGCGCCGTCAGCAGGCCGTATTTCGACTCGATGAACCAGACCCGGCCGCCCGCGACCACGCCGGAGGAGGCGTCGTTCAGCCCGCCGACGATGGTCTGCAGCTCTGTGATCCGGCCGTCGGCGATTCGCGCCAGGGTGACCGCGCCGCCATAGGGGCCGTCCTGGCCGAAGGCGTTGCTCTCGAACAGCACCAGCCGGCCCGGCCCGTCGGCGCGGATGGCGTCGACATTCTTCAGCAGCCGCGGCGCCGGGATGCGCGTGATGGCGCTGGCGGCACCGTCCGGCCCGATGCCGACATGCAGGATCCAGGGCTGCGCCGCCACCGCGCTGACATAGAGCCCATCCGTCGTCACCGCGATGCCGTTCAGGAAATAGGCGGTGCCGCCCAGGACCTGGCTGGCATCGCCGCCGCCGAGCGCCGGATCCTCCTTCCAGATCTCCAGCGCCGTGCCGCCGGAGGCGAGGCGCAGCAGCCGCGGATGCAGGCTATCGGTGACGTAGAGCGTGCCGCGCCCGTCCTGCGCCAGGTCGTTGCAGTAGCCGCGGTCCGGCATCGGCCAACTGCCGCGCGGTGCGCCGGTGGCCAGGTCATAGGCCTTCAGCGCGCTCGGCGTCACCGGCACGATGGTGAAGCCCATGCTGCCGGAGCAGACCCAGAGCAGCCCGGCCTTGGCGTCGACCAGCACGCCCTGGCCGTTGGCCAGTCCGTTCGAGCCGGGCGGCACCAGCACCTCCGGCTGGGCGTCGCCGGGCCGGATGCGGGCGACGGCGCCCTGGCGCCAGCTGCCGACATAGAAGGCGCCGTCCAGCCCGACCGCGACGCTCTCCGGATACCAGTCGGGCGGCAGCGGCAGGACGGCGGGCGGTTGGGCCGCGGCGGCGGGGGCGCAGAGCAGCAGCGCCGCCATCGCGGCGAGGGCGCGGATCGGGGTCATCATCGTCTCCTGAGAGGAAAGCCGACGCAGTTTCGATCCGCAGCCAGGCTGGATAAACTGGCCGACGCTTGCATCACCCCCAACCAGGGCTTCGGAATGGACCGGCTGACCAGCATGGAGGTGTTCGTCCGCGTCGCCGAGACCGGCAGCTTCACCGGGGCGGCGGAGGCGTTCGGCCTGTCCGCGACCATGGTCGCCAACCATGTCCGGGCGCTGGAGGTCCGGCTGGGCGCGCGGCTGATCGAGCGCACCACCCGCCGACACCACCTGACCGAGATCGGTGCCGCCTATCTCGATCGCTGCCGCGACGTGCTGGCCGGCGCCGAGGCTGCCGACCGTGTCGCCGACGCGCTGCGGGCGGTGCCGCAGGGCACGCTGCGGGTCACCGCGCCGGTCAGCTGGGGCGCGCACCGGCTGGTGCCGGCGATCGGCGCCTATATGGCGCTGTACCCGGCGGTGCGGGTCGAGCTCAGCCTCAACGACCGGGTCGTCGACCTGGCGGAGGAGGGGTTCGATGTCGGCATCCGCTCCGGCCGGGTCGGCGACGAGGATCTGGTGGCGCGGCCGCTGGCGCCGTCGCGCATGCACGCCGTGGCCAGCCCGGCCTATCTCGCCGGGCGCGGCACGCCGGCGCAGCCGCAGGATCTGGCCGGGCACGACCTCCTGGCCTTCGCCGCCTGGGGGCCGGACCACGCCTGGCGCTTCACCCGCGGGGCGGAGACGGCGGCGGTGCCGGTGCGCGGCCGGATGGTCTGCAACAACGGCCAGGCGCTGCTGGCCGCGGCGCTGGCGGGGATGGGCGTGGTGGTGCAGGCCGACGTGCTGCTCGACCCCGCCATCGCCGATGGCCGGCTGGTCTGCCTGCTGCCGGACTGGGAGCTGCCGCAGCGGGCGATCCATCTGGTGCGTCGGCGCGAGCCGCGGCCCAGCGCCAAGCTGCGCAGCTTCGTCGATTTCCTGGTGGAGAGGCTGGGCTAGTTCCGCTTGGAGGGCGGCCCGGGCCGGGCGATGCTCGTCCGTGCAACCATCGAAGGGGGCTTCCATGCTGCGCATTCTGGCCGCGACGGCCGTCCTGACCCTCGTTCTTGTCCTGCCGCCGGCGGCGCAGGCCGAGGAAGGGTTGTGGAGCGTGTACGATTCGGCGCTGAAGGGCGCCAAATACATCGACCTGACCCACGCCTTCGCCCCGGTGCAGCCGGTGTGGCCGGGCTTCGGCAATGCCGAGGTCAAGCCGGCGGTGGCCGGCAACGACCTGCCGGACTATGCCAAGAAGGGCGACGAGTTCACCTATGCCAAGCACGGCTTCGTCGCCACCGCCTACGCCCTGCCGACCGACCAGTACGGCACCCAACTGGACCCGCCGGCGCATTGGGACGAGTACGGCGCCACGATCAGCGACCTGCCGCCGACCTTCGCGGTGCGGCCGCTGGTGGTGATCGACATCCACGAGAAGGTGGCGAAGGACCCGAGCTACGCCATGACGGTCGACGACGTCACCGCCTGGGAGGCCAAGCACGGCACGGTGCCGGAGGGCAGCGTCGTCATGGTCCGCACCGACTGGTCGAAGAAGTGGGACGACGTGGCCCATTTCAACGACAAGCCGTTCCCCGGCGTGTCGCTGGACGCGCTGAAGTTCCTGCACCTGCAGCGCCGCATCCTGTTCCACGGGCATGAGCCGCTGGACACCGACGCCACGCCGGATCTGGAGGGCGAGGCCTGGCTGATGCACAACCACTTCACCCAGGCGGAGGGCGTGGCCAATCTCGACCAGGTGCCGGAGGCCGGGGCGCTGATCAGCATCGGCTTCGCCAAGCCGCTGGGCGGCACTGGCGGCTATGCCCGCTACATCGCCATCGCCCCGGCCGACTGGCCGCACGGCGTCACCATCGCCGAGGCGCCGGGCGCGCCGCTGCCGAAGCAGCCCGCCCCGCTGCGCCGCGGCCCCGACGGCGTGATGCGGCCGACGCTGAAGTAAGGGAGGGGCTCGTGTCGACCTCGAAGCTGGCGGTGCTGCTGATGACCCTGTGCGCTTTCGCCGCCGTTCCGTCCGCCGGCCGGGCCGCCGAGAAGACGGTCGGCTTCACCGTCGACGGGCAGAAGGTGGTCGGCACGCTCGCCCTGCCGGACGGCGTCGCCGCGCCGCCGGTCGTGCTGCTGCTGCACGGCTTCACCGGCACGCGCAACGAGATGGAGATCCCGGCCGTGAAGGAGGGGATCTTTCATCGCGCCGCGCGGTTGTGGGCAGAGCGGGGCTTCGCCAGCCTGCGCATCGACTTCCGCGGCAACGGCGACAGCGAGGGCGCCTTCGCCGACCTGACTCTGCAGGGCCAGGTGAAGGACGCGCTGGCGGCGCTCGACTTCCTCGCCGCGGAGGGGGAGGTCGACCGCGATCGCATGGCGCTGGTGGGCTGGAGCATGGGCGGCACGGTCGGCGCCATCGTCGCCGGCCGCACCCCGCACAAGCTGACCTCGGTCTCGCTCTGGGCGCCCGGCACCAACCTGCCGGCCTCGGTGGCGCTGCTGGTGGGACCGGAGGTCATGCGCCAGGGGCTGGCCGGTGGCGACAGGCCGATCACGGCCAGGCTGCCCTGGGGTGCCGAGGTGCCGCTGAAGCAGGCCTTCTTCGACAGCCTCTATGCCGTCGACCCGGTGGCGGAGATCGCCCGCTACAAGGGCCCGCTGCTGGTCGCGGTCGGCACCAACGACACGGTGGTGTTCCCGCAGCCGGACTCCGGCCAGGTCCTGCTCGACTACCATGACGGGCCGGAGGAGCTGTGGGTCCAGCCGATGGACCACTCCTTCAACGTCTTCGAGGGCACCGGCATGGTCGATTCGCTGATCGCCAGGACCGGCGACTTCATCGCCGCCGAGATGAAATAGCCCCAGCCGGAAAACGCAGTAACGAAGCCATGAACGACCAACGCGCGCGCGACGCGCACCTGGTGTG